>JAWXTU010000208.1:0-2536 GCA_044433285.1 bacterium | reverse complement strand
AGAAATTGGTATCATAATTGCACCATCGTCGGCACAAGCGATTAGGTCATCTGTTGCCAGATAAGATAGCACATCAATCACCTCTAAATAAAGAGTTGCGGTACTATCGCAACCTAGATAACTAGTTGATTCATAGATATAAGTACCTGATGTATTTAAAGTAGTATCGCCAAACATATAAGACTCATTTGCGCAAATGGTGTCAGAAATAAAAATTTCAATATTGTCGACTACCTCAAGATTTAGGGTTGTGATGTTATAACAGCCTGCCTCTGTTTTTAATGAATCTACATAGACTCCTGTTTCTGTTAGTTCTTCTCCTTTAAATGTAAAAGATCCTCCGCTGCAAATTTTCAAATCTATCACAGAATCCACATCTTGAAGAATTGATGGTGCTTGGAGAGTTATTGTTTCTATACTCTCACACATACCAGAACCCATACTCGCCACTAATTTTAAAGATACAGTAGATCCATCACTAGGCATCGGATAGTCAATTTCAGTTTCTGCATCTACAGTCCCATCTGGATATACCCAATATGTAGATTCAATTGTCTCACCAGTATTATCACTATATTCAGTATAAACATGCGATGTATTAGTTAAACGAGCAGTATATGTGCAATTTTCAGCTATATACTCAGTGGTAGCCTCAGCTAGTGGGAAACGAGGTATTGCACTAGCTGTCAGAGTGAAATAACAGGTATTATCTTGTGGGAACATAACCTTTACAGCATAGGTATTAATATCATCTTCTGACACATAAAAAATTCTATCTGTAGAGAGAGATGTTTGAGTGGGATCTGAAAGTAAATACCATTTATAATCAAACCCATCTGGGGCTACGAATGAGTCGGTGGGTGTATCACCACAATTTATACCCTCTAATTTTCCATCAGAACAACCCAATGTGAAGTATGCATATGAATAATGCCCACCCAAACCACAATCTAGATTTACTAATCTAATTTTGATCTTCTGTCCATGATAAATAGCCAAATTAATACCAACAGTTGTCCAATCTTTCCAAACAACAGCATCAGATTCTCTATAAATATACCATCCATTAGAACGATCCTCAAGAACATTATCAGTGGTACCAGTAAAGGTAGCAGATGTACAAGAACTTAATTCTTTACCAAACTCATTTAAAAATGTGAGTTGAAATTCTGGATCATCATCGTTACCATGACCTGGAGCCTGCAACACTAGAGCATATTTCAGCATCAACACAGGGGCTACAGTAGAATCAACTGTATATTCATATGTAATTGATTCTGCCTTAGATTTGCTTTCCATATTACCTATACGAACACTAGCTATCTCCCCCTCTGGAATAGTAGATAATTGATAACCTGTATCACTATCTATAGCATTAGCATCCAGTTCCCCTTGAACAAAATGGACAGTATGACGCGAAGAAGCTGAGCTAGAACCATGATCAATAGCACCAAGGTATAGATAAGGGTCTGCTATTGTTCCATAAGTACAAGTAGCTGAATCGAGATTAATATAATCAATGCACAGCGCATTATAAATCAATGTTTTATCTGAATAAACCCATACACCAGTATCGCCATCACAAATAGATCTTACTGCAAAATAATATACACCTGTCTTTAAGCTACAGTAACTAGCCGATGTAGAGGTTGTTTTTGTCTCTACCCAGGTAGAGTCTGTATATATTTTATATTTAATCCCATATGAATCCGCTGAGCCATTCCAAGTCAGACTAGCAGTAGATCCTACATCGATAACGTCTACCTCGAAATCGGTAACACGATCGCAATTCGTTGATGTAATAGAGATATTATCAATAGCACCTGGCGGGTTTGCTGTAACTGATGATGAAGAGTTATACCATGCAAATACTAATTTATACCTTTTGCCAGTTTCAACCTCAATTTGTGTTATCTCATTTTGCCACTCTGCCGAGAGTTGCATATTAGTTAATCCACTTTCGGTAGTCAAAGCTCTAGTAGTAATAGCAGTATTCGAGCTATTGGTACTCATTATATACTCCACATCATCATCTATCCAAGCTACCATAAGAGAACTTATACCATCGCCCAGTGCCATCCAGTCAAAAGAGAGATCGTAAATACCTGGCTCGGAAATATCAAAGACTCGATATGCAAGAATAGTGTTTTCTTTTGATGGTAAATAGCTATGAGTTACCCCGCCATCAATACTCATATACAAACTTTTAGTACCATCGCTCGAAAGAACATTACCAATGGACCAAAAATTATATATGGTTGTATATGGTTGATAGTTCAACACCCAATTCTCATTCTCTTCAGTCTGAGACTCCTCAAAACTATGATAATAAGGTATGTTATCTTGCGCCTGCAAAACAAACAGAGGAAACAATAACAATATCAAAAGATATTTTTTCATAGATTATAGTATAAGACATCGCTTGTATTATTAAATAGTCGACCCTTAAAAATAAGAAAATACGATTAGTATTTTTAAAGTTTACAATTTATCCGATAGCAAAATTCTTGTTGTCGGATATTTTCGTCAAAAAAGG
>JAWXTU010000207.1:0-2548 GCA_044433285.1 bacterium | reverse complement strand
TTTAGTTGCTTTAAAAATATGTTTTACAACATTTATTACAATATTTAGCAACTTTTTGAGTTTTATATTAAAGAGCGTAACTATTTTTATTTTAAGGTTTTAACTTTTTGCGGGGGGGGGTAATTTGCTGATAAAAATAAAATTAAAAACAAGTTTCTACATTATTTAAAAACCTAATAAACAATGAAAAAATTAATTTTATTATTGATGCTTATGCCATTAGTACTTGTGGCATCTGCGCAAACAAATCCATTACAAGCAAAAGTAGACGAACGAGTGGAACTTGCATCCGTATTTTGTCATCTGGTGGGATTTAATGCAGAGAATAATCTTAATGAGTGCGGTACGTATTTAGATGCTGTTGAAGAGTATTTTGCTCCGTACCTGCGAGATGTTTTTATCATAGCAAATCCAGACTCAAAACCTATACCTCGTTCACCGATGAATTATCAAGCCATTGTGAGTGCATCATTAGCACTAAAAATAGAAAACGAGGAGGTAAAATATGATTCTGTAAATACGGATTATATTACTATGCTAGAGATTAATTCCCAGAGGGAGGGTCTTGATAAAATTGTGGTGATGCTATCTAGATTTTACAAACTTACTTCGTTCGACAAGTTTTTTAAATCGCAGCGTAGTACGTATATTGCAGCGGAAAAACTATATAATGAATATGTGATAACGGAATATAAAACTGATATTTATGAGGATTTGTTCGGTACGGATCATCAAAGCATTAAACCTTATCTATCGATGTTGAGTGGTTCGCTGGCGTATTCTGTGCCGCAAGCATCGTCGTTAATATTAGGCGTTGTGGGTTGCCCAGATGAGATAAAAGGGGGTTATATCTTTAATAGTACGCCAATTGATAATTTGCTAAGTTGTGTTACTGATATTTTTGTATATAATGAGTTGAGTAGTATCGAACCAATGGTTAAAATTTATACAGAGAGTTATTATAAATCGGCTGTAGTGATGTTCGATAGAAGTGGTTATAGCATAGATGAAATTTTTCTTAATCAGTATTCGAAATTGTGTCAAGTCTATTATACTTCTAAAGATATCAATAGTCAAGCAGCTTTTCAAAAACTAGTAAAATACAAGAGCGAGGGATTTATATGGATTAATGAATTGTGGGATTCGTTTGATCAATTAATTCAAGATAGGGCTTTGTTTCCATATTTTAAGGATATGGTTCCTGCGTTAGTTGAAAAATACAAGCAACTCCCAACGTATTGATTTACAGAAGTTTCTATAAAATATCACCTAAAAACCTAATAAACAATGAAAAAATTAATTTTATTATTGATGCTTATGCCATTAGTACTTGTGGCATCTGCGCAAACAAATCCATTACAAGCAAAAGTAGATGAACGAGTGGAATTTGTAACCGTTATTTGTAAAATTTCAGGACTTATTGATAATCGCACGTCTCAATATAAACCGTATACAGATGAGGTGATGGAGTATTTTTTGCCCTATTCAGATCTTGTCTCTTTTTTGATGTTATCTGGTAGAATAGAGAATAATATCGATTATCAAACGATGATTGATTTTGCTATGTCAAGTAGCATAGAAAATGGTAAAATTACCTTTAAACAATATCACTCTGACTCTCAGTCGGAAAGTGTTTATTATCAAGAACTATTTTCATCGCTAGAACTGATTTACGAGAGATCATCGTTTGCAACGTTTTTTGAATCTCATGCAGATTTATATAAAGAGGTTGAGGATCTTTATAATACTTCGGTTATATCTAAATTGCAAATAGATGTGTTGCAAGATATTTGCGGAGATTCTTTTAGCAATACAAAGATATACATTAACCTGCTGGGAGGTATAAGTTATAATAGTTATATTAGAGGCAAAAACAGTGTTCTATTAGGTGGTTTCATTACACGAAGTGCTAATATTAATAACAAAGATGTGCGACTAGGTCGATTTTTCCCCTCTAACGATATATATACTTTAGTAAATGCTATATCTGATATCACCCTCGCACCAGATTTAAATAAATTTAAACTGCAATGCGCAAAACAATCTTCGTATTATTATAAATCGGCTTTCTATCTCTTTGATAAGGCAGGATATATTGATGATGATGTTTTTATTGCGCAAATATCAAAACTCGCCACTTTGCTCTATGCCGAAAAGACTGATAAAAGCAAGCTGCCAGAGTTGATAAAACAAGATAAAGCTTTTGGTTTTATTTGGCAAAACGAATTCTGGGAGTCGCTCGCTGAGTTTAAAGACAATCGAAGTAAATATCCATCTTTTGTAGATTATATGCCAGTGTACTTAAACGCCTATAAATCGCTTTTACGTTATTGAATTCTATAAGTTCTCATCAAATAAATCTGTGTTTTTTTGAAGTTTGTGTATTTTAAAAAAAGGAGCAACTATTTTACTAGTTGCTCCTTTCTGATTGTACGCCCAGCACGGGTATAATCTAAAGGGTGTAAGTCCCTAACACGCCCTGATAGTGGGAAGTGTCTAGCCAATAGCAAGGGTGTTTATCGTGAGGTAAAATCTGAAGGAAGCTGGC
>JAWXTU010000206.1:0-2560 GCA_044433285.1 bacterium | reverse complement strand
AGGTGATAGGTGATAGGTGATCTCGTTATTAATCATTTAGTCTGAATTGAACCCTGCTTGTCGTTATTAATTATTGATGCTGAGAAAAACTTTGTTACCTCTTTAGAAACCAGTTAGATAACGAGACGGTGGTTTGTAGGGGCAGCCTTTATGCCTGCCCACGTATAAGGCGCTTGTCGCCGTCGAATATTCATTTGTATCCACCATTGATTGGTACAGCACTCCGTGCCGTACCAATGTGGGCAGGCATAAAGGCTGCCCCTACAAAAGGTCGTCTCGTTATCAATCATTTAGTCCGAAAAAGAAACTGCTTGTCGTTAATGATTATTAATCACTGGGGAAAATATACTCCCTCAGCTATTTCTCTATTTTAAATACTGGTAATGAAGTTTCTTGTTGTAAGGTTGTTAAATTATCTACATCATAAACAATCTCACTATTATACCAAGCCTTACCTATAACATATTTGCCTTCAGATGATTCAGACCATGTTATAGTATCTGTTTCAAAATCACCAAATTTAATAAATGTAGTAAGGTCTGTATTTGATTCAGGAGCTGGTGTCATCTTTAGTAATTTCATTCCTAAAGTGTCTACAATGCAATGCCCTGTATACGTCGAAGAATAAAATTTCTCAAATTCACCAGACGTCGAGTAACCAACTCTAATATCTCCTGCACTAATTTCTGTTTCCAATAAGTTGTTTCCTTCGTTATCTTCAATAAGGATAAATAAGTCTGTTTGAATTTCGAAAGCTGGTAGCCACCTATTCTTTTCACAAGAAGCTAAAGAGGCTAAAATAAATATAAGGTAAAAAAATCGTTTCATAATTTTTTATTTTTTTCAAAGATATTATGTAAATGCCATAGAAAATATAATAACATCCTAAGGATAGAAAAGTTATGGTATTATTATGGCTTTTTATAATATGTTTATTAACGAGCAATTGTAACTATTTTATTTTTGTAATTAAAGTCTCCATAATCGTTTGAAAAACCTCCTGACGAATAGAAACCATTACAAACTCCACCCCATCCCCAATTCATATGATAATGAGCAGTAGTGTATGACATAATCGATCTTACAAGTGGTTCCTCAAGCTCAGTTGATACATAATTTATTACTGTACCACCATCACACACCCAAGCGTGTCCATTTTTGTAATATCCCAAAAAACCACTTTCACCTCCTCTTATTATGACAGGTCGTTTATATTTTAGTTGATATTGTAAGGTAGATGTACTGTAATCAACATATGAAGAAGAAGAATAGCCGTAATCTAAAACAAGACCAACTACGTCTTCTGTTGTAATACTTGTTCCGTCAGTATCATAATCTGCATCTAATTTATCTGCTACATCTGCAAATAACAAAGCGGTAGCATCGCTTCCTGTCGTACCCATAGAGCTCCAATCATAAATGTCTGGGTATTCATGGTAATTCATTATCTGAGAAACGGCAACAGTGACGCATCCTGCATAAGCATTATTCCCATTTGATAATAGAGGCATATAATCATTATATCCTGTTCCACTTTGATTCCAAGTCGTGCTTAATAACGCTGGGACATCTAATACATATGTCATTGTATAACTACCATCAACAGTGGATTTAGTGTTTAATCCTAGATAATTATCCCAAATATTTTTAAGAATAGAATTTTGTGGTGAGTTATCCAATCTTTGTGTTTCTATTGAATAAGTAGTATTGTCGATCCATTTTTCTACATAAATAGGAATAGTATCATTGTTATAAAAACTATTACTATCAGAATATGCTAAAATTGGATACGATCTTTTATCAGCAGATATAATTGTAAACCCTTCATCGTTATAATTTATTATATATATAGCTGGCTCATTATTGTTATCATATACAGTCTTTAGTGAGATGTTACTTTTGGTAATAGGTACATTATTCATTTCCATGTAATTATTGGAAATTATAGTTGCTATTTCTTCAGATACAGCAAAGTCATCAACTTCTGTGTTATTTTGTAAATTTTCAGAATTGTCTAACTCATACTCCAGGTTACTATCATTACATGATGACAATAAAAATAAAAGTACTAAAAATAAATAATTTTTCATAGTAATTATAAGTTTTAATTTCTCTACTCACTTAAAGGCTTTTCGAGATACTCCCAATTAATTTTACAAGATTTAAAAATACAACTCTATATAAAGAATGTTTAATTAATATATAGTTAAAATTTAGTGAACGTGGTAATATTGCACTATAAACGTAATTTCTCCATGGTTGTAGTTTTATTTTTTGAGAGTTCCCTATTTTGCAACATTTGTCTCTACCTTGTAGAGCATCTGTTTCGGAGTGGGGACTCTACTTATCTCCGATCCGGGGTTTATTATTTTGTTCTGTTTGCCTTTTTGTTGTTTTAGAGTGTTAAAATCCAGTTTCTATAAGTCCCCTTTAATTTAAGCCGTAAAATTGAATCCACCACCAGCATTCGCCAGTCCAATACCAAGCACCATTATCATTTAGAGAAGGTGGTTTATTATTTTCGTCAAATTCAGTGTCATCTGTTAAAGCTTCAATATTA
>JAWXTU010000205.1:0-2563 GCA_044433285.1 bacterium | reverse complement strand
GTAATATCATAACAATTCACCTTTATTGTATTGCTAGGGACATTTGCTAGAGTAGAGTAGCCATCTTTTGAGTATAAAACAACATCTGATGCTGCTACTACATTTTCTACATCAACAGTACCGTCAGTTGATGAGCAAAAAGAGATACTATTTAAGAATAGATAGTTAACATCACACGTTATTTTGATTTTACCATAAAGAGGGAAATCTTGAATATATACATATTGTTCCGATTCGCTGCTTGATAAGCTTATAGTCTTTTCAATAGATGCATCCTCTACTGTGAGCGTAAGAGTAGCATCAGAAGTTGAGCGTGCTGTGATTTTTATTAATAAACCATCATAAAAAAGAAGTTCAGGTGTAGTTAAATATCCAGTTTTTGATAACTTTATAGCCCCATTATAGCAAGATATACTAGATCCATCCCAACCGTTATTGTCGGTATAATTATTAATAGTTTCAGAGCTTAGTGTAGTATATTTTTCTAAATCATCAAACGACTCGTAGAAACAGGTAACAGGTTCTCCATCAGCTCCAACAACCATACCATCTTTTACGTATACAGCATAGAGTGTAGTAGTTCTGAAAGGATAGTAAACCGCATCTGCTTTACCTGCATTGACAGCAGTTGCATCTTCTGAATATGACCAACCAACAAAAATATAGTCTTCATCGGTAACAGTAACATTAGGTAATACGATACCAAAATTACTACTCTCTTCTGTTGTAGATTCAAATTCACTAATACCATATTGGCGAGCATCAAAATTTACTGTTTGAGGGTCATTTGCTCCGCCCATAAATGAGAAAAGAATATAACCTTCTCTCTCTTCGATTTGGGTAATAGGGTAATTATCGTATGGAGAATATGAAGTTACACCTGCACTACCAGGGAATAGGTCACCTGCTTTACCAAGGTAGTACATATCATTGTCTATACCATCAGCTTCTATAATGTCATATCCCATACTATTAGCATCATTGTTAGGTGTATTGGCGTACCAAGTCGATTTGCTGTATGCTGTTTTTGAAATCAGCATACCACTACCAGGTAGGTATGTGTCCCAGCCGCTTTGTTGTCTGTTTTCAAGCAGATAGTATTCGGTTGGACTAGGACTTGTTGGGTTAAGGTTATGTTCTCCTGTCGCAGTAATCATATATGCAGTATTGCTCTCCTCTAGGTTATCTAATACGATATATTCCTCTTCATTTAATACAGTTGGGGTTAGCCAGCCTACATAAAATTTTTCGTGGGCAGAGAATACTGGAGGAGTTTTTGCGTCGTTGTTATAACAACCCATATCCATAATATCCCAATTACCACAAGTTTTATGTGTAGAGCCATCAGTAGCATAGAAATCTGGAAGTCCAAGTACGTGAGAAAATTCGTGGCTGAAAGCACCGATACCGCACATAACACTACCCGAATTACCAGTGAGTTCTGAAGAGCAAGCATACACCTGAATTGTAACACCATCGTAAGTAATAGTCCCACTAATATTTTGTTTGTAAATAGCCCATTTATGTGGCCATATTGTATCGTCGCCTCCACCTTCTGCTTCACCATAACCAGCATAAAAAATAAATACATTATCCACATAACCATCTCCATCTGTATCATAATCAGATAAATCTACATCAACGCTTGCGTCTGCTTTGAGTTTTGCAACAGCATCAACAACCATTTGGTCTGGGTGAGAGTCTGTACCACCATATGAGTTTGATCCGTAATATGACATTGTGTTATCGAGTGTATATGGACCAAAAACATCAAAATCGGGGTTAAATTGTCCGTGAGATGTAGCCTTAAAGTAATCTTTAGCCGACCCAGTAGCCCCATTGTCGCTATAACCCTCTTGGTTTAGTAGATTATCAAAATTTTCATTAGAGTAAGTAAAAGGCACGTCACTGAAACTCACCAATATTGCAATACCCTTCTCTCCCACAGCGTTAGTTACATATTGTGCTTGTTGTTCTGTAGTTAAGGTGTTAATACGTTGAACTAAAGCAGCTTCTCGTTGCTCGCTAATTTCGCCCCTGCTCAAAATTTGTTTACCAATAGATTTAGTAAAAGCAACTTCACTTGCACTACGATTTTCTAGATTGTTTGCACGAGTAGATGTAGCTACAAGAGTATTCTCTTCATCGTATTGAGCATATACATAATATCCCTCATTATTTTGAGTAATCAAATACCCATCACTAGTAGTTTTGTAGTTAAAGAAGGGGTCACCAAAAAGAGATATGCTTAGTGATGTCCCATCTGGTTGAAAGATTTCAATAATACCTGGTTTAGCGGGTACCGCAAATGTAGTAATACATATTGATACAAAAAGTAGAGCAAAGGTAAAATTTTTCATTTTATAGTTGTAATTAATTAAAAGGTTTATTGTATACTTTAAAACGCTCGGCAAAGGTACATATTATATTTTATAAAAAAAATATTTTAATGTGTTTTTTAGATTAAAATTCAGATACACAAATTAATTGAATAAAAATGTTTTGCATATGGCTATATTTTTGTATCTTTGCACTTTAAATAAATAAAAAATTTCGGTATGAT
>JAWXTU010000204.1:0-2622 GCA_044433285.1 bacterium | reverse complement strand
GAGATACGAAGTGTATCATCTACCAGAACATTCTGCGTAGCACTAATCGTTACTGCATAGCCTGAAATCTCCTGAGCCGATAGCATCTGCGCCAAGATGTCGCCTACAAGTGTTTTGAAAGCTGTAATCTTAGCTGTTGAGAGATAGCCCGTTGATGGAATTTCGAAAAACCATTGAATTTCTGAATTTTATTGCTATTTTTGTATCAGCATAAAATATTCTAAACGAAAATATTTAATTTAACGAACCAGTTACAATGGCAAATAGTAATTTATCTAACGCAAAGAACGCTAAGAAAGATGAGTTTTATACTCAGTATCACGATATAGAGAAGGAGGTTTCGGCTTACTTAGAGTACAATCCAGATGTATTCCGTGGTAAAGTTGTTCTGCTTCCTTGCGATGATCCTGAGTGGAGTAATTTTACTCGATATTTTGCTCAGAATTTTGAGCGTTTTGGGCTTAAAAAACTTATTAGCACTAGTTATGCACCTGATAGCAAGATCTATAAGACAGGTTATATGCCTTCGCTATTTGAGACCTCAGATGCTCAATTTGATATAAAACGGACTACTGTAAATGGTAAGATATTTACCCTTTGCCGTGATAAGACAGGTGATGGCAGGATTGATATTGACGATTTGGAGTGGACGTATCTCGAAGGTGATGGAGATTTTCGTTCTACGGAGATTTGCAAATTGCGTGACGAGGCGGATATTATTATTACCAATCCTCCTTTTTCGTTATTTAGGGAATTTATGGCGTGGATTATTGCAGAGCAAAAGCAGTTTTTGGTTATTGGTAATATGAATGCTATTACTTATAAGGAGATATTTCCATTGATTAAAAATAATAAATTATGGTTGGGGGCGACTGGTAATGGTAGTGATATGGTATTTGCAGTGCCAGAAGGCACTGAGATTGCGATTAAGGATAGAGAGAAAGCTGCACGATTAGGTTATGTTGGAGATTTCACAAGGCTTGGTAATTCTTGTTGGTACACAAATTTAGATCACGGCAAACGACATCAGCCACTGCCTCTTATGACAATGGCGGACAATATTAAGTTTGGCAAAGATAAAAACTTGAAAGAGCGTGGAGAGTATCAAAAATATGATAACTATGATGCAATAGAGGTCTCTTTTACTATCACCATTCCAAGTGATTATGATGGTGTTATGGGCGTACCTATTTCATTTCTTGACAAATATTCACCAGAACAATTTGAAATTTTAGGAATTGATAGATATATAGCAAATAATCCACATTATGGGAAAAGATTTAATCTTAACGGGAAGGAAGTTTACGCAAGAATATTAATCAAACATAAAAACCCAACAAAATGATAACAACACTAAGAACAGATATAACAGTTAGAGATATTTGCGAAGGATTTGTGTATAATAAAGAAGAGGGTAAAGGTCTTTTTGGTCTGTCTGGAAAACTAACAATTCAGCCTGAATATCAGCGAAATTATATTTACAATGATGGTAAAAAGGATGTTGCAGTAATTGATTCTATATTGAAAGGCTACCCATTAGGATTGATCTATTTTGTAAAAACTGCTCCCGACAAATACGAAGTGCTAGATGGGCAACAACGCATAACAAGTCTTGGGCGTTTTGTTAAAGATAAATTTGCAATACTAGACCACAGAGGTATGCAACAGTATTTTACTGGACTAGACAAAAATCAAAGAGAATTAATACTTGATACCCCTCTTCTAATCTATGAATGCGAGGGTGAAGAGCCCGAAATCAAAGATTGGTTCAAGACTATAAATATTGCAGGAGTCCCATTAACTCCACAAGAGCTAAATAATGCAATCTTCTCAGGTAGCTTTGTTACTCTTGCGAAAAAAACATTCAGCAATAGCCAAAATGCCAACCTCTCAAAATGGAAAACCTACGTAAAAGGAGATGCAAGTCGCCAAGAAATCCTAGAATGTGCGCTTGACTGGGTAAGTAAAGGAAATATAGATGAGTATATGAGTCTACATCGTTATGATAACAATATCAACGAATTGCAAAATTATTTTAGCTCCGTAATAGATTGGGTCTCGTCACTGTTTATTGATGTCGAAAAAGAGATGTGCGGACGTGAATGGAGTAGACTCTATGAGACATATAAAGGGCAAGGTTATGATCCAAAAGCTATTTCAGAGAAGTTGCATGAACTGTATGCCGATTCCTATGTCAAGAATCGCAAAGGTGTATTTGAGTACATACTAGGAGGATGCGTAGATGTGAAGTTACTAGATGTTAGAATCTTTGACGAACCAACCAAAAAGAGAGTATATGCACAGCAATGCGCCGAAGCAGAGGCAAATGGCGTTTCAAATTGCCCATTATGCGCTATTGGTCACGAAGCAAACAAAACAAAAATATGGGCATTGAAAGATATGGATGCCGACCACGTAACAGCATGGAGCAAAGGAGGAGCAACCAATATCGAAAACTGCCAAATGCTCTGCAAATCACATAATCGTGCTAAAGGGAATAGATGATTTTTGCCATCGTTTGCTGCATTTCGCTGTAATCCTCAATGCCTTCAATCTCGTTTTTCACTCGTTGGCACACTTGCTTTGAGGTGGTGATGATATTCTCCTTGGGGATGATTCCAG
>JAWXTU010000203.1:0-2624 GCA_044433285.1 bacterium | reverse complement strand
GAAACAACGGTATTATCAGTCATGCGGTGTACCTTTCTGTTAATCGTTCTGGTGAGAACACATCAACAGATTACACCGCAACTCCCTCTTCCTTCCATACACCAGAAATCATCATAGCTCAAGGCGTTGTCGTTTGGGTGATAGTTGGTTGTTGAGCAATAACCGTTTCTTTTGCTTGAGAGTTAAATATGCTTTGAGGCAGGCTGATGTAAACCAGAGCAAGTATAACGAAAACAGAAATACGGAACACTTGGTTTAAAAAGTAATAAGCAAAAATTAACACAAATAAAGCAAGAAATGCTTGTGGAGAAATAAAGCGACCAGCAAGCTCAATAAGGTAGCTAAGGTTAAATTGTAATAACTGTCCTATCTGGCCCCATAAACGATTTAGAGGCGGCAAAAAAGAATCGAAATGCATTAGCCATAATCCAATAGGTACAGCAATACATTGTCGTATGATTTTGAGGGCCCTTGGTTTTAATGGCAGCAATAAAAAAGCAACAAAGGCAAAGTTCTCAAGTGGATGAAAACGAATAATATCCTGAGTAAATAGGCCAATCTTAATGATTAAATAAATATTCCACCAACCAAGCCCATACAGAGGTTGTTGTAGTGTGTTTGTCTTCATTTATCTGCATTCCCATTATCTTCAAAACTGTATTTAACTAAGTATTTTGGTTTACGGACATAGGTGTTATAAAGGCGCACTACCACGGTGGAAATATCTCGTAAAAAGTAACCAATAATTATCCCTGAAAACCCACTGAATAAGACGGTAAGTATAAAATCTTCAATATTCATAATGTTAAAAATCCAATGGTTTATGTTTTGCGAGAATAACAGGAGCAGAATAATCCTCAGAAGAGCGAGTAAGACCTTCTTCTGGAGCTGATTTATTCTCAATAATTACAGCATGTTGTGTAATATTTGGCAGTTCACGCTCTATACTTCCTACTGTTGTAAAGCTGGTTTGACTAGAAAAAATATCCCTAATTGGTAGCGTAAAAATATTGCGCAATGCTACAGGAAGATCGGTCATGCGAACGCCTTGTAAGAATAGATAAATAGCACTTGTACACACAGTCATAACATCACCCTCCCTTTGGATTTGGCACATATTAAGATTAGCTTCAGGACTAATGTTAGGGAGAAGTTCTAATTTTATTAGGGCAAACTCAGTTTGGGATATATCTAGATGCACTAAGGATTCACTGGTGTAATCAATAAAGCGGTCATTGGTCGTATAACCTTTTATTTTCTCTGTCTGTGAGTAAAAGTTAAGCAATTCTTCTGTGCTACTAGGGAGGGCTCGGGTAAGTATTTGGCCACGTAAGATCTCTATCGAACTAAGCATGCTTGAGAATCGAGTTCCGAAATGAATGATCAAATTGATACCTGATTGTAGCAAGTACATTTCATCAGAATAACGTAAACAGGGCTGCATTTCTCTAATTATAATTTTAATATGGTGCCCAAAAGTTTTTCGTAACTTATATATACTGATCCCTAATAGTCGCACTTCATTTTTCGTTGAACAGCTTAATACTATTGTTGCTCGGGATATTGTTGTTAGGCTTTTTTCTAAACTGTCATTATTTGATGAACAGATCATGGCATCTGATGTTTTTTGATTTTTTTCAATCGCTGTATGTGAGATATAGATTGTACTTTCATCATCGATATTCAGAGGAGAAGCGGTTTGAGCATTACCCATTTTTGATTGTGGTGTGAGTGATTGATCATCATTAAGAGTAAGATAGGTTTCACTATCTCCTCGCATGCCAGTATTCAATCCCCAATAATAAACATGATATAAAAAGGTTTTTTTATCTATGCTTTGTAGGCTTGAATAACCAACGCATAAGTTAGGATGTTGGCTGATCATTTTTTTTATTAAATGTATATCTCTGCCATAGATTAATACATTTATAGTAAGTGATTTCTCAATAGCTAGAGTTTGAATTTTTTCAAAGAATGCTATTTCACTTTTAACTTTTTTTGAGGTGAATATATTGTCTGAAATAACTAAAATTATTGATGAGTTATTTTTTATTTGAGTTTTATTTATATCGTTATATAAATGCTTAAGTGAATTACATGCATCATGGTTATTGAAATATATGTTTGGACAATATGAATGTAAACTCTTTTTTAATGAGAATGCATTTGAGTCACTTAATGATTTGGTGAATGTATTTAGTGTTGTTGAGCATATAAATGTATTTATAGTCTCACTTTTTACTAATTCAGATACGTGATTCACGATCGGTGTTTTAGTGCTGAATGTCGTTATATAAACACTGGATTTTAATTTTTTACTTGTATTTTCAAGTGGATATGAATTTTTTATCATGCGTGTCGCTCAGCGGTATTAATTATTTTAGAGGTGTTCATGTTGCTTATTTGTAATCTTGTTGAGTCTGTTTTGTAATGGTATTGTTTTTTATTTCTTAAGCTAGTTTATATGTTTTTTCTGAATGTGCATTTGATATATAAATGATTATATATGTATATCAGAGCTATTGTCAAAAGTGGTGTATGAGGTCTCGGGCAGTGATCAGTTGAGTATCCTCAATTTCTCTCACTCCATCGATAAAACGAACGTCATTTATAACATCCGCTAG
>JAWXTU010000202.1:0-2631 GCA_044433285.1 bacterium | reverse complement strand
AGGTCTCAGCCTTCGATAAGACCCCAATTTCGGAGCTGTTTGCCGAACCAATATCAAATCAAAATGTCAATGAACAGTTAAATTTATTTTAGGCTGGGGTTTTAACGCACCAGCAGTAATTCTTCAATTAAAGCATCTGCTTCTTCGGTAGTTCTTAAATCAGCGTGTGCTACCACGTTAAGATTTTCTCTTATAACATACGCTGTTTTAGCATATTTTTCCGCAAGAAGATTTCTAACAGCACATTCAAGTACAGCATCAATATTGTTAATATTTACAGCTGTTGAATCTATAGTAATTTTATCCATAACAATTTATTTTTTAATTAGTTATGGGTGTAATATACATATGTTTTTTTATTTTTCAAGCGATCTGATAATATTTTTTATGACATTTTTTGAACAACAAAATATTCGCAAAAGCGGATTGTGTGCGATAATAGTTTATTGCCATTTTTTTACCTCATCAGCCGCTTTTTTCTTTTTATTTGCACAGTGTACTAAATACGCACCAAGCATAACCCAGAATAGACCTCCTATGCTACCACCTGAAAGTATGCCTCCAATTAGACCAAATCCGCCAAATATGATCATTATTATACCTGTAATCTTCATAAGCTTTAATCTTAATTCTCTTTGGTTATATCTACAAAAGCAATATCTTTTTTCTTAGAGCACAAAATTATTATTAACGCGATAATGGGTGATATAATAAAACTAAATGCAAAACTCCATCCAAATCCTATATCACGCTTCGCGCCCATTTGTCCCAATAAAAATGATATAATCACTCGAGCTATTATAAACAAAAAAACCTCCATAAGTTATATTTTAATATTTAATTTATCTATTGCCTCAGACTGTAACTCTTTTAATCGCCTGATGTTTGTTCTATTTTTGGTAATCTCTTGAAAGATATTATCTGCTAATTTTTGTTTCTCTATGTCATTAGGAAACCTATCGGGATGACATCTAACCTTAAGTTTGTCGTAGAGACCTGTGGCATTAAATGAACTGTCGATGATATTACCAAAATCAATATCACCACTCTTCATAACGTGGCTTTTTATTCGCTCCCTCTCCAGAGCGGCACTATCTATATTATTCGATTTTAACACCAGCCATAATAGTACAATAATTATGGCAGCTTCAACAAGGGCAATGTATAGCCATATATTACAACCATCTGCGACTATATTATTAGAGCAAATGTTATCAAGTTGCGTCGCAACTACTTTAAGGGTATCTATATTGTTTATACTACTCATACTATTTACTCTGTTAATGAAAGTCCAATATTAGCATAGTCAATGAGTTTCCATCTGCAACCATAAGTTCGAGAATCGTCGTGTATCTCTAAGGTGTCCCACCCTAATACAACCAATCTGCGAACCAACTCAACATTGCCAATAACTGTATTACCAATCATGATAATTTCCTCTTTAGAGAGCTTGTATCCCGATAAAACCTCTATTCTAAAGCCTGTGTTAAAACGGGCTGAAAACTCATGTCTATATGAGCTAACGCCTTGTGATGTTTTAGCCCTTAACGTAGTGGGGGCTATACCCATAATAAATGCTTCGTTAGCAGATTTATTAAAACCTCTAATTAAGGCACCTCTGTCTGATCGATCCCTGAACCAATCTATTATTGAATTCCAAAAATTTATTATCATTGTTATGTGTGAATTTATTTAAAACGTGAAGCATATAATGACATAAACAGAATAACTACGGCTGTCAGTACACACCAAGCGACTGATTGCGATGCTTTTTCATCTTGCATCTTTACCTCCTCTCGCTCCTTTATGTCGTTATAGAACCTCTCCTTTGCGCAAACTCTTTCGTCACTCATTGGAGGTCGCCCAAGTACTATTGTAACCTCTAAGTTATTTTCGACTTCTTCTAAAAGTTGTTCTAACTTCACAACGTCAGCCTCCGATTGTAATACCTCAGAATAATATTTGTTTGCCAACTCGACTTTTGTGGCATCATACGGCTTCATAAAATTACGGGGGTAACAAGCCTCCTTTAACTGCGGAAATATATGCCCTGTCGAGAATGATATGCCTAATTCACTTATCGCTCGTGCTCGAATACTAATTAGCTCCACTGTATTAAACTCTGTTAATGAGATTAACTCAGAATATAAACTATTCGACACTCTAACTTTTTGTTGATTGTATGGTTCAAGAAATTGTTCGGGCGAACACTTAATACACAGCTCTTCATATAGCGATTCATATATAGTTGAATCGATAATATTAGTTGTAATATCATTGCTACAAGAGCTCTCCTTAGGGCTTATGTTGTCCCATTTTATTTCATCAAATTCTGTCATTTTGTAGTATTGAGGGTGATTAGTTAGCTGCTAATTACAAATATACAATAAAAATTTAATATACAAATACGATTAATTCATTAAGCAGACGACCATCCGGAGCTGTGATACCTTGCTTCTTATCCTCATAGTCGTTAAGGGTATATTGATTTTTTTCTGAGCATCCAAATTATTATTCTTGAATTCAACTTGTAAATGCAACTGAGGAATTTGAATGTTGCAGGGAATAGGATAAAATATTTTTTCAGAGAGGAAAGAGAGAAAAAACTCTCCTTCGCTCTGCTGAATGGAA
>JAWXTU010000201.1:0-2642 GCA_044433285.1 bacterium | reverse complement strand
GACTTACGGGCTTCTTAGGTTGTATGTCAACCCTTCTTGACTCAGAAACTAAATTCCACAACAACAAGGATTAAGACTTGGACTGTATGAGCTGTTATATGTATCTATCTCTCTCCTCAGAAACTAAATTCCACAACAACAAGGATTAAGACCAATAAGTTTCTCTTGTCTTTCTTGAGCTTGTGCGATAAACTCAGAAACTAAATTACACAACAACAAGGATTAAGACTTTTCATAATATTTACCGCTCCGAACGGCTTGTTTTAACTCAGAAACTAAATTCCACAACAACAAGGATTAAGACCATAATGCATCTTCTGCTAGTACAGATGTACTTAAATTCAGCGAAACTTAGACTAATAGACCCTCAAACAGGTCAAGAGGGGTATACGTTAGCGTCTGTTTTGCTTTTTGGAAAAGAGAATGTTATTGCATCTCTTTTGCCTCATTACAAAACAGATGCAATCTGCCGAAAAAATAATGTAGAGTTATATGATGACCTTGATATTACAAAACAACTGTTGTAATGGAGAATGCAAATATACCAAATAATTGGGGCGTAATATCTCTTGATAATTACAAACCATACCCCAAAAATCCAACAATAGCAAGGGTATTTCGTGAAATAGGTTTAGCTGAGGAGTTAGGATACGGAGTGAGAAACCTCTTTAAATATTGTCCACTTTTAGTAGATGGTGCAAAGCCTATAATTGAAGAGGGTGATATTTTCAAGGTAATTATTCAATATGATGGTGGCGGAGTAAATGGCGGAGTAAATGGCGGAGTAAAAAACACTCAAAGTGTTGGTGGTGAGGCTGGTGCTGTTGGCGGTGTTGTTGATGGTGATGACGATGGCGGAGTAAATGGCGGAGTAAATTGTGAAGTTTTATCAATTATTTCTGATTTTGGTGGGGTGAATAGTTCAGAGATAAAATCTCGTCTTCCGGAAATTTCTCAAAGATCTATTGAGAGGGCAATTAAAGAACTTAGGTCTGCAAATAAGATTGAGTTCAGAGGTGCACCTAAAATTGGTGGATACTTCCTAGTTACAGATAAAAAGTAATATTATGAAAATAGAAGAAGATAAAAGACTTAAAGAGATTTTTTCTATACAGTCATATTCTGGATATGAGTTTGCTATGTTTTACTATATAGTCAAACAACTAGATAAAATTCAAGGGGTTAATTACACAGTAGATGCTAGTGGTAATATCTTAGTAACAAAGGGTAATACGGAGTTAGTGCCCTGTATATGTGCACATATCGATACGGTTCATGAGATTGTGCAGCCAAAATTGTATAAGGTAGTGTTTAATGACGGTAAAATTACTCCAGGTACTGAATTTACTGGAGTGGGTGGTGATGATAAGTGCGGCATATATGCTCTTTTGCACATTTTGGAGCAAGAGGATAATATTAAAGCTGCTTTTTTTACTTCTGAAGAATTTAGCTGTGTAGGCTCTGGAGAGGTAAATTTGGACTTTTTTTCAAATGTTGCAGTATTAATCGGTATAGACAGAAGAGGGAATACAAATTTTGCACATGGTTATAATGGCGTTATTAGTGAGGATTTTATGGGTGCAGTAGAACCGATAATGAATAAGTATGGCTATAAGACCGCATATATAGCTCTAACCGATGTGTTTAAGCTTCAAGGACGGTTGACGGAGGAGCTAAATTTAAATATTGCCGCAGTAAATTGCGCTTGCGGATACTATAATCCTCACACAAAAGATGAGTATGTGGTGTATGAGGATCTACTCAATTCAATAAAATTTGTTAGGGAATTAATATCGCGGCTTCGTGGTACTGTATGGACATATTCGCCAGAGGAAGAGGAGGAAGAGTGTTCGGGTGATTATTTTGCTCAAGAGTATCAACAATCTGAGATGAATGCTGTTATTGCAAATATGAAATATGAATTCTCTAGACAAAATTGTATAGTCTCTTCGCAAGGTGGTGTAGATGAAAAATTTTCGACATTTAAGGTGTATAATGCTGAAATGCACTTTATTGGTGAGGTCCGTATTGATAGTGATGGAGTAGAGGAGTACACGGATAATGCAGGCAATACATATAATGTTATTACTAAGTTTATAAAAAATATCTTATAATCAATCGCTGCCAAATTGGCGTAGCGTGGCAGAGTTGAGAGCGTGTCGAATATCTTTTTGATATTTGGCACGCTCTTTGTAACTATATCAAGTGTAGAGCCACTTTTTCAAGTGTAGAGTCACTTTAACAGTTGGAACTGCAAAAACTAGAAAATAAATTATAAATAAATAAACACATTATTATTATGGGAAAAATCATTGGAATTGACTTAGGCACAACAAACTCTTGTGTCTCTGTAATGGAAGGCAACGAACCAGTAGTAGTTGCTAACAGCGAAGGAAAACGTACAACCCCATCTATCGTAGCTTTTATCGAAGGTGGCGAACGTAAAGTGGGTGACCCTGCTAAACGTCAAGCCGTTACTAATCCTCACAAAACTGTCTACTCTATCAAACGTTTTATGGGTGAAACTTACGACCGTGTATCTAAAGAGATTTCACGTATGCCTTATAAAGTGGTGAAAGGTGATAACAATACTCCACGTGTGGATATCGATGGTCGCCCTTTTACTCCACAAGAAATTTCGG
>JAWXTU010000200.1:0-2698 GCA_044433285.1 bacterium | reverse complement strand
AAAGGTTTGTATTTTAGAACTTTTTGATTTAACTTTGATGTCAGATAAACACTTCAATTTAGGATATTACGGGTTCTTGTCCTAAATTTTGGAGTGAAAAAGCAATTTTTAGAACCCACCCTATTAGGATTCATTGCCGTATTGGTAATGGCTGGAACGATATGGATTCAGCAAAAGCGTATAACCAACATCAAGGCGGAGCGTGATAGACAAACATACAACAATGATGTCCTACTCTCTGAAATTGAGCAGTGGAAAATAGACTCTACAACTATGGCGACCGATGTAAAATCATTGCGCTTCACTCTTGATGAGATGGAGCGATACCGAGCTGAGGATTTGACAAAAATTGAGCAGATGGGAGTTAAGATTAAGGATCTCGAAGCTATGGCGAAACACGACATTATGGTTGAAGCTCCTATTGAAGCTCAGGTGCGAGACAGCGTGATAATTAGGGATTCTACACCTGTGATAAGCAAGGTGGTACAGATGACGACTCCGCATATCAGTATTGATGCTGTGATAGAGAATGACACCCTAATAGGCTCAGTGAATCTACCTGTAACACTTCGCCAAGCTGTATGGGTTGAGTACAAACGCCGATGCCTATTTTGGAGGCGACCAGTAGCAGTACACCAAACTATCACATCGGATAACCCGTATGTGCAAATCAATTATTCAGAGTATATAAACATTCATAAATAACAATTAAAAACGAAAAAATTATGTTGACAAAGAAAACCTTCCAGGACAAGATCGGTTATCAATAGTAAAATATTATCCAAAGTAGTTGTTAAATCATACTGTTTATCAAATGTTTATATTCATTACTTTGTAAAACTACTTTGGATAATACATTATTTATTTCCCTAAATTCTTAAGCCATGCTTTTAATTTAGAGTCCTTTTCCCATGATTTTACAGTATCAACACCTGGGATAATATCTATATATGCCGCTTCTAATGCTTCTCTTTTTTGTTTTGAATCTGCTCGAGCATATATTTCTGTTGTTTGTATAGAAACATGCCCAAGGATATCTCTGATATATACTAAGTTTACCCCAGATTGCAACAAGTGCATAGCTTTGCTATGTCTTAAGCTATGAGGTGTAATTTTGACTGGGATAATATCTGAATTTATGATTCTTGCATTACTACAATAACGATTTAAGATAAATGTAACACCAGCACTTGATAACTTATGCCCTTGTTTATTTGTAAATAATGGTTTGTGATTTGCCGATAAGTTATCTAGCATATTCTCGGATATATACATTTTTAAAATCTTCACTTGATTATCGTGAAGTGGAACTAATCTTTTTTTTCTGCCTTTTCCATATAAAGTTATGTAGCATGGCTTAATTAAATGTAGATCATTAACTGTTAAATCTATTATTTCTTGAACACGAGCCCCACTATCGTATAATAGCGCGATCATAGCAAGATCTCTTCTGCCAATTCTTGTGTTGATAGGAACTTGTTCTAATATCAACTTTACACCTTCTACTGAAAGATAATTAATAGTTGGTCTATCAGCTTTTTTAATTTTAATAGATAGTATATCTTGCCATTGCTGTATGTGTATAACATCTTCATACTGCATATACCTACAAAATGACAAGATCGCTCCTAATCTTTGATTTCTTGTAGAGCTGCTGCAATGTTTCACATCTTGTATCCAATCAAGAAAGCCAAGTATTGTTTTTTTATCAATATTGGTTAATTTAATATTCTCAGCCTTAATATGCTTGGATTCGTCAATATAATTCAATAATTGCATAAATGTATTACTATATGATCTAATAGTATTATGGCTGACCCCTCTTTCATTTGATAGATAATCTATAAAAAATGAGGTTATGTATTTTGCAAAATTGTTATTCTTCATTTTGTGTTAAATTAATAGATGTTGGAAAAATATATGAAGATATCTTATCTTCCATTTGAATTACATCAGGAAACATTTCTTGTGTTAACCGTACATACTGTTCTGTTCCTTTGAGATTTTTGTGGCCAAGAAATACAGAAAGAATCGGTAATGCGCAATAAATATCTACACCTGCATCTACTTGAGCCTTTAATGAGTGAACAGCAAAAGTGTGTCTGAGATCATGTACTCTCGGTCCTTTGTATCGCCCTATGTGTGGTATATCACATAGTTTTAGAGCCTTCTTAAACCAATTATAAACATCATCGCCTTTAAGTCTTATGCCAGATGGTGAAATAAAGAAATAATCATCTTTATTATTTTTCTCCAGTAGTGGTAGCCTTTTTCTTTCATTATAATATTGTATCAATACCTCTTTTAAAGATTGATTAACTGGTACTATTCTTTGCTGATTGTTTTTTGATTGAGAAATTAAAATAAGACCGTTCTTTAAATCGATATCAGATATCTTTAATGCAATAGCCTCTCCCACACGAAGTCCTGTCCCGTACAATAACCTTAGTAATGCTGGTATTGCAAATAATTTATATCGCATAATCTTTAATGGCGTACACATAGTATCACAAGTCCTAAATAAATTATTAATCTGTTCATGAGAAAAAATATAAGGAATAAATGTCATTGAGGGCTTTTTCATACGTAAATTAAATCATTATAAACAGCTGTATTTCAGCTATTTTTGTTAATATTCTTTGTATTTGACAAATTAAGAGATAGCCCTTGTCTTGCGAACAATTGCACAGATGGTTAT
>JAWXTU010000199.1:0-2764 GCA_044433285.1 bacterium | reverse complement strand
GCTGCTTAAGCACGGATTTAAATATAAATATTAATTTAAAAATAACATTAACTAGCACAGAATAAGTAATATCTGTCTTATTTTATAAGAAATGTTGTCTAAACTAGGGGCAGTACTTTACAATGATGTGATGGCCGTAATCAGTGGCTACGACTTAAACATAGCATTCAATCTAAAAGCCATCAACTCCCTCGCCGATGCAGAAGCCACAGCCGATGCACTGGCTCAGGTGTTCTATGAGCTACTGATGGAGCAGCTCATAGATCAGAAAAATGAAGTTATATTACAATCTCAAGGTCCTCAAAAGTAGTTGAGCTTATTGTAATTTTTAATTTAAGTTCTTCGGGCAGAGCTAGATTGAAATAATCTGCCGACTGCTCGCTATGAATTGGAATAATGGCAAGGCGAGGCGAAGTCATTTCACATAACTCCACAAGGCACTTTGTTGTAGCGTGACCGCTCGTGTGAAGTCGCTCTACATTCTTTCCAAACCTTTCTAAATACTCTATGTGATGCGGATTGCGTGTCGATTCCCTGTCGAGGTAGCCTCCCCACATAGAGTATATTACAGCCCTCTGTACTTTGGATATAGTATTTGTCATAAGATCGGTAAATTTCCAATATTTGCCCGTCTTATATTGATTTGGACGCACTAGCATTGTGAACCCTTTAGCTTTCATTTCGTCAAGAAGTCCATCTTTAGGGAATACTGAAAGTTCTTCAAATCTAAATAATTCAGAGTATGAGCCACTATTAGCTGTAAAAATATCTAGTATATCTCTTTGGTAGCCATCGCACACAAACAATCGGACCTTTGGATTAGCGGCATAAACCGTTGCGAGTCTATCCATGTCAGTTGACGAGCAGACCACAAAGTTGTATTTGTGTTTTTGAAATATCTCTTTTAGCTCATGCTGTAAATCCGACTCGTGCTTAACCTTTTCACTCTGTCTACCGAGCATTGTTCCTTCAGTAAGGAGTACATCCACTTGTCCTATATATTTTGGAACAAACTGTTCTAACCCTTTGCCAAGATAGCCGTGGTCACGGAAATCGCCTGTATGTAACACTTTTTTACCCTCTGCTTCAATAAGTAGCATATACGCATCAGCTGCTGAATGGCTTACTATAAATGGAGTGACTGCAATATCGCCAATCTTAATTCTCTGCATTACGTGATACGGAATAAGCATTTCAAAATCCTCTACTGATTGATTACGGAGATATTTTGCTTTGGTCTTGATGACCTTCTTCGCCACCTTGCCAATGTATTGCGGAATCTCCTTCGGGACATACTCCATCAAGCCAACATGATCACCGTGATAGTGAGTGTAAAAGATTGCATCTACACCATCGGTTAGGCTCTTAATCGTCTCAGTGGTTGCAAAATTATCGTTTATTTTGCCCTCGTTATCTGGTAAATTCTGCCCTAAGTCAATGAGTACTCTGGTCTTGGATGTCGCTATCTCTGTGATGCAACCACCTATTTGGTTAATTCCTCTGTATATTTTTATTTGCATAATCAAACGTGTTTAACACATATATCTTTCAATAGTTTTTCGTTATCCTTTTTAATAAACTCTTTCACACTTTCAAACCTATCTAATGCAGCTTTTGAACATTTTCCTCCGATAACAAGTTCTGCTACCATTTTACCTGGCTGCTGCGGAATTTTCCAGTCTGGAGATATTAAATTAAGACGTTGTTTTTGTTTTGCCATTCTGATTACAGTGTTAAACAATTCATCAAAACTAAATTGGCTAAAAGCATCATAATAGACCCCTATTTGGAATGGAGATAAATAGATTCCATTTGTATTACCTCCATCTTTTAACTCTATCAATAGGATATTCCCATTTTTGTCTAATGCCAATAAATCCAGTTCAGATCCGAGGGATTTCTCCTTTTCTGTCCCGTCTTTTTTATTTGCAAAATGTTTCCCATATAATTCTGGAGCAGAAGCACACAGTTTTTCTCTGACATCTAAATATAACCTTTGTATTGGTGCAAATTGTTTATTCTTCTCATTCTCATCTTCATACCCAACAACAGATTCTTTATCTACAACCACAAATTCAGATAATTCAGATGATAGCAACCCATACTTACGTGAGTAATAATTTTGATAATAACCCTCTTTTTTATTATTATAATAGCGGTCAAAATGAGAATCATTGCTCACTATATTACGTAATTTTTCTAATCTTTCTGGTGTAATATCACTTAATGAATCACTAAACAGTTCAGGGCATAGTTTTTTATATGTGTTACTTGCTGTTACTTTGAATACTGCTTTCTTGAATGACGACCTTTCTATAGAAAGAAATCTTGATGTCCCCCTATAAACTGAGCAGAACTCTTTACTTTTGTTTCTGCCAATGAGTAAATCTAAGTCGTCATGTTCTCTTATATATCTAACTAACCATTTAAGCTCACCAGTTATTAATAAATCTTCTAATTCAGGTGATATTTCTCTATTGTAATACATGGTCTTATAATTTTTTAGTTAATACTTCCTTGTTACATTAACAAAGGTAGTTCCATTAATCGCTATCTCTCGTGGTTCGTTAAAGTGCACGTGACCAAAGAAATGGTATTTAGGCTTATATTTGGTTACGTGTGCAAAAAGTCGACGTGAACCATAGTAAAGTACTGCCCCTAGTTTAGACAACATTTCTTATAAAATAAGACAGATATTACTTATTCTGTGCTAGTTAATGTTATTTTTAAATTAATATTTATATTTAAATCCGTGCTTAAGCAG
>JAWXTU010000198.1:0-2764 GCA_044433285.1 bacterium | reverse complement strand
CTTCGATGTGTATTTGGTTATGCTTTAACTTGCCATAAATCACAAGGTGGCGAGTGGGATGAAGTTTTTATTGATATTCCTCGTAATTTTACTCTTAATGCCACACCTGCTACATATCAGTGGATGTATACTGCCATTACTCGTGCCAAATCAAAAGTACATTTAGTAAATGATTTTTATATAGAATAGTTATGGAGTTAATATTAAATACATTTGGAACGTCGTTAAATCGTGATAACGAATGCTTTGTCATATCCCATAAAGATGGTAAGCAGCGTATTCCTGTCAAAGGGTTAAAGTCCATTCAGATAAGTAAAGGGGCACAAATTACAAGTGATGCAGTTCTCTTGGCGATAGAAAACGAGATTGAAGTGCTATTTATGGATAAATCTGGCACACCACTCGGGCGTGTTTGGAGTCCGAAATATGGTTCAATCTCTACAATTAGAAAAGGACAATTGAACTTTACATTATCGGCGGAAGCTGTATCATGGATAAAAGATATTGTTTGTCGTAAAATAGAGAACCAACAAGCGTTGTTATTGATGATGCAAACAGAAGATGATGCAGTTAAACGACAACGCGACAAGGCAATATCTCGTTTAGATGATTATATTACTAAAATAAAAGCATTAAAAGGAGATGTGATACCAGATATTGCATCGCAATTGCGAGGTTGGGAGGGAGTATCTTCTAAAATATATTTTCAGGCATTAAACTTGTTTTTACCAGAGGCATATCGATTCGAAAATCGTTCACAACGTCCTGCAATGGACGTGGTTAATGCCTTTCTTAATTATGGATATGGTTTGTTGTACAGCAAAGTGGAAGGAGCATTAATCAAAGCTGGTATCGATCCTTATATAGGGGTGTTGCACAGAGATGATTATAATAGACCAGTTCTAGTGTATGATGTAATCGAGATTTATAGAGTGTGGATTGATTATATTGTTTATAGTCTTATGGCGCAGAATGCTGTTACAGAGGAGTATTATTCAATTAGAGAAGATGGCTCTTATTGGTTAGAGCAGCTAGGTCGTAGGGTATTAATACAGTCATTAAATGATTATTTAGAGGAGATAATACAAGTAGGCAAAAATAGTCGTTCACGTCTTACCCATTTAAATTTGCATGCGCAAAAGTTGGCGCAAGAATTTAAAAAATATGAATAGATTATGTTATTAGCAGGAGGAAATATAACGTCTCAAAATGACAAATTAAATAAGATAACGGTTGATTATCTTTATAATAGTTTGCGCAATCCACGACCAGAAATTTTATCTAAAATCAGACAATTGCGCATTGTAAGAAATCTTGATACAAAACAATACTCACAACTCAAACGTCAGTTGCCGTACATTGTATGTGGTATATTCTCTCCTCTATTTCGTAGAACTGAGAATTTTGCATACACCGAATATTTTATGGTTGATATTGACCATTTGTCAGATAAAGATATAGATATTAGTGAATTAAGAGAGCGAATTAATAAAAACGAATCAGTTGTACTCTCTTTCGAGTCGCCCAGTGGAGATGGACTAAAAGTCCTTTTTCGATTAAAAGAGAGGTGTTATGATTCAGGTATTTATTCACTTTTTTATAAATCATTTGTTAGTAAATTTGCTATGGAGATGCATTTAGAGCAAGTTGTAGATACCAGAACAAGTGATGTTTGTAGAGCCTGCTTTATTAGTGTAGATCCTAATGTGTTTTATCGAAGAGATGCTATTGCAGTTAATTTAGATGATTATCTCAATACTGATAATAGTTTGGAACTGTTTAACTTAAAACACGAACTTGACAAAAAGCAGGTGGATACTAGTAGTGCGGAAATTCCAAAATCGAAAGATCCCGATTCAGAGGTTTTAGCTAAAATCAAAGGCATATTAAATCCTAAAAGTAGGGAAGTGAAACGAAAAGAGCAACAATATTTTGTGCCAGAAGAGATAACACAAATAATCGATGATTTACGATTGTTTGTAGAAGAGACCGGAGTGCAGTTATATGAAATGGTAAATATTCAATATGGGAAGAAATTAAGATTCAGATTAGGGCATAGATTAGCCGAGATAAATCTTTTTTATGGAAAACGCGGATTTAATGCTGTTATATCTCCACGTAGTGGCACTAATGCAGATTTCAATCAAACCATTTTAGAATTAATAAACGTATATCTTTCAGAAAATGCCTAGAAAAAAATATTCAGAGCTAACACTTGAAGAAAAATTATCAAGGATAACAAAAGCAGGGTTATCAGATGAAAAATTAGATTCGATAGAGAGCAAAGCGAAAGAGATTTCAGATTTGACCATAGATGAGAAGATAGATAAAATATTGGGTATAATAGAAAATCCGAATAGAAAAGTTACAGATATGTTGTGTTTTATAATGTATGATATAGAGAGTGATAAAGTTCGTAATCAAATAGTTAAGTATTTATTGAAGAAAGGCTGTTTGCGAGTTCAGAAGTCTATCTTTTTAGCTGATTTAACTTCAGAGACATACGATATAGTACGTTCGGAACTGACGGCAGTTCAAAGCTATTACGATAATGATGATAGTATATTAATTGTGCCAATATCAACAGATTATCTAAAATCAATGAAGATTATAGGGAAAAAAATTGATGTAGATATAATATTAAAAGCTGAATTCAACTTGCAAATGCAACAGAATTCTGATTAATTAATTGATTAAATTTTTCGTTTGGTGTGAGGTAACCGAGTTTTTTACGAGGTCTATTGTTAAGAATATTTTCTATTCT
>JAWXTU010000197.1:0-2780 GCA_044433285.1 bacterium | reverse complement strand
AAGATACTAATTTTAAAGCAAATCACAACACGAATGGGTAATTAAATTCCACTGGATTTACTGTATTTGATTCTGCAAAGATACTAATTTTAAAGCAAATCACAACTATTCCGTTGGTTAGACGTCAATTTGTTCAACTGTATTTGATTCTGCAAAGATACTAATTTTAAAGCAAATCACAACAGTGCAGTACTAGCAGTTGTACTCGCCGCAACTGTATTTGATTCTGCAAAGATACTAATTTTAAAGCAAATCACAACTTTATGAATATAATTTTGTAATTGCAGTGCCAAAAGGAGCTAAAGCCATTTATAACCTTTTTCTCGTTATACTGACAACCACAAATTCGATTATAGATATAAAAAACTATGGGATGGTAAAAGCGAAGAAACTATACGAAATGAGTTTGAATGGATAGGTCAAAGAGGGTGTAGATTTAGAGTGGTTAAAACGAAAGGCAAGACAATCTACCTCGAAATAATAGGTCAATTACAATAGTAACGTTCGTAGAACTTTTTAAAAGGCTCTACACTACTTTCCATTGAATAGTTATGTTTGCAGAATCTATGAAATAACAATGCTTTATAAGAATAGGTAGTTTTATCTTCCTCTTGAAAATGAAGCAATCCATAGTAAACATAATCTCTCATTATTTCATCGTCTGAATATTCTTCTAATTCTGAAATAACCCAAATTCGTTCTGTGTCCCAGAGCACACCTTTGTTATCTCCTATATTTTTAAAGGGGTTTATTTCCTCTCCTTTGTAATATTTGCAATAATTATCTATTAAATATTGCTTTGTAATATATGGTTGGTCTTTATTTGTTTCCATATCTCTTAGTAAATTTGTCAACAATTAAACATAAACTGTATTAGGTTATGCAAAGATTAGTCCTTACACATATCTATTATGCCTTTAATCAACCAATAGAACATAGCAATTACACCTAAAACTAATAATCCCTTTACTAACAAAGAGAGTAGAAAATATCCTATTTCAGCAAGCATAATATTGAAGTATTAATTTAACGCTACAAAGATAATTAAAAAAAATGGGTTAACAAAATGGAAATTTCATGTGAATTACAATGAGTAGTTGGAATAATTTCACTTTTTGAAAAAATATCTCATAATATTTGGATTATTGGAGTGTTTTGCTTATCTTTGTGTTTTTAAATTTTTCACTATATATACTCACTACTAATTATTGAATTAATAATATAGGAGCTACGATAAGGTAGCCCCGTAAATGATAGAGATTATGGAGGATTATAACATAAGACAATATGCACAAAAATATATTGACCATCTGCACTGTCTAGATAAGCTAAACTTTATTGGAGTATCGAGCAATTTGCATATATATGAGTGTTCAAAAGAATCGCTAATTGGCAAAAAAATTGGATTCCCCCATTTTATTGAGGTCGATAGAGATGGTGTTGTCGAAAGAGTTAAGGATTATACTAAAATTTTTAAGTATATCTCATTATTAAGCTAAAGCGGTTCGGATATATGCTTTAAAATCTCCTTGTCAAGGAGTAATTTGTCAATTCTTAAAACCTCTACAAACTCAGTGTCGTTAATGATTTCATTCAAACTTTGAAAGAATCCAGACTGAGGATCGTAAACACCAAAATCACCAGATTACTGTATTTGATTCTGCAAAGATACTAATTTTAAAGCAAATCACAACGGTAGAGCATTATTAGAGTATTTTGCTTACCTTTGTAGCCATTAACTTATTTCAAAATAAAATAATTATGATAGGAGCAATAATTGGAGATATAGTTGGCTCTCGTTTTGAATTCAACAATATAAGGACAAAAGATTTTGAGTTGTTCACAGATGAATGTAGATTCACTGACGATACAGTAGCAATCATTGCGATTGCTGATGCTATTCTTAATGATAAACCATATAGAGATTGTCTTGTTAAATGGGGCAAGAAATATCCAAAATCAGGGTTTTCTAGTCGTTTTTTACAATGGATAGAGAACCCAGAACCATATAATAGCTTTGGGAATGGCGCATTAATGAGAATTAGCCCATTTGGTTATGCAAGACTAAAGAATTTTAGTGATTTCGATTTAGAAATAAATAAGGCTGTTAGTTGTTCTCACGATACAGATATTGCAAGAGATTATGCAAGTTGTCTTGTGAAAGGAATACTATGCGCATTAAGAGGCGATAAAGAAGGTATAATAAGAGAAGCAGAACTTCTAAATATAGACACTTCTACCTTAGTTGAATATTATCAAATCAACAATAAATTTGATGCTACTTGTCAAGGTACTTTACCTGTAGCGATAGCCTGCTTTATAGAGTCTACATCATTTGAAGATGCAATAAGAAATGCTGTTTCAGTAGGGGGTGATAGTAATACCATTACATCTATAACAGGCGCACTTGCAGGTGCTTATTGGGGTGTCCCTCAGTCAATAACAAATATGCTTAAAAAGTATCTCCCCGAAGAAATGTGTGATTTAATAGACAAATTTGTTATCAAATTCGATAGTATTCGTGTCCCATTTTTGATTGAAAGTCAATTAAAAGACTTACCAGAAGATTTTATATTCATAAAAACGAAGACAATTTTTAATTAATTACACCAATAAATCTACCCAAACATCAAGTTTATCATTAGAGTTATCGTAATAGACCTCTGCTCCCTTTATGTTTTGCGAGATGTTTTCCATTTGCCGATTTGTAATAGGACTCCTTGCTGCATTATCACGTATAGCGTGCCTTATCGCATCATCTGTAACCTTAATAGTTGTAT
>JAWXTU010000196.1:0-2785 GCA_044433285.1 bacterium | reverse complement strand
GTAAATAGGCTGTAGTATAAGTAGAATTATGTTTGATTTTCACCGTATTACCACCACCACCTTGATAACCTTTTGAGATAACTACCCCATCGCCAATAGACATTACAGGTGTACCCATTGGTGCTGCATAATCTACCCCAGTATGAGGGCGAACAGTTTTATATACAGGGTGTTTGCGTGCATATGTAAAACCACTAGATATACGAGAAAAACTTAAAGGGGCTTTAAGAAATGCTTTTTTCACACTATTCCCCTCCAAATCCCAGTAGGCTGACCTGCCATCTTTCTCATATTCAATTGCATATACATTTTTATCGTTGTGACGGAAAACAGAGGCATGAATAGCAGAAATACCAACCGAAGAAGAATCTACATATGATTCATCGTAATAGACCTTAAATCCATCACCCTTTTGCAGCCCGAAAAAATCTACCGTCCAAGCATAAATATCAGATAACTTAACAGCCAACTCTATATTTAAGTTTGCATCCACTATCGCATTCCACAGCGAGGACTCGATTGTAACCTCAGAGACTTTAGTCTGAGTAAGAACAGGTTTATTAAATCTCTCTACATAAAATGAGTCTTGCACATGAAACACAACGCATTTGATTTTTGTATCCATATAGACTAAATATTGCAATTGAGGTAGAGAATCCGCAGTATAAAATGCCTCGTAGCTATTACCTGCTTTTAATAATCTCACATCAAAAACCGTGTCTGGTATCAATGAGAGCTGATTTATAACGCTTTTGGGTGCCCCCAATTCATTGAAAAGAGATGATATTACTTGGTTGGATTTTACTTTGCCGCTTTGCACTGTAAGATCTGTGATATCAACACCATATTTAATATCACGCTGAGGAACAACAATAGTGTCTTGTGCCTCTTCAGATTTCTCTTGGTTGGTTTTGCCACTGCCACAACTCACAAAAAGAGTTGACACACATACTATGGCAAATAAAAAAAATAATTTAATTCTCATAATTCTATTTTGTTACGGGGAGTTTTTAGAAGTCCCCTACATCAATAATTTTTACTGGATTTTCTTTTGCATGGAGAATTTTCCCCTCTGTTTCATATCCCAAATCAGTTAGTAGTGATACATATTTCTGCACTTGATTTTGATATTTTTTGAGTAATGACGGGGTAATATCTCCAAATTTATAATCTACCACTAACGCTTTATTGGTATTTTTACTTATCATCACACGGTCTGGACGATAATGACTTCGAGTAGAACCCTCATATATATCTACTTCATTAAGCACCTCATATTTATCAGAGAACCACTCTCTGACAGTTTCATTCTCGAATATTTCGTTGATTTTAGCTGTATATCTATCTTTATCGGCACTATCCATATCTCCTGATGAGAGATAAGAGCTTAATACCTCATTTAAACCGTTAGGTGTTACAATTTTAGACATTATAGCATGTAATAATATACCCTCTTTGCGCGCACTGTAATTATACGTTACATTAGTGTTATCATCTGCAAAATCTTCATTAATATCGCTATATCTAAACCGTGTACGTCCCTCTACAACATCAATACCAGCAACTGGATAAGTAATATCTATATATTCGGGTGATTGTATATTTGGCTTAGCTGTAATACTTTCTACACCACCAAATTCATATGTTGTGATAGATGCTTCATCTATATTTTCTTCATTGTTCGTCTGTTTATTGTCTGGTTTGCATTCGGGCGATTCGGGCGATTCGAGAAAATCTGATATTAACTTTGGCACAGGTATTGTCTTTAACTCCGCATCTTTCTCTTTTGTATCTGATAAACAAAGATTGAGATATAATTGAGATTTTGCACGCGTAACAGCCACATACAGCGTATTTAATACATCAAGAGCCGTACTTTCATACTCATATTGAATTTGATCTTTAAATATAGTTTTCATCAAGGTCGATGAACTTTTGGTATTTATAGGTACCAGAGGTATATTATCAAATTCATTAGGGTCTTTAGAATCGTTAGGGTCTTTAGAATCTTTAGAGTCCTTAGAGCCCTTAGAGCCTGTGGTAAATAGCATATAATTATTATTTCGCGATGAGATTTTTATATCCCAATCACAAAACGGTACAAATACTATATCAAATTCTAGCCCCTTAGATTTGTGTATTGTCAAAATCCTAACACCCTCAAAATCATCTGACATTGGGATTGAGAGAGATGTGCATTTGTCGTCCCAATATTTAAGAAACTCTTTTACGTCTGAACCATATTTACTAGCAAACTCCTGCGCCCTATCAAAGAATGCTTGTAAGAAAATAGTATTATCCACATTTCTAGCACTCATCTTTTTTCTAGCACTCAACTCAAACAGCGAGTCGAGAGTTTGCAACATTCTTATAAGTGGATAGTTTTTTAATTTTTGAAATTCCTTTAATATGGTTTCTGGCGTTATAGAGCTCTCAGAATATGTAAGGTTTTCTGAATTTGTATGATTTGTAGTGTCAAAAACCTCTTGTTCCCATTTTATATAATCCTCAAATTTTGTACAATCCCCACGTTTTGATAATAGGCTAAAATTGGCAGCCGATTGCGAGTTATTATTAATAATATCATTATACTGCACAAAAAAGTTTGCACGATTTAATGGTTCATATGGCTGCGAAATATAGCGAATGGTTGCAATTAGAAATTTCACTGCACCATTATCACCCATCAACAGCGCATCTGCAGAACAAAACGGTATTCCTTCTTCACGCAAGCGGTCAGCCACATTACGTGCCTCTTTATTGGTACGTACCAGTACTGCCATAT
>JAWXTU010000195.1:0-2901 GCA_044433285.1 bacterium | reverse complement strand
GGATACGTCAGAGGACGATATATGTACGGCATTACTTTCCAGCGACGAACTTCGAGACCATTTCTGATGAGGAGTTTGCGATGCTTTCGGAGGAGGCATTGTGGCTCCATCAACAGATGGTCGTAAGTCGAATGACAGCTAATTTACCAGAGGCAATCTAGCAAAAAGTCCCTGTCAAATTTGACAGGGACTTAATTTTACTTATCTTGGTCCAATAAACCGATCTCCATTAAAATGCACCATATGCTCAGGTGTATCAGCAAACCAGACCTCTGTCTCCCAAGCAATATCTGCTATATATTTTCTAAATTCGATTCTGTTTTCAAATGCGGTAACATATACTTTTCCAATAGGGCAATCTTTTAACAAATCCTCCAATTCCACTATTCGTTTTGGAGATATTGGACCGTGCGAAGTTACTACTTCAATTAAAAATAGCCATCCTTTATCTCTGTCTAGGACTATTATATCAGGCAATTTGCTATGCTCAGTTATGGTAATACCAAGTGACGCAAGGGTATCTTTGTCAATATGTAAATCTTTATTTGCGGTATCTCCTAAATATAAAACCTCAGATCCAGAGGCAAATTGTGGAGCGAATTCATTTATTACAGCTGCTTGCACTTCGTTGTGTGCACCAGGTGACAATTTAAGTTCTTTACCGTTCACAGTAACAGGTATTAAATGCTGCTCTCTTTTTTTAGCATACCTTTCTCTTAACAGCCCAATGGTTTCTGCGAACTTTGACACTTCATTATCCCAATTAACAGAACCGTATGATTGTATCACATGGAGCGCTTCTGGGGATATCGCATAATGAGCGCGTGGACTATTGACAGGAAGGTCGGGGATGTCAGGATTATAGTCAACAACTTTTGCTTGTACAAATTGATGTAGAACTTGCCTTCTAAAAGTTTCTCTTGTATTAGGTGCATATGGCTGATCTTTTTTGAAATTTTCATTTACAAAAGCCATAATATCATTACTAATACGAACGCTTTTCTTTGATGCATCACACCAATTAGATACTTCTTTTAGGTTGCATAGAGCCAAAAGGGTTAAAGCAGATATTTCGTTTTGTTGAGCATCAGGAAGTCCTAACGCTGCTAATATTTTTTTTGCATCTTCTATCTTACTCATAATTTACACTGTTTTATCAAGATGACTCTCGACTATTTTGTTTATGTTATTCACTGAAAAATCATTTGTTAAAATTAACTCGTTGCCAATTTTCTTTATTGTTGCGAGTGGTGGAAGAGAAATCTCTCTTAGCTCCGTTGCACTTACATTCGTATTGCCATTGAATGTCCTGAAATAAGTGTCAAAAACTATACTATTTAATAATGCAGACAATCCCATAACCTCAGCTCTTTCCATATGTCCATTAGGGCGATAAATATAATTTAATTTATTTTCAACACCAATATACTCAGATTGCGACATATTGCCAAAATATGGAGCTGCAATTAGTCTACTACTATCATCTTTGGTGCTAAATCGTCTTAAAAATACATAATTCTTATTTGGCAATAGTGATGATAATACCTTTGGTGACACTTCAATGTATTGCTCCTTTCCATGTCGTGCAACTGGGTGATCTGCTAGCATTTTAACGACATTATGTAACCAATATAATGAGGCTGTATTAGCACTCTGACCCTCTTGCAAACTGTCTTTTTGTCTAAAAGCTACCACAGGACCTGTTGATATCTGAATTCCATACTTATTCAAACACCCATTCCAAGACTTAAATAATCGAATTATTCTCTCTTCTTGTTCATTCGAAGGTAAATGAATAATTTTTGCAGGGGATGAAAGATTTATAATTTCAGATATATTATAACTTCTTTGAGTTGCACAATTAAGGTCTGATAGATTCTCGCTGTACGATATAATAGTCGTTTGCTCTTTATGATCTTTAGTAAATTTTGTAATTAACGTTTCTTGCAATACATTATCTTTCGAGAAAGTTTCTTTCCTTGTATTGAATAAATGTATAAAGTTAATATGAGCTTCGCTTAAGATATAATCTCTAAATAATTTAAAATATCTTCCCGAAGTAAAACTTCGTGGCGTAATGAATATCATCTCACCACCTTTTTTCAATAAACGTATAGACAGGGCAATAAAAAGAGCATAAATATTCGGTTGCCCATTTATGATGTTATTCATTACCTTTACCCTTGCATCGTCTTTGGAAAGTTTAAAATATGGAGGGTTCGATATAATTACGTCAAATAGACCTGTATTATTACTGAATAGAGTTGCATTACTCCAACTATTCGTATTATCCAAGATGTAATCACAGTTTCTTATGTCATAAGTAATATTAACGCCCTTACTTAATGCCCACTCCACAAGAAAATCAAATGCCGATTTTGTTTGATTAATTATTTTTTCATCCAATTCATAAGCTGTAATAGCAATCTTTTTAAGCTGTTTGTTTATATCTACAAGGTGCTCAACTAGAGCACATGAAAGAATGCCAATACCACAGCCAGGATCTAATATTGATATAGTTTCATTATCAATAGAAATTTGAGTAGACATAAATTCTGAAATTGACGATGGTGTAAAGAATTGCCCGAACTCTTTTTTCTGAGAACTGGTAGTCTGAGATGCGTGAAGATGCCCTAACCAATTTGCATATTCAGTTGGGGTTTTATGTTTTGCTGATTTTATTTCTTTGTCGTATTCAATATCCATACTGCAAAGTTAGTTATTTTTTTTTGAATTAGCTATGGTAATAGAATGATTCCATAAGTCTGATTAAACATATATTTGTAAAATACACTATTCTTTATAATAATGGTAGAAATATGGCTCAAGAGCAAAATTATAGTGTAAATTACTCCATCAATGTAGAGGCGACTAAGGGAACTCAGCAGGTTCAGGCGTTCG
>JAWXTU010000194.1:0-2903 GCA_044433285.1 bacterium | reverse complement strand
AAATTCTGCACTGTGTTGTTTTCTCATTTCTCTTAATGATTTTTGTGCACAAATATAAGCATTTTTTTTCAATCAACAAACTGTCTTACGAAACTGTCCTAATTTGGGGTAGTAGTATAGAAACAAGATATTTCATGATAAATTATTTACTAGTACAGCTGAGTTGTAAAATATATTTTGTATACATAACCACATAGTTATAAATTTTTAAAAAAAACATTTGCTTAAATTAAGAAATAAAGATAATAATTCTTAAGAAGTTACTGTCAAGTTTTTAGGAGGAGGGCGTTTTACTTCTAAATTTCGAGATAGAGAGGCTCCATTAAAAATATTAGAGAATACTTTTGTTCTTTTAATGTGTGACTTTTATTTGTTATTTGATAAAGGCATGTTTATAACTCTATTTGGTGGCGATGATTTATTGTTAGAAGTATGACTACAGAGCTGTTTTTCGAAAGATTTATTAATTGAACTTACTTTAATATTAAATATGAGAGGACGGTCTTGGGAAAGAGACGAGTTTATAGCGGCTTTTAATTTGTATTTAAAGTTGCCGTTTGTAAAAATGAGCTCCACTAATAAAGATATACGAGGAGGGTTAGCGCAATTATTAGATAGAACGCCAAATTCTATTGCGCTTAGACTCGTAAATTTTGCATCTTGTGATCCGTATCACCAGAATAGAGGTGTAAAGGGTATGACAGGTGGTATTAAACAGTGTCAGCCGATATGGGATGAATTTATCAACGATCGTGAATCTCTTATGTTTGAAAGCGAGCGAATTATTGCAGAAAAACAGGGGCTAACTATTGATGATAAGTTCTCAAATATGCTTGTTTCAACAAAGGAACTTAAAGGTGATGAGAAGATACGAGAGGTGAAAACTCGTGTAAATCAAAATATGTTTAGACAAATTGTGCTTGCAAATTACAATTCAAAGTGCGCTATAACTGGAATTGATATAGCTGAATTATTATTGGCTAGCCACATAATACCGTGGTCACAAAATGAGAAAGAGAGACTAAATCCCGAGAACGGAATCTGTTTGTCTGCTTTATATGATAAGGCTTTTGATCGTGGATTGATCGGAATTGACAGTAGTAATAAAATAGTATTGTCTCCTAAAATTATCGAGCATTGTGATAAAGAATATTATGATATTCATTTCGGAGCGATAAAAGGCTTAAAAATCAATATGCCACAAAAATATAATCCTAATCCACTGTTTTTAGAGTGGCATATGGATGAGGTTTTTGTTCGATAATTATATTCTTAGAGGTATACATCTATAAATCAATATAATCTCCGTGAGCACAGTATGTAAGATAGAAACTTGAGCTCTCTTGATATAAATGAATATTTGTGGTAGTGGTTAAAGAGGTTAATCCATTAGATGATGTTCTGTAGTAATCTCTACAAGGTATTTCTTTTACATATCTTTCATCAAGAAAATTTGACATTTCAGAAATAAAAGAGTCGTATAAAATAGTTTGAATTAGCGAAAACTCTATTATACAGGCTCTTAACTTATCATCATCAAAAAGAACTATTAATCTATTTATTGTTGTGGTGTAATTAACGTCAGGTGCAGTAATAACAGTCCCATCATAATTATAGGTAATGTATCTTGTGCCAGTATATCTTGGCTCGCCATATTTATTAATATAATCTTCTTGTGACATTCCCCACTCTATGCAAGGTTCATCAAAAAAATCATATTCAGGTTTTACCACTACGGTTACATTTTTTGATCTGACTCCGTTTGTTATTTCAATATTTGTTTCTCCAACATATACACCCGACACTAACCCTGTATTTGATACGGATGCGTAATATTCATTACCACTAGTATATGTTATAGATAATTCTGAGTCTATATCGATTTGAGATGTTTCTCCCTGTTTTAGTATTATCTGTTCTGTTGAATTTAAATATATTGCAGTGTTCACCTCTGGCTCTTCATCACAACTATACAACATAATTACGATTAAAGATAATAGTGAGAATAATAGTAATTTTTCTTTCATAGGTTTTATTCTTAATTATTTAACTTCTCCTCCAACTGCATAAATGCGTCAAAATCGCTAATGTATTTGCGGTCTTGGATTATGCGGAATTTTTCAAACTCGCTTTCGGCGTGTATTTTTGCAATTTCTGCTGATACTTTGCCAGCATCTTGGAGTATTTCGCTATCCATAAGAGAGAGAAATCCGTTTAAACGCTTCTCCTAATCTTCCATTGTCATTGGGATATTGCGCATTGTCTGCAATTCTGCAAAATCGAGATATGACGATACAATACGCTCTAACTGAGCAATTTCAACCTCTTCAAGATAATTTTTTGCAATTGAGACATCGTATTTTTGGATTTTACCGTTTGGATACGCTTCCCACGAGGTGAGTCCCATATTCTCTTTGTTGGCATCTGCTCTATCAACAATTACTTCGGCAGCTGTATGACCGTGAACGGAATAGTGCATTTTGTTTTGTACCGCTGCGAAAAATCGTTTTGTTGCCGTTGCTGTTGAATCATAATCTATTGATGTAGCGTAAATATCTGTAATCTTTTGATAGAACCTGCGCTCCGACATACGTATTTCTCGTATCTTTTGAAGCTGTTTCTCAAAATACTCTTTTGTCAATATCGTCCCGCTATTTTTCAGTCGCTCATCATCCATTACCCACCCTTGTATAGTGAAATCTTTGACAATGGCATTTGCCCATTTGCGAAACTGCACAGCTCGCTCGTTGTTTACCTTAAATCCTACAGCTATAATCATTTGCAGGTTATAGTGGTCAACATCTCTTGAAACTTTACGTTCACCCTCTTGTTGAACTATTAAGTATTTCTTAATAGTTGCTTCGGAAGTTAGTTCATAATCAGAGTAAATCTTTTTAATATGT
>JAWXTU010000193.1:0-2906 GCA_044433285.1 bacterium | reverse complement strand
TTTTTTAAAGTCTTAAATACCGAAAAAGCCGCCGCTCACTTAACAATATTGTTAATAGAGCGGCGGCTTTTATTAATCTACAACAGAAAAAACTATTTCTTGTTGTATCTTTCGTTTAATATTTCTGTTACTTCAGAGGTGATATCGTATTTAGGATCGCAGAAAAGGAGGTTATTGTTCATTGAGTTAGTAGAGATAATCAACGCGTATTTGCCTGATGCATTAAGGTGGTTGATTACGCTGTTGATGCTATCCAACAATCTCTCGCTAAGATTTTGTTGCTCTATCATAAGCTCTTGAGTTTTTGTTTGCTCTAATTGTTGCAAATCTTGCTCTTTTTTGATCAAACGATTTTGCTCGCTCTCTGCACGTTCGCGCGATAAAAATGCTGAATTTTCTAACTTCTTTTGGAAATCAGCCACCTCATTTTGAAGATTACGAGCGCGTTGGTTTAGGTCGAGACGAATATCCTCTTGTTTTTTTATCAAATTTTCGTTAGCCTCAACTGCTAAATCGTAGTTATACAATAGAGTATCAGTATTTACCACCGCTACAGGAAGTACAACACCCTCCTCTAATACAACCACTGACGGTGGTGTATTTTGCTGACCGTTGTCAGAATTGCCACATGAAGCAAATAAAAGTGCTCCAAAAGCAAATAAAATCATTTTTTTCATTCTTAGTTTAGTTTTATGTTTGGGGCATTTTTAAAAAGTCCCCTTTATTATTATTTTTGTTTATCATTTCCAATCTAGCCTTGCGCTGCGCCTCTCTATCTTGCGACGGAACACACGTAATTCCCCTTTCTTTCATCGCTTTATTAGAACCTATATGCAAATTCGGGAACTTACGTTTTTTGGTAAAAAGAGGACGAAATGCCATTGCCATAATGCAAACTAGCAATAAAACTACCGTAACCAAAAGTGTATAAAATATCGACTGCATATGTTCTCTATTATCAGATTAAGCGAAAAATCGACCAATTTAAGCGAAAAAAACTACCGCTACAAAATATTTTGCAAAATTAATAAAAAAGATTCAAACTACACAGTAAATCGTAGTAAAAAATCCACGTTCATCTATTTTTATGATTTTTTTGCAGTAAATTTGGCTATTTATATAAAGATATGCAATATATTTACTATCTTTGTAGTCCCAAAATTAGGTGCAACCCAAAAGGGTGTAACTAAAACACCAAAATTAAAGGGAAGAACTAAAAATAATTATTAACCGTGCTCAATTTCACAATGAGAATAAGGCACACAAAAAAACATACTATGAGTATTAAAACATTGAAACCAGAGAGATTATGGAGAGAGTTCGACGCTATTTGTCAAATCCCTCGTCCGTCAAAAAAAGAGGAGAGAATTATTGCATATCTGCAAGAATTTGGCAAAAGCCATAACTTAGAAACTCGCACCGACGAGGCAGGTAACGTGTTAATTTGCAAACCAGCTACACCAGGCTATGAGAACAAACCTAAAGTGATTTTGCAATCGCATATGGATATGGTATGCGAAAAAAACAACGATACAGAACACAACTTCGACACCGACCCAATCGATGCTTATGTAGATGGCGAGTGGGTACGTGCGCGCGGTACTACTCTTGGTGCTGACAATGGTATCGGTATGGCTGCAGAACTAGCAATTTTGGCTAGCGACGACCTAAAACACCCTGCCTTAGAGTGCTTATTTACAGTAGATGAAGAGACTGGACTAACAGGTGCATTTGCTATCGATCCTAAACTATTGCAAGGTGATATACTTATGAACCTCGATTCAGAAGATGATGGCGAGTTCTTTATCGGCTGCGCAGGTGGTATAGATACTACTGTTACTTTTGATTACACACCAGAGGTGATGCCAGAGAATTTGTACTATTTTACACTAACAGTAAATGGATTAAAAGGCGGACACTCAGGCGGAGATATCCATATTAACCGTGGTAATGCAAACAAAATCCTCAATCGTTTTTTGTGGCAAACTGCTCAGGCAACTGACCTAAAAATCGCATCTATCAGCGGAGGTAACCTCCGCAACGCTATCGCTCGTGAGGCATCAGCAACTTGCGCTGTACCAATGAATTACAAACACCAATTGAGCGAAACACTAAACATATTTATTGCAGAGATAGAGGGAGAATATGCACTTACAGAAGCAGGTGTAAAAATTACGGTAGAGAGCTGCGCTCGTCCTGAAATGGCTATTGATGCCGACACTACTCGTCGCCTTATCTACTCGATTTATGCTTGTCCTCACGGTGTTATCCGTATGAGTGATGATATGCCAGGATTAGTAGAGACATCAACTAATTTGGCTGCTATAAAAATGTTAGAGAACAACCAAATACTTATCACAACTAGCCAACGCAGCTCTACTACATCAAGCAAAAAAGATATTGCAAATATGGTAGAGAGTGTATTTGTGCTTGCAGGCGCAACTGCCACTCACGGAGATGGTTACCCAGGTTGGAAACCAAATCCAAAATCGCCTATTGCAAATGTAGTAGCTGAGTCGTATGAAAAATTATTCGGCAAAAAATCAAAAATCACTGCTATACACGCAGGATTAGAGTGCGGTTTGTTCCTCGAAAAATATCCTCATTTGGATATGGTGAGCGTTGGACCTACAATGCGTGATGTACACTCGCCAGACGAGCGTCTACACATTGGCGACACAGAAAAATTCTGGAACTTAATGGTTAATGTATTAGAGAATATCTAATTGCTAACCAGGGCAATATAGCGTAATCTCGTGCTATTAAAAGCAAAAGCAACGAGAAAGATCGAGTAGGAGGAAACGAAGTAGTTTTCTCCTACTTTCGTTTCCGACCTCTCACACCACCGTACGTGCCGTTCGGCATACGGCGGTTCCCTAATTACGATAGCCCATAACTTTTGTAGC
>JAWXTU010000192.1:0-2918 GCA_044433285.1 bacterium | reverse complement strand
TACAATTCGCAAAATTATTCTATCTTTGTGATAATAGGGCATATGTGATAGTTAAATAAAATAATTATGGCAAATTTTTATCCACCAATAGAGAAAATTAGAACGTTTAAGGTACAGCCAGAAATAGGTGAATGGGCGTTATTAAACTTTTTAGAGCAAACATTAGATGATAGTTACGAGGTTTATTTTAATCCATATATGAATGGAGATAGACCTGATGTTGTTGTTATGAGAAAAGGTGGAGGGGTTCTAATTATTGAAGTCAAAGATTGGAATCTTGACGCTTACGAACTCAATGAAAAGAGGCAGTGGAAAGAGAAGAAAGGAAGAAACATCGTAAAATCACCAATTTCTCAGGTGCTAAAATACAAGGACAATCTCTTTAATCTACATATTGACAAGTTGTTGCCTTTGAAAATCACTAACATAAAGAATTTTAACATTGTAACCTGTGCTGTATATTTTCATAATGCAAATAGGGCTGCTATATCGGCTAAGTTAGTCAATCCATATATAGACGATCGCAAGTATATGGACTTCTTAAAGTACAATATAGATCTATTAGGATATGACAATCTGAATGCTGAAACATTTAACAAACTACTATACAATCGTTGGATCTCTCGTCCGTCGATATACTTTACTGATGAAATATATGAGAATATCAGAGAGTTTATGCAACCTACTATCCATATGCTTAACGATGGTGTTTATATAAAATATACGGATAAACAACGAAATATCATACACAGTACGACAAAAGAGCAGCGGATAAAGGGGGTTATGGGATCTGGTAAAACTACAGTACTAGCCGCAAGAGCCGTATATGGATATAAGAGGGCTTTGGAGACAAATCCCAATGCAAAGGTGTTAATATTAACATTTAATATAACTCTGAAGAACTTTATCCACGATAAGATAAATCGTGTTAGGGAGGAGTTTCCTTGGAACGTATTTGTTATTAATAATTATCACCAATTCATAAAATCTGAATTTAATAACTTGGGAATAGAAAATGATACATCTAATGATGATGGTGTTTGTGAGGTTGATATGAACCCATTCGACGACCCTTCAATCTTTGATAATGTTAAAGACAAAGTATCTAAGTATGATGTAATTCTAATTGATGAGATACAGGATTACAAGCGAGTATGGATGGATATTATTAAGAATAACTTTCTGGCAGAGAATGGCGAGTATGTTCTTTTCGGAGATGTAAAACAGAATATTTATGGTAATATAACGGAGAATAAAGATGTTTCGACAAATGTTGCAAGTAGACCAGCTGAACTAAAGATTTGTTATAGGTCAGACTTCAAAGTGAAAGACCTCGCAATTGAATTTCAGAAATCGATATTTAAAGATAAGTATGAGGTAGATGATTTCAACAAAAAAGGCGATATGCTATCATTGGAATTTGAAAAGGAGGGATATTTAAATTATATGTACCTTGACAATGTAGATACTGTTGCCTCAATATACGCAATTGTCACAGGTAATGTTAGAAACAAAAAAGAACAAATCGCTCGTAATGATATTACAGTCTTGGGATATAATATAAATGACTTGCAGAGATTTGATACTTACTATCGCTATCTTACTAATGAAAAAACAACGACAATGTTTGCTACACAAGAATATGTATATCTACATACTTTAAATTATCTTAAACCTGAAAATAAGTCGTGGATTTTTACATTACTGAAAGATAAGCGAAGCGATGAAAATACAAATAAAAACATTGTAAGACTTTTTGTTGTATACGATCTTTACAGTATAAGCAATGAAAAATTTGAGATTATTCTACAACGACTATGCAATAACATAGGTATTGAATTCGACTTCTTTATAAATTGGATATCTCAATATAAAAATGAATATCAAATGTTTAAGAATGAAGTTAAAAATATTGATAGAAAAGTATTAGATAGGAATAAAAAGCTTCACTTCTGGATGAATAGTGGATGTATAAAAATATCTACAATTCATAGCTTTAAAGGATGGGAGAGCAAAGTTGTATTTTTAATTTTAGACAAAGTGTCTGATGGTAAAAGTACCTTTGATGAGTTGCTGTACACTGGAATTACACGATGTTGTTCCAATCTAATAGTCCTCAATTATGGTAATAAAGAGTATGATGCAAAGATAAGACCATTAATAGAAAAAGTAAAAGGTTAGCTATGCCAGTAAACAAAAACGCAATGACCAGATATAAGATTCTGGATGATTTGTTGAGCGATAAGTATCAGAACTATTCGCTGGACGATTTGACTCGGTGTGTGAATGAGGCACTGAATGAGATGGGGGTGGATTCGGTCTCTCGGCGTTGTGTGGAGAAGGATATAAATTATATTGAATACAAACCTTTTGAAGCGGAGATTGAACGGTATTCGGCTGCTGGGTTCAAGGCTGATATGCAGAAGAGTTACACTAAGAGGTGCTTGCGATATGCTGATCCTGCATTTTCGATATTCAAGAAATCTATGTCAGACGATGAAAGGCATCTGCTCTCGGAGGCTCTCTTAATGCTTGGTCAATTCGATGGATTGCCAAACTTGGAGTCACTTGAAAATTTACGATTGAGTTTAGGGGTGAATGGCTCTGAGAATCGTGCTATATCGTTCACTAAAAACCCATTGGAGAACTCGACTCTGCTGGGTCAATTGTTTACGGCTATCACAAATCGTCAGGTTATAGAGATTGAATACAAACCATATAATGCGGAGTGTAGCAAAAATATAATGCTCCATCCATATCTGCTGAAAGAGTACAATAGGCGTTGGTACTTGTTTGCAGCTGCGGATGTTGATGATAAGTTGCTGCACTTTAATTTGGATATAATTGGCAATATTGAGTTCTTACCATCTCACCCATACCGAGAGAGCAAAGAGGATATAAACGAATATTTTGATGAT
>JAWXTU010000191.1:0-2934 GCA_044433285.1 bacterium | reverse complement strand
CTATTTTTTTACGGTCAATATTCTTACGTACATAGTTAAAAAAACTACGATTATTTTTTACTGAATTATTGGATAATAAAGTATTTACATAATCCATCTCACTGCCTGAGAGAGTATTTATCTTTTCATTGTCGCTCTCAGTGGCATACACCGCAACACCGCTTTTAATAGCATCTTCGATAGCCAGCAGATGAGTAGAATCCATACTTGCTCCGTGAATACGGATAAGCACCATATCATATTTTTTTAGTCGCTTTGCATTATCAAGTTCTACACTCTCAATCTTTACGAATGGATTGTTGTTAGAACGAATAAACTTCTCAACCGAAAAATCGGGGTAGTTGAAAGTCGCAATTCTAGTAGGCGACAAAAAATTTGAGTAGGCAAATGATGCAATAACTATTACTAAAAGCGCAATACTTGAAGCAATTAAAATCTTTTTCTTATTGATATTCATACGTTTAGTGTTATTTTAGTAGATATAATTTTTTTCTTTGGGGAATTTTCAGAAGCCCTTTAAGCTTTTATTTTAGTTTAAATAGGTCAGCAATATTAATATTTATAGTTCCAGAGCAATTAATACCACGTTCTGGTATAAGAGTTGCATCGCTTGAGATGCTCGCATCTTGGAAATTAAAGATATTATCCACTTGGAAAATACAATTTATACCACGAGGAAATCTAAAACCAATGTTTGCACCGCAAATTGTGCGCGAATCATATTTTGTCGACAACATTTCGCCTGTAGAACTATCTTGATACCACGCATTTACAGATGAAATCCATCGACTATTAAATGCTACGTTGGTGTTGATATGTTTACCAATTTTAAATGAATATTGAGCGTTGATATTTGCCGAGTGAGGACGAGTAGATGATACATTGTAACCATTTAACTCCTCAAAACAGTTTACATAAGAGTAAGACGCTTTAACAAGTAGACCAAATTTCATACGATATTGTGCGGTAACATCAGCCCCTGCGGTAGAGGCATTTTCGGCATTGTAATATTGATAATTTGATGAACCATCATTCATCAGAGCCATAGTAATTTTGTTCTCAAATTTATTATAATAACCGGATGCAGAGGCGTTAAATCCATTTTTGTTATACTCTGCAGAGAGAGAGTATTGGTTTGAACGCTCAAAAGTCAAATCCTCATTGCCATAGATTGTAAACATACCCAGTCCGCCCATATCATACTCCTCATATCTCTCACGCAGAGATGGTTGACGAAATCCGATAGCAAAACCACCACGGAAACTGAAGTCATACAGACGGTACATTGCAGAAATTTTAGGACTGAAATTTGCACCATAATCCGAGTTGTAATCAAGTCGTACACCAGCCACTACATTTAAGTTATTGGTAATTTTCCACTCATCTTGTACAAAAGAGACATAGTTTTGTTGAGTGTAGAAATCATTGCCAGTCAAGTCGATACGATAGTGTAAAAGACTCTCCGAATTGAACTCTAATCCACTAATAAAAGTATGTTTATCTGCAAAATTGGCTATATACTCCAGTCGTGCAATGTGTTGTATATCGTGATACTCCTTGTCTGAACTTGCCCCACTAGTATACTCCACGTGTTTTGTGTAATTATCATTGAGATAACTTGCTTTTATTTGGTGATCTTTATTTATCATCCAAGTATATTTAGCATTACCTCTGTACGATCTAAATACATCTTGCGATTTGCTTGTTACCAGTTCCAACTGATTATTTTGATAGAAACTACCACCAATATCCAGTTTCATATTATCGGTAAATGAGTAGCTAAAACGCTGAGCAGCATTATTTATTTGATAGCCCGACATACTTGCTGTGCCACCAGTAGCATCGGTTACAGAGTATGCATCTTCTGTACTATATCCCCCTGATGTATAAGAGCTAAACCTATTGAGTTTAGTTTCGGCAGAAATATAGTGTTTATGTCCGCCATAACTGTTTAATCGACTACTAATATTTGCCGAGAAAGGGCGTTTTGCATCCTTTGTGATAATGTTTATCACACCACCCATTGCACTAGAACCGTACAGAGTACTCATCGCACCACGTACAATTTCCACTCGTTCAATATCGTCGATATTAATACGAGAAAAATCAACATTATCACTAGAACTCTCGCCTGCCATTCGTTCGCCATTTACCAAAAACAGTACATATGAACCAGTTACACCCTGAAACGTTATCTCTGGTTGATTAGAGCCGTGGGCACGTCCAAATTGCAGTCCTGGTATCTCGTATTCGAGTAGAGACTGAAAATCCATAGGGTTAATACGTTCTATATCAACACTCGACACTACACGTGTGAGCACTGGTACCTCTTTTAACGGACGAGCAGCTCTACTGCCCGTAATCACCACCTCGTCTATATCTGTTAAAGACTCGGTTAATTTTATATCCATATCTCTGTTAGAGGCTACTATCAAAACAGTCTCATATCCAATCGAACTCACTTCAAGAGTTACATTGTTATATCGAGATACAGAGATTTTAAACCTGCCATCTTTATCTGTGAAACAGCCAATTACACTACCTTGCACTTGCACGGTTGCACCTGGTATCGTCTCATTAGTAGTGGCATCGCTCACTATTCCAGTAAAATATTTTACCGCACCAGCATTCTCTGCTTGTGCGGTAAATGTAACTAAACTAACTAATACTAAAATTAATCTTTGCATATAAAATACGCTTATATCAATATGAAAAATATATTATTCTGTTATCTCTTCAAATGTATATGCTGCACAAACTGCCTCATCTTTGTCGTTGGTCATATCAGTGAATTTCACCTTATAATATTTACCATCAGCGTTTTTAATTACATATACTTCATTATTAAGCTCGTAAGTGTATGGAGGCATTGTACCAGTTGCTGTTGCTGTAATCCAGTCGCAAAGTGTAGCATTTAGAGAGCAGTAGTGGTAT
>JAWXTU010000190.1:0-2954 GCA_044433285.1 bacterium | reverse complement strand
AACAAGCAGGTTGACACAAGTGGGGCATCAGAAAGAGTTTGGTTTAGTAGGAAATTATATCAGCAGTAGTAGTGTCGGCTCTAATAATTATGAAGGCACGTATTATGTTCATTCAGACCATATAGGTTCAGCAGCTTGGATAACCAACCAAAACGGAACCGCAGTACAGCACTTGCAATATATGGCTTGGGGAGAATTGTTTGCCGACCAACGATCAACTGATTATAGCGCACGCTATACATTCTCAGGCAAGGAGAGAGATGCCGAGACAGGATTTTTATACTTCGGTTTCCGATATTATCTATCAGAGTATAGTATTTGGGGCGGAGTCGATCCACTTTCTGACAAATACCCATCAACTTCCTCTTATGCATATTGCAACAACAATCCAGTGATGTTGGTGGATCCAGATGGAAGAGCTCATTATGTTTTTAACCAAAATGGAGAAATGCTCAGGAATGGTAATCTTCCTTTTTCCTTCGATGTTTTTGTTGTAGTAGATAAGAATAATAATATAATAGATTCAAAATCTTTTAACTCTACAATAACAGATGATGGTTTTAAAAAGCATAGTATAATAGACAACTATAAATTTATTATTAATGATAATGATAAAGCACAAGAACTTTTTGAGTTTTTTGCGAATAATATGAATGTGGAGTGGCTTCTTGTGAAAAATAATGATAATAATGCCAGCTTAATAACATCCAGAGGCGAAGATTATGTAAATGTTATTACTGGAGATGTTACTAGTAGTTCAATAAGTATGACTCATAATCACCCTACAGAAACTCCATATCCAAGTGGTATGGGTCAAGAAAAGGGAAGAGATATTGAAGCTGCTAAATTTTATGAAGATAAAAATCCACAAATGAAGTCTTTTTTATATGTCAAAGGAATTGGGTTCTTGGAATATAATTCTAAGTCTTTAGGTGTTGATTTTAAAGGTCATAGAGATTATATGGAAGATATACCTGTAATACAACAATAAAAATGAAAAAATATTTATTAATTTTAGTCTTATTATCTACATTTGCATTGCCAGGCAAATGTATTAAATCAATTGAATTTACGTTACCCGAATTAATTGTTATTGACTCTACAATTATTGACAATTTAAATTATGCATTTGATAATATACAAGATACTACATGTTTCGATAAAGGTGAAATTTTGACAGTGTATTTTGGAGAATGGGACTATTTGCTCAGAAAAAATTTAAAGAATAAATCAACTGATATAACTATATGTTTTTCTGAAGAGTTAAATTACTCAGTATTTTGGGATATCGTTGATGATAGTTGTTTGGATATTGTAGAATATATCATATATAAAGATCTTTATAAGGATAGTGATTATATTAAATACGATGATTCTTTTGATGTTCCGGTCGGTGAGTTGGAATTGATTTATGATGTACCAATGGATGATTTAGAAAAACTTAAGGATGTTGTTAATGATGATTTGAAAAGTTATTATGGTTGTTTTTGGCTCACAACGAAATTAGGGAGTAGGTTATGTGTAATAAAGAAAACTGAAACCTTAAAACCTGAAAGGTTTAAATTTTCAGGAGAAAATATTGATGTAAGAGACTATATATGTTCTCCAGTTATTACCCTAGATGGCGGTGGTTGTATTTTTATACGCTCTTTTGAAGATAGTATAATTTTGCGAAGTGAATGTTCGTGGTAGGAATTTTTAAAATTAAATAACAATGAAAAGATTTTTATTTTATATACTACTAATAGTATTTATGTTAAGTGCAGTTTATGTTTGTTCATGCAAAAAGAACGTAACAAAACAAGAACAATTACATAGATATATTGGAGAGCAAGTATCACATTCTAAAGAGCGTATTCAATGTATAGACATATATGGGAACAAGCAATATTATAAAATATTGTCAAATGAAAATAAAACTGTTGCTTTTGTGCAGAATAGAGTAATTGGAAGGGTAAGACGATCTGCTGTCCCATCTGAAATTATGTGTAATGATACAGTGTATACAGTAAAGGAAATAGAAGACTTTGCGTTTAGAGATTGCTGGAATTTAAGGAGTGTTATACTCCCAGATTCGCTTGAGGCAATTGGAGTACGAGCGTTTGAAAGATGTTATTCTTTAAAAAATATTAAAATACCAGACGGAGTAAGAACGATAGACGATAGTGCGTTTATGAGATGCTCTTCTCTATCTTCGGTAAAATTGCCATCAAGTTTAACCTATATAGGTAAACATGCATTTTATAAATGCAGTAATTTAAAGCAGGTAATATTTAAAAATCCTATTGGAAATCGAAGTGATGTGCAATTAGAAATTGATAGAAGTGCATTTAAAGACTGTAAGAAATTAAAATCTATACAGTTGCCAAATACTCTTAAATATATCGGTTGGTATTGCTTTGAGAATTGTAAATCTCTGAAATCTATTGTATTCCCACCTCAGGTAGAGGTGATAGAGTATTCTATATTTAGGAATTGTAGTTCATTGGTAGACATTACACTACCAGACTCATTAAGAAAAATAAATAACTACGCTTTTAGTGATTGTGCTTCTCTGGAAAAACTTGTTATTCCCGCAAGTACTAGACTAATAAATTCTTGCGCTTTTAGTGGTAGCAATAATCTTCGCTCAATAATAGTGGAGAGTGATACACCCCCTAAAGTTTATGAATACACTTTTTACGATAGGCATTATAATAATCCAGAACATAAAGTCTCTGTGATAAAAAACAGATTTATTATATATGTGCTAGATGAGAGTTTAGAGCTATACAAAAGCCATAAACTTTGAGGGCAGATGGATATTAAGCCTATGTCTGATGAGCAATAATTTAATATTTAATGCTGAATTCAACTTGCAAATGCAACAGAATCCTGATTAATTAATTGATTAAATTTTTCGTTTGGTGTGAGGTAACCGAGTCTTTTACGAGGTCTATTGTTAAGAATATTTT
>JAWXTU010000189.1:0-2960 GCA_044433285.1 bacterium | reverse complement strand
CTCTTTTTGGTGCGGTCAGACGAACAACAATAATCCAGTCGGTAGTCTCTATTTTGCCGTTGCTACATAGCGCTTTGGTTTTTATATTAGGGGTATCAACGGGGTTATAAATCACACTATGAACAGTAGTTAAGCTGAGAAACCTCTGCAAAAATGCGATCTCTGCATCTTGCGACACATTGATAACCTCATCCATACTATTATATGCGGCAATCTCCTCACCTTTGCGAAATACATCCTTGGTGTAGTGTTGCTTAAGTAAATCGCAATGCACCCACGATATGTTTTTCACACCAGGTTGTAATATATAATGAAACCTCAATGGCAACCCCTCAAGGAAGCTTATGGCAACATCCGCCTTAGGGAGTGCAAGTCTGCGATAACGCTGCTTTATGAAAAGGTCTATCCCAAACCATTTTGACAACCTGCAAGCAATCTTATACCCTACCGAATAACTGTCCCACAAAGAGTATAGATTGACCTGTTTAGGTATTCTATCGAAAAGAGTGCCTCCATTTACGATCAACAATAGGTTCACATTGTATTTCGAGTAATCAAAATTACGTAACACATCAAGCAGAACGATCTCTGCCCCACCGCCATTTAGAGGCCCGTATATGAATAGGATGGACTTTTTCATTTAAGACTTCCTGTTTATATACATTAATAATAAATGATAAGTGTAATCATTTGTTAATGACAACCTAAGCAAGAATAATCTGATTTTTCGCTTAATTGACAAATAACTAATATGAGGTTTTAATTTTTCACATGCTATTGTGAAATTATGCAAAAAATCGTCACGCTTTAATGTACCATCTCTAAAAGATGGATTTAGCATCTGCATTATTATAGAATCATAAATATTTAGCGCAAAGTGGCTATCTGCCCTCTTTATATGGATGTCAGTTGCACACAGTGTATCTATCAGATTATCCCAAAACATCTTTCGAGATAAAACATCTTCGTAATAATGTGGCTGAAAAATTGAGGTTGCAGATAAGGAGTTATATCGATAACCATATAAAACACAATTTTTGACGATGAGCGATGAGCAATGCCACAAATACTCCGTACAGAAGATAGTGTCTTCACCTATTTTGCATTTCGGGAAAACGATGTTGTATTTCCGTATAATACCTGTATTATAAATAACACAGGTGAAATGAACATTTCTAAATAGCGAACTTATGCCGTGTGCAAATAAAAGACTCTGTTTAATGCTATCATTATCAACAAGCTGCTCTACTATAGCTGTTTTTGGAAAAATGATCTGCTTATTTCTTATTCTGTAAGCTCTAATTGCAGCTGCATCAGCTTGGTTACTTGTCACACTATTGTACAATATTTCTAACATGTTTGCTTCGATAATATCATCAGAATCGATAAAAACTAACCATTTGCCGGTAGCTTGTTCTATTCCAAAATTACGAGTATCTGAAACTCCGCTATTTTTCTTGTGAAATACCTTAACGTTGGTATTTGAAGTGTAGCTGTCGCAAATTTCCTTAGATTTATCACTACTGCCATCGTTTATCAATAATAACTCAAATTCAGAAAATGTTTGAGACAAAATACTATTTATACATTCATCTAAATAATCTTCAGCATTATATACTGGCACTATTACACTTATTTTTATCATTTTAGAGCTTTAAAGAGAGAGTATCACTAATTGAGTATCTTAAGAAAATCCAATGATTTCTGTTGAAGTTGTTTTTTTATACTATTTACCTTGATAAAATCAATATGATTAAAATGACTATCATTAATATCCTCAACAGATTCAATCATTAAATGCTCCAAATTAAACAAACGTAATAACGAAACAATACGAGTGTTTCCTCGATTATTATTAGTAATAGTAATAAAAGGGACATTGAAAATTATTGAAAAAACTGTTCCGTGAAAAGAGTCAGTTACAACAAATTTAGCATCTCTGAAACCAGCAATCCATTCGGAGACACAAGGAAATACACACTTACTCACATCTTGTGTATATCCAAATGCATAATTTTCTTGTGGCATCACTTTTAAAACCTGTAAACCTAACCTTTTACGGATGAATTTTACAGAATCTGTTTTACTTGAAGACTGATCGAGTATATAGCACATTAAGATGTTATCTCTATTGTTTATACTTTCACACTCTATTAAATCAATATAATCTTCTTTCTCTATAAGAAGAGTTGGATCCAATACATGCGTAGCATCAGCATTTAAGAATTCTTTACATAATTTCACGCCTGAATCTTCCCGCACAGAAATGCCATCGAAAAGTTCTAAATTAGCCCTACAGATATTCAAACATTCCAAAGGGTATTCATCAACATCATCTTTCCCAAAAGAAGCAGCATAAGCAATACGCTTAATATTTTGATTATTAATAAAATTTAAAAAATAAGCAGGTGTATATTCATTGTATATATATCTCCAAGTTTGATCACTTCCTACAACAATGGCATCAAATTGATTTAATGTAGCTGTATGTGGTCTTGTTCTTCCGTTGAAAAAATCTATAGTCTTAATGTGTTTTTCTATAAAGCGATCTGTATTCTGCGAGATGATCCTACGTTCTTTCGCCTCTTTGTCATAGCGAGTTAATAGATATTTAAACGGATCATAATTGACTTTATTAAAAACATATCTTTTTATAAACGAATAAACATAGTGTAGAACCCGACCAAACAGAGTAATCTCTATTTTTGCACCAAACTTATCTGTAACTACATCGTGTCCCATATCAAGTAGAATCTTTTGCAAAGCATAAGCTTGCAAAAGCCCACCATAGTTATTTCTAAGAGCTTGTGTTAGAATACATATTTTCATTTAATAAAAAGTTTGCTGAATTCAACCTGCAAATGCAACTGAATTCATAGTTAATATTTGTTTAAATTTTTCATTTGGTGTGAGGTAGCCGAGCCTTTTACGAGGGCGATTATTTAGCTTGTTTTCAATCC
>JAWXTU010000188.1:0-3014 GCA_044433285.1 bacterium | reverse complement strand
AACTGTTTTATATAAAAATGCTATGGAGTTAAAAGATAAATTAAGGTTATTTGTGAGTTATTATCACAATCTAGGAATGAATATTACCCATATAAAAGGTGATAATAATGTACAAAAACCATATAAGAACCCTACAGATAAAAATTGGGAAACATATTTTGATGATTCTCAAGATTTTTTTTATATAAACGATCAAGATTGGGATAGTGCTGAGGGTGTTGGTATAATCCTGGGATATCAAGGGTACAGGGCAATAGACATTGATAGGTTGTTTTTTTCTCAGGAAGATCTTTTATCTAAAGAAGACCGAGAGGTAAAAATAGAGCAATTTATCATAAAATGCTTAGGTTTGCTTGGTCTTCCTAGTGACTATGAATGGGTGGTAGATAGTGGTAGCGGTTGGGGGTTGCATATTATATTCAGAGCAGACCCTATCGAGAATTACTCACCTGATTCATTGTTTTTTACTCACAATTCAAAGTTTTATCATTTAGATTATAACGGTTTTGATGTTGAATATGATATTTTTGAAAGATTAGAATTGCGATGGAGAGACCACCTTGTTGTACCTCCGTCTAAGCATGTTTCAGGTGGCGAATATACATTTAGAAAGAATGCTCTTCCAAAACACATACCTCTCACAGTATCAATCAATAATTTAAATAATCTAATTGACTACTATTGTGCAGAATCACGAGTCTTTTCTTTTAAGTATAACGAGGAAGATTTGTTAATAGCAAAATCTGTTAAACTTGCGGCAACATATGATAGCTGGAGGACTGCCTACAATGAGAATCAGCATCAAAAAGAGCATGCAAACTGGTTGTCAAAATGCTATTCAAGAGAAGCATATAATAATATAGCTGTAAAATATCTCATTGGGGAAGATGTTAAAGCAAGTAAAGCCGATGCCCTAAAGTATTTCGCAAAAGCTGATAACTACCTTTCTCATTTTAATCTTGCATCCTTAATTGCTGTAGGATACATAGACGGTACCAGTACTGAGATTTCAGAGCATCTCAGCTACTGTAGTGATATACCTAATTTAGTGAATGCAATTAATAAAATTAAAGAAAAAGCGAAAATAAATAAGAATAACAACAAAATACATTACTTGTTTTTTGACACAGAAACAACCGGTATTCCACTCAATTACAGAGCACCAAGCTCTGACATTCAAAACTGGCCAAGGCTTGTTCAGCTGAGTTGGATTACAGTTGCAGAAAATGGTGAAATAATATCTAAACACAATCACATTATTCGCCCAAGTGGATTTAAGATAAGTTCTGAATCAACAAAAGTACATGGCATTACAGATGAGATCGCAAGAAGCGAAGGAGTCGATGCTTTAAAGGCAATAAGAGATATTTTATTAGACATTAATGCAGCTAAGTGTATAGTTGCACATAATGTAAATTTTGACAAAAAAGTATTAGGTGCTGAGTTGATTAGGGCTGGATTAAACGATACACTAGTATCTAAGAAAACCTATTGTACAATGGAGAACAGTATTGATATTTGTAAAATACCTGGACATTATGGCTATAAATACCCTAAATTAAAAGAACTTCACGTAAAATTGTTTGGGGAGGATTTCTCGGGAGCCCATAACTCGGAGAATGATGTTATGGCAACATATAGATGTTATTTTCAGATGCAAAAAAACAATTCATATTCAGATGATTTACCTTTTTAAGATTTAAGCTATGCTTAAAGACAATATAGAGTAGCCTATACATAGGCAGTTTAATTCAAATAAAGAGTGGGAGCCGTTGTAATTCTTCTCTGAATGCTTGTAAAATAGTGTGAGCATGATTTGTCTTTGGTTTTCTTTAGTAGTACCGCTATCAGAACATTGGCTTGTGGCTTTGCTACATTTATATACAATGGTGGTAAGATGCGTCTTATCATTAACAATATATTATCCGAAGATGATAAGAACACAATAATTAGAGGGCGTAATGGAGAGATTGCAGCTTCATTTGACATATCGAACATTGCAAAACTAAAGTAGACTCTAACATCGCACGACCAACTAGACCTTAAGTCCTCTGGTAGTGCCAACTGGAAAATATTCGAAGTCATCAAAGCTGAATCCACGCCCAGCAAGATATGGGTGGCTAAACATTCGTCTATAAAAGTCGGGCATATTCACCACATCCAAATCATCGTCAATCTCAGCCTCTCGCTCCAATGGAAACAGTAGATTAGTGTTTAGCTCAACCCCTAAATCAGAAGTAGGTGATTTATCTCTCGGTAGGATTTACCACACGAAAAGCAGTGAGAGGCAAGAAGTGGCTTATGTGCTGTGGGGGTGCCAATATATATTCCGAACTTCTTAGCCTTACCACAATAGGGACAGTCGCAGATAAGGTTCTTGCGACTGCCATCTATTTGTGCCGATAGTTGCGTGGTTAGCTCTTGAATTATCAGCTCCACATCCTTAGTCATTGTAGTGCTCATCGCCATCAGGGTTTAAAGAGATTGTTCTATCTACATCGCAGAATATCTCGTTGTCGTAATCGGTGGCTATGCGTATAGTCGAGCCTTTGCGGAAGAACCTCGCCTTGGCTACGTGAAGTCGCATTTGGTTCTGCACCCTCTCTGCCGATGTTTGGTTCAAGCTAATAAGATGAGTGCAGGGACGTCATAAACCCTTTGCCTCCGAACAGTTATATTCGGTGAGCACGTTCTTGTCATTGTTTAACCAGTCACGATTTTCGATTGTTGCCTGATAGGTCACAACCATCCACACTTTCTCGTCAGCAGCTAAATCTTTGAGGTCATTGGCTACTGCGATACGTTTACCACGTTCGTGTTCAGCTCCCCAAGATTTACGACTTGCATCGGTTAGCAGATCCATAGAATCTATAATCACGGTGTCGGGTTGCTTGCCTGTTTTCTTGCGGTACTCAGCAATTCCATTCTTAATGTCAAGAGTTGAAACACGAGCATTAAATCGAGGAAAACATCTTACCGAGATAGAACCTTTAATACCCTCCAACATCTTTTGA
>JAWXTU010000187.1:0-3034 GCA_044433285.1 bacterium | reverse complement strand
AGGATCAAAAATATTGCAAAAGAACTGTTTAGAGTCTCATATTATTAATTTAATTTTTTAATCGGGGAGTTTTTAGATGTCCCCTTAAATCTATCCTCTGGAGTTTATAGAACTCCTTTTAAAATTATGTAGATTGTATGGTTCGAAAAAGTCGGTGTAAAATGTCCCTGGTTATATAAAGAAATTTGATAAGGAAGTTAACTTCCCTATCAAACTAATCTCCAACAACTAAAGCGTTAAAAATTAATCAGTTAATCTCCGCTTCACCGTAACGGCTTTTTGTGGTATATCAAACCCCACCACTACATATCGTCTAGCGATAAACAACGGCTCTCTATCTGATATTTTGCGAGGAGCTTAGTTTTGATATACTCCACTTTGGCGGCGAGGAGATCGGGCTTGAAATTTTTGCGTTGGCGCTTCACTTCTGCTATTACAGCCCTATTTTTCTCGAGTTTAAGTGCTACAATATCAATCTCGTTTTGATTGCCCTTTGCCTCCCACCACGAACCGATCTCCTTATATTCGTAGCTCTCGGCAAATTGCTGTTTAAAATATAATTCCAACATCCTGCCAGAATAAGTAGGGTAGTCTAGCGTTACAATCTTTTGCAGACCAACGAAGTTTTTAATCTCAATCATCGAGCGGTGGCGGTCGAAGTAGTTGAACCAGAAGTTGATAAAATTATCAGTAATCTCGTATCGCACCGCTTGGGTTTTCTCTTTCGACATTATCGGACGACGACGAGCTATGATGTTGTAATTTTCAATCAATCGCTTAATCTGCCCCCCTACGCTCTTACCGCCCAGAGCAGATTCAATTTCGGGTTGAGTATTTCGCCCCGAAGATATTGCGCTCAAGATAGAGAAATAGGTGCTGTAGTTCTTGCCAAACTCCTCAATCAGCAGATGTTTACCCTCGTCGACAAACGATGAGTTCTCACGTATCATAAACTCTATCATCTTATTGATTTTTAGTGGTACATTATCGCAGAACAGCTCCACATACTTCGGCACTCCACCAGTAAAAGTGTAGAGAGCCAAGAGGTCATCGTTGGTGTATTCCGCATCATAATCGTGCATAATCTCCTTTAGGGTGGCGAGGTCAAAAGCCGATAGCTTGATGATGTTATCCGCACGTCCGAACAAAGGCTCTTTAGAGTTCTGAAATATCTTCTGCATAAGAGAATAGATAGAACCAGACACAATCAAATTCATCTTCGTGCGTTTGCGATATTGATCCCAGATATTTTGTTACCACCGTAACTGTTACCACCGTAACAAAACGGCACCATTATTTGACACCACAAAGTTAGTACTTTTATTTGACATTACAAAACAAAAAAATGGTAGCGCAATTTCTCGCGCTACCATTATAAAAGTCCTCGAATATTCTAATCCGAGATTGGATTGTCAGTTTAGTAAAGGCTAACTTTTTGTGCCACACCATTAAGTTGAATGATGTAAATACCTTTTTGAAGTTGGCAGTTGAAGTTAGAGTTGAAAGAAGTATTAACAACCACTTGACCAGTGATGCTGTATACCATAAGTTGAGCATCTCCCTCACCGTTGATATATAAGCGACCGTTGTTACCAATCACGTCAAATGCATTCACTGTATTTACATCCACATCTACAGTAGTACCACCCTCGCCAGTAGAAGGAGAGTAAGTGCTCCATACGCCGTAGCCATAACTACCATTTACTGAGGTGATAGTAAACATATTACCATTAAAATGATAAGTTTTCGTTTCTTCGCTAGGATTATAATAAAATTCTGTATAGTAATCTTCACCATTATAACTAGGGGTAGTTGCGCCTGTTGATTGAATTGCAAAATTTAACATAAAGATATTATCAAATTCTTCAGGAACAGTAACAGAGTATAGATTTTCTTCACCCTCTACGTGAGACAAAGCTAAATATGCAGTTGTAATTGAATTATATACCTTATATCCTATAGAGTACATTCTGTCTTCCATACCCCAAAGGTCTTCCCCACCAGTATTTAGGTAGAATGTATAGCCTGTAACCACATCATCACCAGTAGTGTCATCATCATCTTCAGGGTCAGTAGTAGTAGCACCAGGAACGTAAGTGCTCCAAGTACCATCAGCAGGGTTCATGAGATTACCTGTATTTTTAGCTGTTATTGTATAGCAGTTTCCATCTATAGACGTTAAATCTCCAGTAAAGTACATGTTTTCATCATTATCGTAGCAGACGAAATATATTCCGTTTTCAATATCGCTAGTGTTAACAGTAAGAGTATATACATAAGTTTCATTCTCTACAAGTGTCATATCACCTAAGCTTCCGTAGTTTGTGAGCTCGAAAATAGCGAATCTTACACCTAATCCACCCCAGAGGTCAGCACCACCAGTGTTTAGATAGAATGTATATGATGCTGGTTCTGTATCACCATCGTCATCACCTGCGTCTGGTTCAACTACTGGAGGAGTGTATGTGCCCCAAGAACCTGAACCTACTGACCCAGAAACGGAAGTGAAAGTATAGCAGTTACAACCCTCATCGATTGTAGCCATGCTAGCGTAAGTACAATAAGTCCACTGCCAATCACTTTCTGTTGGTTTAACGACGAATTGAGCTTTTTCGATACCAGCCTCATATGTAACTGCGTATACGTCAGTTGTACCTGGCACAAGAGTCATTTCTGTTATATCACTAGTAATACTAATACTACCACCATTTAGTGCTACTCCAACATATTTGTCTGTGACGGTTGCTAGGCCGTTAAAGTTGATGTAAATAGTAGTAAGAACTTCTGGTTCATCAGAAGTACCCTCATCAGCTGCAACATATGTCTCCCACGTACCCGAGTAAGTAACTCCAGAGAATGGATCGCCATTTTGAGTCAAATTATTGTAATAATTTCCTGTTGAAGCTGTATATACAGCATCTACAGTTATATAGCTCCCCGCATTCTCTTTATTAAGCTCTATTCCGTCCCCAAAAGCTGCGAAATTCAATGTAGTATTATCTGTTATATCAATTGTGGCTTTATACATGCCAGT
>JAWXTU010000186.1:0-3081 GCA_044433285.1 bacterium | reverse complement strand
TTTTTTGATTGGTAATGATGTTTATTCGTGCAACGAAAAGAAGCTATATAAATGGAGCAAAGAAGATGGTAATTTAATATCATCGGAGGTTTGCTCTGTTGAGCCAGAGAATGATTATGAAGGCTTTAATGTCTATTATGCCCTTGAAAATCCAGTAAACAATAGTGTTGCATTGGTTGATAGCTCTTCAGATTGGCACGAGTTCAATGGAACGACTTGCATAAGAACTGCTGTTAATTTCTTCTATGATGGAGGAAGTTCCAAATATATCTACACCAACAAAGCGTGGTATGTCAAAGAGAGTTACGGATTTGGCAAGATTGCAATGAGCGATTACGAAATGTCGATGGTCGAGATTAGCGACTACGATATAATAACATACTCCGCAACAGTCGAGAGCCCCAACATCACAGTCACAGGCTATCAATATAGCGATGGCGCAAACTTCGTCGGCTCGATTAACGAAGATGACGAACTCGTAGTAGATGAAGTTTTAACAGGTAGCACCCTTGTGGATCTGATACCACTAAACTAACTTTAGTCACATAAGGCACGATAAAGCCCCGCAGAGATCTCACCCGATTTCTGCGGGGCTTTTCTGTGCTTGTACCCCTCGTAAACATACGTGTTTTAAGGATGTTTTCGCCTCCATATCCGCGCCCGAACCCCCTGCATATAAATCATACTATCCCCAATATCGAGAAGAAAATATAAAGCATAAACGTCTGTTCAATAAAGATTTATAATGAGATAAATGAACAGTTTTTCATAAAAAGTATTTTAAGAATATAAATTATGCAGTAATATAAATATGAAAAAATATATTCTTTATATTTTTACTCATTGTTTTCATCGTGGGTTGTGGTTGGAGAAGTCAATAGAATGTCGCTATAAGATTTGAAGTTCGCCTAATGATGGATCGATCAAGTTGTCATTTTCATCAAAATCATCACTAAATAAGAAACGATCATAGAAAATTATAGGAACACCTGCGTCATCTAATTTTTCTCTATCGAACACGAACTTTTCGGCGTATATTATATCGCCCTCTTTGTGGTACATGCCTTTTGTTGCAGACACAACTTCAAACTCCATATCATCGTGATACTTTAGGATACTATATTTATATGGAGGGAATCCAATTGTAATTTTATCGCCGTATTCTAATTGTTGGATCCTATCTACATTGCAAAAATATAATATGGTATTACGTTCTGGAGTAGACCTCAATGTAGGATCGATCTTGCTTTTAAAATCTTTCCAACTCCGATATCCGAGAATCTGAGCAAAGAATGTCCAAGTAGTTTGTCGTCTACCCATTTTATATTTTAAATGGGTTTCTGATAATCCCCAAAGTCGATGTATAGTAGTCTGTGATATGCTATTATATTTAAGACCACGCTTTTTTACATATTCGCGAATTGCTTTGGCTAATAGATCAGATGATGGTACATCTTCTGCGTCTATGTTGAATTTCTTTTCAATCTCATTTCGGATATAATCCAATCTAAGTTCATTTAATGTTTGTTCTTCCATAATTGTGATGATTTTGTTTTGTGCAAATATATGAATTATTATTCAAATTTAATCTAATTGGAATCAAAAGAAATGAGAAGAAACGAGCTGTAACAAGCTGGAATTAAAAGGAATACAAAAAGCTATGACGCTATTTTTTTTTGGCTTTACTTTGCACCAAGAAAATGTCAGAGGTAATTTTCAATGGCCAGCCTTCAGGGATTTTCGAGATTAATTTTAACAATTTAAAAGTAGAATGCAATGACAAATAAAGTCACATTTGAAACTCTTCCAGCAGCCTTAGAGTTAGTGGATGAGAAATTAGACCGAGTAATCGGTATGCTCGCTGAGAGGATAGAAAAACCAGAGGAGATTCCAAAATTTTTGAATGTGGAAAGTACGATTAAGTACCTACACCGGGTTGGATTCCCGATGAAAAAATCTACACTCTATAAACTCACTGCATCGGGGAAGATCCCAGTTCACAGAGATGGCAATAGATTAATCTTTGTCACTGCCGAGATTGAGGAGTGGTGCGATGCTACACTCGCAACAAAAGATGTAGCAATAAATGATAATATTATAAATCACGCCAGAAAGATGGCGAAAAAACATTAAAAAAATGGAAACAGATATGATTAATGCCTTAACAAAGGCTGAAGGTACTGATAGATCTCTAATGGGAGAAAATTGTTTGTGTTGCTTAGATTTTCAATCAGAGTATATGCAAGAGATACGCAATTCTGAAGCTTTGAGCAAATTGCTTGATGCAGCAGGTGAAATAGATTTTCTTCTCTCTTACTACAATGATGAAAAAATGACTAATTTTATCATTGATTTACGTGAGAAGGTAAATGAGAATGGCAATAATCTGACAAAATCGGAGATGAAAGAAGCGAAAAGGACGCTTAAAAAGTTAGATCCAACGTATGAGATTAAGGCAGCAATAATTATCGAAGATATGCTGACAAATGCTAAAGGTCACAACTACGGCATTGGCTCAATGAATGAGATAGCATATCTATTCAACTGTCGATATTGGGAGGAGATGCCAATCCCCTTAATAACACACTTCTTGTCAGCTTATGCGGAAAAGTGTGGGTTGTATCATCACCAAGCTACGAAGGTGAAATTTCAGGAGCATATGTTGAAGCAGTTTCACTCTACTGCAATTATGCCAGCTCCAAAAATCAATCAAAACGCAGTGATGATAAATCTGCAAAATGGCACATTTGTATGTAAAGATGGAGCATTCTCAGTTAGAGCGTTCAATGCTAAGGATAGACTTACATATCAACTACCATTTGAGTATAACCAAAATGCAAAGGCTCCTAAGTTTATGAGTAACTACTCACGCCCCTACAATTCAGCAACAGCGAGTAAAGCCACTAGTGGATCTTGACCGCACTTTTTAGCTGTCTGTACGATAGATTGAAGCGTCGCATATTGGCACTATAAAAAATACTGTGTAAACAGAGATCCGGGTCGCAAGATTCGGATTTTTGTTTAACTTTAACACACTATTATTTTATGGAGACCACAATGTCAAAGAAAATCAAACGCCAA
>JAWXTU010000185.1:0-3101 GCA_044433285.1 bacterium | reverse complement strand
CAGTTGCATTTACAAGTTGAATTTAGGATATATAGAAATCATGCAGCCCCAATAAGATTGACACTGCATTGGTCTATATTAAAAGATTTATTAGCAATATCGATTACTTTAGCAGCTTTCACTGCTTGCATATATCAAATACTAACAATAATACCTTCACTTTTTAGGTGGATGGGTGAATAATTAACATATCATGAAGTGGGATAACCTTTTGTTGTTTATAGCCTTTATTATCGGGCTTGTACTTGTTTTTGGATTTAAATTTGTAGATGAACTCCTTTTTGATCGTGATGGCGGCTTAGAAGATCATTTGGTGATTGGTCGAGGAGCAGTGCTTTTTACGGCACTAAATGGATCAGTAACTTGCGCTTTGGAACTATTCTATAATTGGTTTAATATTGATGTTAATATTACTGTAATACGTTTCTTAAGTATATTTTTGCTAGTAATGACTTTGGCGTGGAATTTATTCGAGGTTGTTGTTTATTCAGAAAAGATACCAAGGATGATAGCGAGATTTGTGTTTCTAGAGATTGCGACGTTATTTGCTTTTTATGTTGGAGCAGTCGGTTCTATAATTTTAGTGAATGCGATTTTGTTTGTAATAGGATATATACTTGTTGCGGGAGCAACTACAGAAGAATCGATGATTGTGTCTGATGGTTTTGGAAATGAGACTAGGATTTCACGATATCCAATTACACCATGGCGTGATTCTATGGGTAATGAATTTATAGATATGGGAAATAATCAATTTTTAAAAGATTAACTTTGCTCATAAAGTGTAATTTGAATGCGTTTTTTTGTATTTCTAAAGGGGAGTTCTATTTTCTATAATACTACCTCAAATTAGGATAGCAAGTAATATTGTAAATGAGCCTGAATTTTATCTTCCATCATTAATTATATTTAGCCGTTGCCAAATGTTGCACATCCAATATTTATAGGGGAGTTCTATTTTCTCCCTGATAGATTATTTCAAAAGTTTTTGTTCTAATTTTACTTTTTCAAAATGGCTCGTAGTGACTCCTACTCGACTTTTTGGAAAAGTGAAAGTAGGGCGAGAAATGTTGAAAAAGTATTTTAGGGAGAAATTAGAACTCCCCTATATAACTAAGTAGGGTAAAATAATTATTGGTGTGTTTTTAAGAGTACTATTGGAGATGAGATTTTTTGCTATTGAATTGAAAATATAGTGGATCTACATTGAAATTTAATAGTGAAAAATATCGCTTCAAGAGTGCTTTTAAAAATATGGCAATAATTGTTTTACACTACTTACATTTGTCAAATTTTTAAGTAATCGAAGATGAATCAACAACAGAATCGTCAGGCAACCAAGCTCAATGAACTCGAACACGAAGCTATACCTCGCCTTTTGTGGCGATATTTTGCCCCTGCGTTTACGGGCATTATCATCAATGCGCTATACAATATCGTAGACCGCATTTTTATAGGTCAATATGTGGACTCTATGGCTCTGGCGGGTCTGAGTGCAGTGTTTCCAATAATGACTATTATCGCTGCCTTTGGTATGATGGTGGGGTTGGGAGCGGGTGCAAGAGTCTCCATAAATATGGGTAAGCGAGATTTTAATCGTGTTGCATTGGTTATGGGTAATGCGGTGGTGCTGACCTGTATAACGGCGGCGTTTTTGACAGTGTCGGGATATCTTGCTCGTGAACATATCCTCGGATTCTTTGGCGTAGGAGAGGCAACTTACTCATACGCAAAAGATTATGTCGATATTGTTATTGGAGGTATAATATTCAACATAATGGGATATTCGATGTGCGATTTAATCCGTTCACAGGGTAATGCACGCGTGGCAATGACATTTCTGATGATTAGTGCCTCGATGAATATACTGTTAGATTACATCTTTGTGGTTCACTTGGGTTGGGGAGTAAAGGGTGCGGCATACGCTACGGTGATTTCTCAAGCGGCATTGGCAACCTTGGCTCTTTCGCACTTTAGGAGCAAGCGTGCTGTGGTGCGGTTCAAGGGTTCCGACCTTAGGCTCACCAAAGATATAGTTTGGTATATCATCTCGATTGGATTTGCCCCCTTCGCTATGCAGGTTGCATCGAGTGCGGTGTTTGGATTTCTGAATGTTCAGCTGGTGAAGTATGGCAATGACACAGCTGTGGGGGCGTTAGGAATTATCATTAGTATCAATATGTTGGTTGTCATGACTATTATGGCTATAAATATAGCAAATCAGCCGATTATTGGGTTTAATTACGGTGCAGGTAATCTCAAGCGAGTCAAAGAGACGTGGCTCACCTCTATGGCTTTTGCTACGCTTATATCGGTTGCGGGATTCTTCGTGATTCTGTTTTTCCCCGAACATATTATTCGTCTATTTAATAGGGACGATGCCGAGTTGTTGAGTATTGGAGTCGATGGTCTGAGACGCTTTTTGATTGCTCTGCCAGTGATAGGGTTTCAGGTTGTGACGGTTAGTTATTTTCAATCTACGAGTCGTCCTCAATTCTCTATTGCATTGTCGCTCACACGCCAAGTGTTGGTATTGATACCTTTGATTTGGCTGCTCCCTAGGTTTTGGGGACTACAAGGTGTGTGGATAGCCCCTTCGGTAGCGGATGTTATATCGGCGATGATTAGTTTCGTGTTCGTGTGGCGAGAGTATCGTAAACTAAATGGAGAGATAGCGGTCACGGAGTTAAGATAGCTCACTAGATAGATAAAATATCCGCAATAAATAAGAGCTGTAAGTTATTCACTTACAGCTCTTTAGTGTGCCAATTTATGCACTTGGCGGAGAGAGGGGGCGGTGAACCTTGCCCCTCATTATGCTAGCTGCTAAATATTTGTCCTCTGAAAATCAGAAAGTGGTAACGATTTGGGAACGACTTTTTACACCCGTTTTTGCACCCAATTTGCGTGTTCCTACTATCAAAATCTCAGGTTCAAAAGTATAAATTAATTTGGAAATATCCAAATGCTTGATACACTTTATCAGGGCAAACGCACGAAAAAAATTAATCAACCTCCATTCCCATCATAGCGATCAAGTGTTTATCTGACCAACCGCCGACATTGCGTTTACGTTTAATGCTAATATCTCGCTTATTTGG
>JAWXTU010000184.1:0-3130 GCA_044433285.1 bacterium | reverse complement strand
ATCGACTACAAGAAAGCTATGCTTATTTTTTATGAACAAAATAACTTATCTGCATTCAAACAGATTTTCATTAATCAGTTTGCATTTGCCGTTAATACATATTTTTTTCTCCTGACTTCGACACTTTAAAAATAGTAAATTTATAACTACCTGAAATTAAGCTAGAATGAATTTTATATTAGTAAATGGGGAATGTACAAGTAAAATATAACCATCGAAATATTTTGTAGTGTGAAATAAAAATAGTAAATTTGCAGTTCAGAATTTCAACCAATTATTTAATATTCATCTAAATTGTATACAAGAACAACTATGGATTTTAGTTTATCAAAAAAGGAGCAACTCTTCTTGCAAATGATAAGAGAGTTTGCCGAAAAAGAGGTAAAGCCGTTAGCGGCTGAGATTGACGAGGAGGAGCGTTTTCCAATTGAAACAGTTGAACATATGGCAGAAATTGGCATTATGGGTATCCCTATAGCCAAAGAGTATGGCGGTGCTGGCGGTTCGCGCTTAATGTACGCTATGGCTGTGGAAGAGCTATCTCGCGTATGCGGAACAACTGGTGTGATAGTATCAGCACATACTTCTCTTTGTGCATCTCCTATCCAACACTTTGGTACAGAGGAACAAAAACAACAATTCTTACCTCGCTTGGCAGCTGGTGAGGCTATCGGAGCGTTTGCGCTTACAGAGCCAAATGCAGGTACAGACGCTGCTGGACAACAAACAACAGCGGTAGAAGATGGTGATGAATATGTTTTGAATGGTTCAAAAATTTTTATTACCAATGCTGAATATGCTTCGATATATGTAATAATTGCAATGACTGATAAGAGTCAAGGTACACGAGGCATCTCTGCATTCATAGTAGAGAGCAATACTCCTGGTTTCTCAATTGGCAAAAAAGAGAAAAAAATGGGTATCCGTGGTTCTGCTACTTGCGAACTTATCTTCGAAAATTGCCGCATACCAAAAGCAAATCTACTTGGCAAAATCGGTCAAGGATTTAAAATCGCTATGTGGACTCTCGACGGTGGTCGTATCGGTATTGCTTCACAAGCTCTTGGTATAGCTCAAGGAGCTCTTGATGAAACAGTTAAATACACGAAAGAACGCAAGCAGTTTGGTCGTAGTATCGCAAAATTCCAAAATACACAATTTCAACTTGCTGACCTCGATGTAAAGGTTGAGGCTTCTAGATTGCTAGTTTATAAAGCTGCAATGCTCGAAGATGAGAAAAAACCATACAGCGTGGCTGCTGCACGTGCAAAACTCTTTGCTGCTGAAACAGCTATGGAGGTGACAACCAAGGCGGTACAACTACACGGTGGATATGGATACACTCGTGAATACCCTGTAGAACGTATGATGCGAGACGCTAAAATTACAGAGATATACGAGGGGACATCAGAAGTGCAACGTATGGTAATTTCGGCCGCTTTACTTAAATAACCAATTAAACCTAAGACAATTATGAATATAGTAGTTTGCATAAAACAAGTACCAGATACTACAGAAATTAGGCTAGACCCTACTACGGGGACTCTCATCCGCGATGGAGTGCCTAGTATCATTAATCCCGATGATAAAGGTGGATTGGAGTTGGCATTACAACTCAAAGAGAGATATAACGCTCATATTACAGCAATTACAATGGGACCTCTACAAGCAGATGTGGCTCTTCGTGAGGCATTAGCAATGGGAGTTGACCGTGCTATTTTATTAACAGACAGAAAATTTGCAGGTGCTGATACTCTTGCCACTTCTAGTGCACTTTCTGGCGCTTTGAGAAATATCGATTATGATATTATCATCACTGGTCGTCAAGCAATTGACGGAGATACCGCACAAGTAGGACCTCAAATTGCAGAGGAACTTGATATTGCTCAAATTAGTTATGTTGAATACGCTGCAAAATCTATAGATGGCAGTAAATATGTCGTGCGTAAATGGACTGAAGAGGGTCATGAAATCCTTGAAGTTGATACTAACCACAAACTCCTACTTACAGTATTGGCTTCGGGATTAATACCTCGATATATGCGTGTGAAAGGGATTGTTGAGGCATATGACCGCGAGGTAGAACTATGGGGTTTTGATAATATCACAGTAGACGAAAAGAGTCTAGGACTTAAAGGTTCGCCTACTCGCGTGAAAAAATCATTTACCAAAGGGGTGAAACCTGTGGGTGCAATCCACGAAGTAGAACCAGCTGAGGCTGTGGAGATTATCATCAATAAACTTAAAGAAAAATTTGTAATATAATATCGCCTTATGGATAATTCATTATATAAAGATGTCTATGTCTTTGCAGAGCAAAGAGATGGCGAAATAGAGAAAGTAGCATTTGAGTTGGTATCAAAAGCTCGCCAATTAGCAGATGATTTGGGCGAAAATGTTGTGGCTTGCCTATTGGGTAATGGAGTTAGGAATAGAGCCGAAAGTCTTATTGCACAAGGAGCTGACCGAGTAATTGTAATTGATGCTCCTGAGCTAAAAGATTATATCACTGAGCCATACAAACAAGCGATGGCATATATCGCAAAAAAAAATCTTCCAAATATCATTCTTTTCGGGGCTACTACAATTGGGCGCGACCTCGCTCCTAGATTGTCGGCACATATCAAGACTGGTCTTACTGCCGATTGTACCTCATTAGAGATTGACGAAGAGAGAAATCTATTGATGACTCGTCCTGCATTTGGTGGTAACCTAATGGCTACTATCATTTGTAAAGAACACCGCCCACAGATGTCTACAGTGCGCCCAGGTGTAATGCAGATGTGCGCTACAGACTCTAACAGAAAAGGAGAAATTGTCGATGAAACCGTAAATTTTGATGAATCAAAATTTACGGTTAAGTTAGTTAAAAAGGAACGTGAAGAGCGTGGTGGTATCGATATCACCGAAGCAAAAGTACTTATCTCTGCTGGTAGAGGTGTTGGTTCTGCAGCTGGTATTGCTGCTGTTGAATCATTGGCTTCAACTCTCAATGCAGAGGTATCGTCGTCGCGTGCGCTAGTAGATGCTGGTACAATTGCTCACTCTCGTCAAGTTGGACAGACAGGTAAAACCGTTCGTCCAGACCTATATATGGCTTGCGGTATTTCTGGTGCTATCCAACACTTAG
>JAWXTU010000183.1:0-3143 GCA_044433285.1 bacterium | reverse complement strand
TAATCAATCGCAATTGTCATATAGACAAGGGCTGCTTTTGATTTTGTCTTAATTTTATTATTAACCTGCAAGTGTCTGATTATCAACATTTGCATAATTTATTTTCGTATGAAAAAATTAGCTTTGCTTTTTGTTAGCATCTTTATGGTAACAATGTTATCAGCACAAGAGAAAGAGATTGTTGAATTTTCAGAAACAACCTATGATTACGGTACCATCAAAGAAGAAGATGGAAAAGTACCACACACATTTACAATTACAAACGTGTCTAGTACAGCAATTACAATTAAAAATGTGAGAGCATCTTGCGGTTGTACAGTTCCTAGCTGGAGCAGAGAACCAATTGCTCCAAATTCAAATGGTGAAATATCTGTAACATACAATGCAAAAGGTCGTCCAGGCTCATTCCACAAATCAATTACAGTTACACTAAGCAATGGTACTGAAGATTTTACAAAAATGCTATACATCAAAGGTACAGTAACTAAAAAAGAGGTAGTTGAAGAAGATGCTATTTCTGGCGAAACAACTAAATAGACGAAAAGCAGTTTTTAGAAATTCCCTATAAAAGTTTTTCTGTTAGATAAAACCTATCCAACACATTAGTGTTGCCATCTTTTCTGTATTATAACATATAGGGGAGGTGGCAATGCAATATAAATATCAGACTAATTAATGGCACACATAGAAAACAGCGAAGACTATAAAGGATTGAATGTAAATAAAGGCATTGTTCAGCCACCAATACTCAATCCATATTTAAAACGAGTAAAAAAAAGAGAACTATCAGTCAATGATTACGTAGAGGGTATTCTGGCTGGTAACCGCTCCGTTTTAGGTCAAGCTGTAACATTGGTAGAGAGTCTGAAACCAGAACATCATGCATTGGCACAAGAGGTGATTGAGAAGTGCTTGCCCCACGCAGGAAAATCAATACGATTGGGCATTACTGGTGTGCCAGGTGCAGGAAAAAGTACATTTATCGAAGCATTGGGCACTCACCTATGCAACGAAAATCATAAACTTGCGGTATTGGCTATCGACCCAAGTAGCGAACGCACAAAAGGCTCTATATTAGGAGATAAAACACGAATGGAAGAGCTATCTGTTGCCAAAAATGCCTTTATACGCCCTTCGCCATCGGCAGGTTCGCTTGGAGGTGTTGCTCGCAAAACTCGCGAATCTATCGTGCTATGTGAAGCTGCGGGATTTGATATAATTTTTGTAGAGACAGTAGGGGTTGGACAATCTGAAACTGCTATGCACTCGATGGTCGACTTCTTTTTATTGATACAATTGGCAGGTACTGGAGATGAACTACAAGGGATTAAACGTGGGATAATGGAGATGGCAGATGGCATTACGATAAACAAATGCGACGGTAACAATATAGAGAGAGCAATGCTGGCTAAAGCCCAATTCCAGAACGCATTACATCTATTTCCTCTACCAGAATCGGGTTGGACACCACAAGTAACAACCTGTTCGGCATTTGAGAATCTAAACATAGATGAAGTGTGGAAAATGGTGGTAGACTATGTAGCTTTTACAAACAAAAGCGGATTTTTCGACTACAAACGCAACCAACAGAGCAAATATTGGATGTACGAAACTATTGACGAATTTTTGCGCACAAGCTTTTACAACAACCCAACAATAGAGACCCTATTAACAAAATACGAAACGATGGTAAACAAAAATGAATTAACCTCATTTGTTGCCGCTCAAAAACTTCTTAACACCTATAAAAGTCTATAGATGCTAAAAGAGACGAATAAAATAATTTTACAAAACAGATCGTTCTTAGTTCCATTTTTTTTAATATGGATAGGCTCTTTTGTGCAAGTATGTATACACAATAAAATATACACACATCAGATACTCAATGAATATCATACAAATACAGGCGATATATTTTTTAAATATTTTACAGAGATGGGAGGAGTTATACCATTTGTAATTCTATTTATTATGCTGTTTTTTAATTATAGGGCATCTGCTCTAATAGCCTCTACCCTAGCCCTATCTAGCTCGATAAGCAGAATATGCAAAGAGATTTTTCAAGCACACCGCCCTATTGCTTTGTTTGAAAAATTAGATATACATTTACCTCTGGTGCAAGGTGTTGATTTACATCGTTCATTGAGTTTTCCGTCGGGACATACAACAACCGCCTTTGCTGTATTTTTGGCACTGGCAATGCTCAGCAAAAAAATATATATAAAAGTTATTTGTCTGATTACAGCATTATTAGCAGGCTACTCACGCATATATCTATCACAACATTTTTTAGAGGATGTGGTAGCAGGCGCATTGATTGGAGTATTCTCAACAGTTATATTATCATCGCTATTTATTAATAAAACTTGGGGTAACTCTAACTTAATCAATAGTATAAAAGGAGTATAGAGAACTTCTAAAAAACTCCCCTATATAAAAAATCGTGTTAAACATCTAGTTATAAAAAAAACATACACAATATGGCAGAGAAAAAAACAAATAAGCAAAAAAGTAAATCGACACCATTAAGCAAAAAAGTAAAAAATAGATTTGTAATAATACTATGGTCTCTACTGGCTGTTGGAGTATTATCTGTTGGAGCTATATTTTATATGACAACAAAAGGGTGGATTGGATATCTCCCTCCGCTAGAGGAGTTGCAAAACCCAAAAAATAAATATGCCTCGCAAATTATTTCGGCAGATGGAGAACAGTTAGGCACATTCTTCACCGCCAAAGACAACCGTGTGGGCACTACATATTCTGAGCTATCACCAAACATAATTAAAGCCCTAATATCCACTGAAGATGAGCGTTTTATCGAACACTCAGGGGTTGATTTTGTGGCTGTAGGACGTGTGCTCGTAAAAACTCTTATACTACAACAGCGCAATGCTGGTGGGGGCTCTACTATTACTCAACAACTTGCAAAACAGCTATATTCACCAACGGCTAGAAATCTGTTTGAGAGAGCTTTACAAAAACCTATCGAGTGGGTAATTGCCGTGCAACTAGAACGATTGTATACCAAAGAAGAGATACTTACAATGTATTTAGATAAATTTGACTTCTTGAATAATGCAGTCGGTATCAAAACAGCCTCTTGGGTATATTTTGGGGTGTTGCCATCGGAACTAACTGTA
>JAWXTU010000182.1:0-3234 GCA_044433285.1 bacterium | reverse complement strand
ATTTTAATGTGTTTTTTAGATTAAAATTCAGATACACAAATTAATTGAATAAAAATGTTTTGCATATGGCTATATTTTTGTATCTTTGCACTTTAAATAAATAAAAAATTTCGGTATGATTTTAGACCTCTCTCAGTTCTATATACTTTTGTCTGTTATGGCTATAATGGCTGTGATTGTTTTTGTTTCGCTCTATTTTGTAGAGGCAGGATATGGTAAATCTATTTCTAGAAAATGGGGTCCTTCGATTAACAACAAAGTAGCATGGATATGTATGGAGTGTCCTGTGTTTCTTGTACTGCTATATTTTTGGTTATTTTCTGACCGTCAATGGGATATAGCTCCCCTATTGTTCCTTTTACTCTTTCAGTTGCACTATTTCCAACGCTCGTTTATATTCCCATTTTTATTGAAAGGTAAGAGCAAAATGCCTCTATCAATTATGGCAATGGGAATGGTTTTTAACACTATCAATGGTTATATGCAAGGGGAGTGGATATTTTATCTAGCACCCGAGAATATGTATACTGCTGCGTGGCTTACTACCCCTCAATTTATCATTGGGGTGATGCTATTTTTTGCAGGTATGATTATAAATCTCCATTCGGATTATGTGATACGTAATTTGCGGAAACCGGGGGATACTAACCACTATTTGCCTAAAAAAGGTATGTATAAGTATGTAACTTCAGCGAATTATTTCGGAGAAATCGTAGAATGGGTGGGATTTGCAGTGTTGACATGGAGTCTTTCGGGTGCGATGTTTGCAATTTGGAGTATGGCAAATTTAGTGCCACGATCTAACTCAATATACAAAAGATATAGAGCGGAATTTGCAGATGAATTCAGACATCTTTCATTAAAAAGGGTTTTTCCGTTTATCTATTAGTTGATGATTTTATTGTTTTTGATTTGGTAATTTTAGAAAAAGTAGGGAAAGATAATGTTAGTAAAAACATACGGTGCGGCAGTTCAAGGAATTGATGCTATAAAGGTAACGATAGAGGTGAGTGTAACTGCTGGGATAAGATTTTTGATGGTAGGGTTGCCTGATAATGCAGTAAAAGAGAGTCAACAAAGGATAGTCTCTGCGCTAAAGCACAACAACTTGCCAGCACCACGTAAGCAGGTAGTTATCAATATGGCTCCTGCTGATATTCGCAAAGAGGGGTCGGCATATGATCTGCCTCTTGCGGTGGGTATACTTGCGGCAAATGAGAGTATTGTAACAGATAAATTAGAGACCTATATGATGATGGGCGAACTCTCGTTAGATGGTTCACTCAATCCTGTTAAAGGTGCATTGCCAATTGCAATATTGGCGCGTGAGTTGGGTATGAAAGGATTAATTCTCCCAAAAGATAATGCTCGTGAAGCAGCAGTGGTGAATAATTTAGAAGTGTATGGGTTCGAAAATATTTGTGATGTAGTAAGTTTTTTGGAAGATAAAGCCACTTACGAGCCATTACAAATTGACACTAGAGCAGAATTTAGTTCGAGTATTGACTTTTTCGATGTAGATTTTAATGAAGTGCGTGGGCAGCAATCTGTCAAAAGGGCACTTGAAGTGGCGGCAGCTGGTGGGCATAATATTTTGATGGTAGGACCTCCAGGTGCAGGCAAAAGTATGATGAGTAAACGGTTTGCAACGATTTTACCTCCACTTACACTGCACGAGGCGTTAGAGACAACAAAAATACACTCTGTGGCGGGTAAGTTAGAGACAAATTCTGGACTTGTTACTCGTCGCCCATTTCGCAATCCGCATCACACCATAAGTGATACGGCGTTGGTGGGTGGCGGAGCATATCCACAACCAGGTGAGATATCTTTGGCGCATAACGGGGTTTTGTTTCTTGATGAGTTGCCAGAGTTTAAACGGTCGGTATTAGAGGTGTTACGACAACCATTAGAGGATAGAAAAATCACGGTTTCAAGGGCAAAAATGACAGTTGAATACCCTGCCAGTTTTATGATGGTGGCGTCGATGAATCCCTGTCCGTGTGGTTATTTCAACGACCCTACACACGAATGCACTTGTGCTCCTGGTGTGGTGCAGCGTTATCTGAGTCGGATATCTGGTCCACTGCTCGATCGTATTGATATGCACATCGAGATAGTACCAGTGCCATTTGCGCAACTCAATGATAATGAAGAGGTAGAGTCGAGTATGCAAATTCGCCAACGAGTGATAGCGGCACGTGATATACAGAGTAGAAGATTTGACGATTTGCCGGGCATCTATTGCAATGCGCAAATGAGTTCGAGAATGATAAGACAATATTGCAAACTAGATGAATCAGGACAAAATTTGCTTAGCAAAGCAATGACACGGTTTAATCTTTCGGCACGTGCGTATGATAGAATTTTAAAATTATCGCGCACAATAGCAGATCTTGATAATTCAACAGATATATTGACAATGCATCTTGCAGAAGCGATTAATTATCGCAATCTAGATAAAGAGAGTTGGGCTTTATAATATTAAAATGGAGAATTTTTAAAAAAACTCCCTGAACAAAAAATTAACTAATTATAACGGGAAATAAAAATTGCAAAAGCAGTTTTAGCCCCCCTTAACAGAAATAATTATGGATAATATTGGTGACATTATTTATGTGGTGGTAATTATAGTTGCTGCGTTGAGCAGTGGCATAAAATCGCTGTTAAAACGTGCAGAGCAAAATAGATCTACTGTTGTACCAGATCCAGCCGAATCTGTAACCGAAACAGGTAATATTAAAGAGGAGGATTTTTATCAGCCACAACCTCAATCACAACAGCGCGCGCTTAATTATCACGAGCTGTCGACTTATATGACAGATGAGGAGATAAAAGTGGAATATCCACAAATATATCAACAGCATATTACCGAAATGCGCCAGCGCGAAAAGTTGGCTGAAATGCAGCGTGTGCGCCAGAGAGCTACAAGTAATATATCAAAAAGAGTAATGGCAGATAGTGATACGAGGCTAAATGATGTAAGTGAGAATTTAGAGTCGGAGATCGATTTTACTGATGAATCAGAAGTCCGCAAAGCATTTATTGCATCTGAGATTTTCAACAGGAAATATTAAGGTAACTAATAAATTTTTAAATATTCCAGCAAAGCAGTTTTGGCTCTATAATGTTTAGTGTGGGTAATTAAAAAAAAAGTACTATCTTTGCAATATGAATAGTACAGATATTTTTGCCTTAGGGTTAGGCTTAGAAAAGCCATGGATAGTAAAAAAA
>JAWXTU010000181.1:0-3386 GCA_044433285.1 bacterium | reverse complement strand
AATCTTAAATTGCTTACTTTGGCAGATGAAAAAAGAGATTTGTTGCAAGATTTTGGTGTGGATTATTCTCTTTTTTTAGATTTCACGTATGAATTGGCATCAAAAAGTTCCAGGAGTTTTATAGAGTATTTGGCTAAGAATTTTGGTGTAAAGGTGTTGCTTGTTGGTTACGATCACCGTTTCGGTTCGGATAAAGATAGTTCGCTTGCCGATTATATACAGTTTGGTGAGGAGTATGGTGTAAAAGTAATCTGTTGTGATGCTTATAATGAGGGAGAAGTTATGGTTAGTAGCTCTAAAGTGCGTGCGGCTTTGATTAGTGGAGATGTTAAACAGGCAAAGAGTCTGTTGGTATATGAATATTTTGTGTCGGGCACTGTGGTGCATGGTAGTAAAATAGGACGTTCTATAGGGTTCCCAACTGCAAATTTGCAAGTGGATAATTTAAAATTACTGCCTGCAGAGGGAGTTTATGCTGTTGGTGTGAGGGTAGAGGGCGATGAAACTATCTACAGTGGGATGTTAAATATTGGAACAAGACCCACGGTTGATGGTGTAAATAGAACAGTTGAGGTGCATATTTTTGATTTTAATAATGACCTTTATGGTGCTAAAGTTACACTGTTTTTTAAAGATTATGTACGAAAAGAGAGGAAGTTTGGTGATTTAACTGAGTTAAAAAGGCAGTTAAATGATGATTTTTCTACAGTAAAAAGCATATTTTTGCAGAATAGTTAATTTTAAAAGTATTGATTTATAGCGTAATATCTATTTTTTGCAAAAAATTACGTTATAAATTTGGTCATTAATATAAAAAGTATTATCTTTGCAGACGCAAAACGAGAGAGTTTTGTACATATTGCGAAAATAGCTCAGTTGGTAGAGCACAACCTTGCCAAGGTTGGGGTCGCGGGTTCGAGTCCCGTTTTTCGCTCTAATTTATAAAGAGTTTATCTCTTAATAAAAAGAGTCAAGCAAATACTTGATTTAAGTAACTTAAAATCGGGTTATGCCCGATTTTTCTTTTTATTAGATAAAAAAAAGTCTACTGCCCGGATGGTGGAATGGTAGACACGAAGGACTTAAAATCCTTTGGCTATAACGGCTGTGCGGGTTCAAGTCCCGCTCCGGGTACTTAAAGCGCTAGTGACTTTTTTAGTTATTAGTGTTTTTTGTTTATATGTAAATTAATTGTAAAAGCTTCAGCTTTTGCAAAAACATAGGGGTCTCTTCCGATCATATTGATCTGTAGACTCCAAATTAGCAGATATATTCTGCTGAAATATATTTTAATAGCGTTTTGCTATTGTTGTGGAAAGAAGAAATCGCCAAATTTAGAAATCACCAACAATAAGTAAAATGTTTACGCTGTGCGTAGGCATTACTTATTTTGGTTTCGGGCGTTTGGCGATGCCTTTCTTTCATTTAAGTATCGCCTGCGCATCTTTTATTTTAGGTGTAATGGTATGAGGAGAAACATATTGTTAAACTAAAATAAAAAATTAAAACAATGAAAACAAAAAACTTTTCTCTAGTTGCGTTATTATTCGCAATCATTCTTTCATCTTGTTCAGATGATAGTTTAAATTATCCATCTTTAACGACACAAGATTTTATTTCGATGTATGGTATGACAGAAGCTGAACTCGATTCAAAAATGAGTGGATATAGTAAATCATATACCAGTGATGGTGATATTACCTATAGTCGTGGAAATAATATATTTGTGTCTGCATATGATTTTGATGAAAATTTCTTGTCAATTTCATTATCTAATGGTGTTGCTTCTCTTGTTTCATTATTACACCAAGAGTACCCAACTACATTTTTCAATAAAGTAGAGAGTGATTTAATTGCTATTTATCCAAATGTAACACCAGTCGAATACAACTCATCAGGTATTTATCTTACAACTTTTAATACTGGAGTATTAAGAATTCGTATTATGCGTAGTACCTCTTCTGGTTCAGCTTGTCTATTTGTTGATGCACAATAATCACTCTATAAATATGAAAAGAATATTATTATTTTTTGCAATAATTTTAACGACTACAACTATTGCTTCAGCACAACAGTATAGAGATGTAATTTATCTTAATAATGGTAGTGTTATTAAAGGTGTGATAATTGAACAAGTTTTAAACCAAACATATACCATTGAGACTTCAGATGGGTCTAAATTTGTTTGTAAATGGGATGATGTTATTAAAATAACAAAAGAGGAAGTAGTTGTAAATGCCTCTAATAGAGATAATGAAATAATCCCAATTAAATATCTGGGTGAAGCTTTTACTGGTTTTGGTTTTGGGGTTGGTTCTTATTCTTTGGATAGATTCTATTTACATACAGTTCAAGGAGTAAAGATAGGAGATTATTTTTCTACGGGACTCGGAGTTGGTCTAAATATGATAATGCCATATGAATTTTGGTATAATCTTCCTGAATTATTTATGCCAATATATGTAAATTTTAAAGGATATTTACCTCTGGGCACAACATCATTATTTGCATCTTTTGATATAGGTGGTGCTTTTGGATTAACTGAAGGTGTTACTGGTTTAAGGGGGTTATTAGTTGCTCCAGCAATAGGTGTTAGTATTAAAAATAAAGTGAATGTAAGTTTAACGTATGAAGTACAAACTATATCAGATGTTATAGTAAATATGAATATTGATGCGTTAACAATAAAAGCAGGGTATGTGTTTTGATTAAAATTATTCTTGCTAATAAAGTTGCAAAGGTAATCATAATATGGTTACTTTTGCAGCTTTATTTATTTTCAGTAAACACTCTAACTCCTTGTAACTCCTTGAAGCTATAAAACATATAGAGATTGAGACTTTATCTTTTTCTTGTTAAAAAAGTTGAATTTAGACGTTGAACCCACCAAATTTAAATTAACTTCTCAAAAACAAAACAGCTATAACTTTGAAAACGAGACTATTATGAGTTCGTTTAATTTTAAAAGGAAGAAAAAATTTAAATAAACTTTAAACGAACTCGCCCAATATTTCAAATATTAGAGCGTAATTATACGCAAAGATAGCTTTGCATAAAATCACTCTTTCCTCATTGATTCGGCTGGGGAGATTCTCGTTACTAGATAAGAGGGTGCTACAAGCATTGTAATTGCTGCAATGGCTGTGCCTAAATTGAGCAGTAACCACGATTGCCATGTGAGGTATACAGGCACGAAATCGACATAGTACGATTGTGGGTCGAGAGGTATCAGGTGTGTGAAATATTGTATCCCTATAACTACTAATCCTATAGCATTACCCCAAATTATTCCGCGCACAACTAAATTAAATGCTTGTGCCAAGAAGATTTTACGTATCGTCCAGTTGTTTGCCCCAAGCGATTTTAATAGTCCGATTGTTGCGGAA
>JAWXTU010000180.1:0-3389 GCA_044433285.1 bacterium | reverse complement strand
CATCAAATAATCCTCGCTTTCCTGTGCACTTAAAATTCATAATGATTTATATTAGTTTTACACTGCAAAGATAAGCATAATTATTTGATTTTCAAAGAATCAGTTAATAGAAGTCACCTTATTATTAATTTATTTTTATATAAGGTGATTTTTAGAGCCTCGGATATGTTAAGTTTCATAAAAAAGTTGTATCTTTGCACTTTAATTTAATAATAGTTTATAGTGGCAATAGAGGTAACAGAGATATATCAAGAAAACGCTGTGTTGGTGGGACTTATCACACCACAGCAGCGTGAGCCAAAAGCACGTGAATATATAGATGAGTTGGCTTTTTTAGCTGACACGGCAGGGGCGAAGGTGCAAAAATGCTTTTTTCAGCGTTTGGATTATCCAAACTCTCGTACTTTTGTGGGCGAGGGAAAGCTAAATGAGATAAATGATTTCATCGTGGCTCGTGAGGAGAGTGAAGAGGAGATTGGTATGGTGATTTTTGATGACGAATTGTCGCCTACGCAGTTGCGTAATATAGAACGTGTGTTGAAGGTGAAAATACTTGATCGTACAAATTTAATTTTGGATATTTTTGCCAAACGTGCGCAAACTGCATATGCCAAAACACAAGTGCAACTAGCGCAATATCAATATCTTTTGCCTCGTCTTACTCGTATGTGGACTCACCTCGAACGTCAGCGTGGGGGTATTGGTATGCGTGGTCCAGGTGAAACGCAAATTGAGACTGACCGCCGTATTATACTCGATAAGATATCGTTGCTCAAAAAAGACCTTATCGCTATTGATAAACAGATGACCACACAACGCCAAAATCGTGGAAAAATGGTGCGTGTGGCTCTGGTGGGATATACCAATGTGGGTAAATCTACAATGATGAATATGCTATCTAAGAGTGATGTTTTTGCCGAAAATAAACTTTTTGCTACTCTCGATACCACTGTGCGTAAGGTGATTATAGATAATTTGCCGTTTTTGCTCACTGATACTGTTGGGTTTATTCGAAAATTGCCAACTCACTTGGTGGAATCGTTTAAAAGTACGCTCGATGAGGTGCGTGAGGCAGATTTATTGGTGCATATTGTGGATATTTCGCACCCAAATTTCGAGGAGCAATATGAGGTGGTGAATAAAACGCTGCTAGATGTATGTAAAGAGCAAAAACCTACTGTGTTGGTATTTAATAAGATAGATGCCTTTACGTATCAACCTAAAGATGAAGATGATTTGTCCCCAATCTCTCGTGAGAATTATAGCCTTGATGAGTTGAAAAAGATGTGGCTTGCAAACTTAAATAATAACTGTGTGTTTATCTCGGCACGCGAACGAGATAATATCGACGAACTAAAAACAATGCTCTACGACAGAGTAAAAGAGATACATATTAAACGATTTCCGTATAACGATTTCTTATTTCAAAAATATGATGAAGAGTAAATTTATAATCTTAGTAATGCTAGTATTTGCAGCGACTACAAATATTTTAGCTAATTCAAGTGCAGCACCAAACAGTAGCTCAAATGCTATGGTTGCCGCAGTTAATGATAGTGTAATAAGTGATGATGATCTGGAGGCATGGCTAGAGGCTAATTCTGTATCAATTACAGAGGTTGCATCAGAGGTAGAGCCAGAAGTCTCTCCTGTAGATGAGCCAGTTAGCACCATCACCACTACTACCACAAAAAAATCTAAAATTGCATCATTTCAAGCGATTAAACCCTCAGATATGATATCTGAGAGCGACTCTATCGACTTGCGCAAAGAGGCAATACTAGAGAGTCTTTACAATCCTCTATTCCTCGATTGGGTATTTGGCGGTAGCGAGGGAGTCTCTAACAATCTAGCTCAAGATGATAGTGTCGTGGTTGCTATTCGTAGTCAAGTGCGTGAATATGTACGTGCTACAAATCCAGAGTTGTATAGCTATCATATTTCTCAATTGCCTGAATTTAAGGATATTGAGGGTAAGAAGAAAAAAGGAAATAAGGATAAGATGATGATAGATATGAATAAGGAGAAATTAGAGCCAGCAGAGATGGAGACTAATATTCCTAAAGTATCTATGTGGACACGTGGAGCGCAATTTCAACTTCAAGGCGCACAAAATTATATCTCGAGCAACTGGTATAATGGTGGTGAGAGTACTCTGGCTGGTAACCTATATGTGATGGGGTATTACAACTATAACAACACCGAAAAAAATATCCAATGGGAGAATAAAGCAGAATGGCGTTTGGGTGTTAATAGTACAAATGGCGACTCGTTGCGCGACTATCGTGTAAATGATGACCTATTTCACATCAACTCAAAATTCGGTCTTAAAGCGTATGATAAATTATATTATACTGCGGAGGTAGATGTTGAGGCTCAACTCTTTAATACATACACCTCGAATACCAATATTCGTACTACTGGTACTCTCTCTCCTATTCGTACAAATATATCTCTCGGTCTTGATTACAAGGTGATTGATGGGTTGTCTATTTTCCTTTCGCCTGTATCGTACAAGTTGATTTATGTAATGGATACCACTTATGCAGATGGTGTGTTAGCCTCTGAAAATATTCCTAATCAAGTAGGTATCACAGATGGCACTCAGATGCTTAATCAACTTGGGGGACTTCTTCGTGTTAATTGGACTAAGAAATTCAACGATTATATCAACACTGAAGTTAAGTTCTCATTCTTTAGTAACTATATTGGCTCTACTAAAGGGGTGGAGATTGATTGTGAGATGATAGCTAATTTCCAGATAAATAGATTTTTCTCTTCGAAAGTTTCAATCTATCCACGTTACGATACCACGGTTGCTACAGCAGATGGTTCACCTGCAAAAATACAATTCTACGAGTTTGTATCGATAGGATTTAGTTATACCTTATAGGGGAGTTTTATAACTCCCCTCTGGGGGATTGACTATCTAGATTATCGACAATTTAGATATTTATCGATTATTTCTGTGGGATTTTCTATTCGCCACCAACGGTTAGCGAGTTGATTAACACAGATGGCATACCGCAGGTAACAGCGCAACTCTGTCCATCTTTGCCGCAAGTCCAGGTGCTATTATCTATTTTTAAGTCGTTGCCCACCATACTAATAGCGGCTAGAGCTTCTGGTCCGTTGCCAATGATATTTATATCTTTTATTGGCGCGGTCAATTTTCCATCTTCAATCAGATAGCCCGATTTTACATAAAATGTAAAGTCGCCTGCTCCGATTTGTACCTGTCCGTTGCTGAATACATCTACAAACACACCGCGCTTAACCGTAGATATCATCTCCTCTTGGGTGTTGTTGCCATTCTCCATATATGTAGCGCGCATACGAGGCACAGGAGCATATCTAAAGCTCTCTCGTCGTCCGTTGCCAGTAGGTTC
>JAWXTU010000179.1:0-3392 GCA_044433285.1 bacterium | reverse complement strand
TAATCATATTCAGTGGGGTGCTAGTTATCAAACAGAGATAATTTCAGATAATATCAGTGAGTGGGAGACCCGCGATTCGGCTGGCTATTCTCTGCCAGTCAATAGCGAAAAGGTGGAGATTATTTATAATCTCTATTCAGATGTGCAGTTGTTGTCGCACCGTGTGCAAGGATATTTGCAAGATACATATATGCTTGAAAAAGAGCGTAGTTTGTGGGTGTTTACTGCTGGTTTTAGGGCAAATTATTGGAGTTTTAATCGTGAATTTTTACTCAGTCCTCGTGCCACTGTGGCGGTTTTTCCAGATTGGAAAGCAGATATAAATTTTAGATTCTCTACAGGGCTATATTATCAAGCGCCATTCTATAAAGAGATGCGCGTTGAGGAGACAGATGCCTCTGGCAATAACTATGTTACGCTAAATAGCGATATCCAAGCGCAGAGGTCGCTGCATACTATTTTGGGTATGGACTACTATTTCAGAGCGTGGAACCGTCCGTTTAAACTCACTGTGGAGGCATATTACAAACCCTCCGATAGGGTAATTAGTTATTATGTAGATAATGTACGGGTGCGCTATTCGGGTGAAAATGATGCAATTGCCTATTCGGCAGGGGTAGATGTGAAATTCTTTGGTGAGTTTGTGCCAGGTACCGACTCGTGGATATCATTTTCGTGGATGCGTTCGCGCGAAAATTTAATATCTGATAGTTATTCGTTGTATAGCAATGCCGGCAACTATCTTGGTGAGATATATCCAGGGTGGATATCTCGTCCCAATGAGCAGAGATATAATATCTCATTCTTTTTCCAAGACTATTTCCCCAACCACCCAGAGTATAAGGTTAATGTAAAATTAGTCTGGTCAGACGGACTTCCGTTCGGACCTCCTCACTCTGAGCGTTATCAGGCTGTGTTGCGCACGAAGGCGTACAACCGTGTTGATATTGGTGCATCTCGTGGCTTTCTTGCTGGGCGCGAGAAATTTATGGATTACATCTCACCAGTAAAAAATATCTGGCTCAGCCTCGAAATTTTCAATCTCTTCGACATTCAAAATGTCAACTCTTACTACTGGGTAACAGATATTTATGGCGGACAATATGCTGTACCGAATTACCTTACAGGATTTATGATTAATTTTAAGGCTTCAGTAGGTTTTTGATGATGATTATCGCTATAGCTGCGACCCAGAGCTCCGTCTTGATATTCTCGGATTGCGCCTTGCATTGTTTAAAGAATAAAATGCAAAACTCTCGGCACTGCTGAGAGTTTTTTGTTGGCTAGCAGCCATGAAAAGGTTGTAAAATGCGCTCTTCTGACTAGCTTTACGTATTTTCTGCATTTTTATGTGATAAAAATTTGTCTATATGGATTATATTTATTAATTTTGCGCAAAAATTGTAATATCACTATGATAGCAGAAATTGTAATTAAAAATATACTTTCATTTAGAGATGAAGTATCATTAAGTTTTGAGGCAGATCGTAGTAAGGACTTTGAGTCATACCACGTAGTGAATATAGCACCAGATGTTCGTTTGTTAAAACTCGGGGTTATATACGGAGCCAATGCATCTGGAAAAAGTAATTTCATTAAAGCGTATGGTCTTATAAAAGACTTTTTGACTAAAGTGCCAAAAAGTAAGGCTGATACAACAGGTGTTAGTCAGTTTTTACTTGATGAGAACAGTCGCCACGAACCCTCTTTATTCGGAATCACATTTTACGCAAAGTTGAATGATAAATATGTGAAATTTGTATATTCACTCACACTCACCAACGACCACATTATTGGCGAAAGCCTATTGTATTATCCAACTTCACAGCCTGCTGTAGTCTTCGAGAGGGGCATCGATAATGGAGTCTCTATTATAAAATTCGGAAATAAAATCAAACTCACAACTACAGCAAAAGAGGAAATTACATTAAGATGTTTGCCAAATATGTCGCTCTTTGCTGCATATATGCAGTTAAATATTAATATCTTAGAGATAGAAAGTGTTCTATCTTATTTTAAAACACAAGAAGTTTACACCTCAGAAATATTCTCTCTGTATGGGTTGAATGGACTATTGAGTGATGAGATAGAAGATCTACAATATGCATTAAACTACCTTAAAGCTGCCGACTTTAATGTAACAGAGATTAATCGAGATAACAAGAATAATATCATTTTCAAGCACTTAATAAAAGGGGAAGATGGTGTAGGTAGCTCTTACGAGTTGCCGATTGACTGTGAGTCGCGTGGTACTATCCGCACCTTGGATATAGCAAAATATGTGCAAAGTGCGATTAATAACAATGCATTCCTTGCTGTTGATGAGATTGAGTCATCTCTACACCCAAAATTGGTCGAGTATATAATAGAGCGTTTTTTGCAAGAGTCTGAATGCGCACAAATGTTAGTTACCACGCATTATGATGGACTATTGGCGCAAGATGATTTACTACGAAAAGACAATATCTGGTTTACTGAAAAAGGCGACGATGGAAGTTCAACACTCTATCCTCTAACCGATTTTAAAGCCTTAAATCGTTTGTCATCTTTGCAGAAAGCATATAAATTTGGTAAATTTGGTGCTATCCCGAATATTTAATGTATGAAAAGAAATAGACCAACGCAAGCCACACGTCAGACTATCCATATTGTAGGTGAGGGACAAACAGAGCTTTTTTACTTCAAGCATCTAAAATCTTTAAAAGGGTATCGCTGTACCATATCTCCACGTCTGTTTGAAAATAATAGCATTACGAAAATAGAAAAGAAAGTTGAAGAGCTTTTGCGAGAAGATGTTTTTGTAATATGTGTGTTTGATGCAGATGTTAGTAGACGTTCTGACGCAGAAAACAAGAAGTTAGAACGTTTCAAATTAAAGTATAGCAAGAGAGATAATGTGCTAATTTGCGATAGTTTGCAGTCTATCGAATATTGGTTTTTGCTCCATTATGAGGATACTTGTCGCCATTTTACTAATGCCGCAGCAATAGAAATAGCCCTAAAAAAGTACATCCCTAATTATAATAAAGGGCGTAAGTTTCTCGAAAATGAGAAATGGGTGGCTGATATGACTGAGAATGGTAAACTTGAACAAGCTTGTGCACGAGCAGAAAGATATAAAGAACGCGATTCTTATAGTAATATGTATAAGTCGTTGTTGAAATTAGAACGATAAATAGTTGATTTGGAAATTGATGCTCCGCAAGGTAGTTTTTGTTAAAATATTTGGTTTTAGGAACTTTTTGATGTAACTTTGCAGTTGGAAAAATCTCTATAGGTGACTTCTATTAACTGATTCTTTGAAAATCAAATAATTATGCTTATCTTTGCAGTGTAAAACTAATATAAATCATTATGAATTTTAAGTGCACAGGAAAGCGAGGATTATTTGA
>JAWXTU010000178.1:0-3415 GCA_044433285.1 bacterium | reverse complement strand
CTTCGCATACATCCTGTTGCAGATATGTTTATGTGAACAAATATTATGTTATCAATAAGTCGGTCAAGTTTATAATAAAACTTTCCATCAAGAGTTTTATATCTTTGTCCTAATGAGTCGTTTTCTTCAATCATTTTTGATAGAGAAGACCACTTTACAATCATTTCGTTTTTATACGCGAAATCAGACTGTTTCTCAAGTATTAGCCCGAAATCATAGTATGGACTATCTTTGATATACTTCAAAAATCTTATTAGTATATCCTGCCAAGACTTCACCTTAATCACCTTCTCCTCAATCCTTAGTTCAATTGGTTTGCGCCCCTCTACTAAGTCCGCAATTTCAGGATCTAGTGGAGATACATTGTGCGCCTCATCCTCTTTCGTATTCCAATTCGAGCGAACTTTATACTCATAAGGCAATGGGAACGTATCGAAGAATATTTGACACATAAATCCTAAGTGCTTATCAATACTTGCCTCATTCCAAACGTCTTGTTCTAACACAAAACACCTATAATTTAGATTTGAAGTCGTTAATTTAGCCTTCTTATCAGCAAAGGATTTATTTCCCATCTCACTATTAAACTCCGTTAATATCAGATTTCCAATATTATGCAGATATTTTTCGTGTATTTCCTTGCTGTTTTCACCAAGTGCATCTATCCAAGATGGGTCTAACTTTTGAGGCATAATGTGCTCAATTGTTATTTTGGGATTGCGAAAATCAACTGGCACTTTCGATACGTTCTCTTCCATCTTGCCTAAAATAAACTTTGCATATTTTTTAAGTTCATAGAATTTTAGTTTATGAAATTCAATAAGCATTTCGGCATCATTGGGGAGTCTCAGCCTGTAAAACATATTTGATAGAAGATCTATCAATTCGACTTCACCTTTTATAATCGAATGTATATGTTTGCACAAAGCTGGCATCTCCTTATTCTCTCCTTGAGTCAAGCCAAGTATGCGCCTACGGATCAAATACGTTCTAATCGTATGTAACAGAGAGATAAACCTTTCATCGCTTAATTTATCTTCATCGCTACAAACTTGATGCTGCTGCAACAACCCTAATACTAATGGCTTAAAGGCTTCTGCTTTAATATCGTGAAATATGTTTCTAATGAGTTCCTTTATAATTTTATTATTCTCGTTATTATTCGAGACTATATCCATATATTCAGGTTGTATGATCCAACTATACCATTTGGCAAAAGGAATAATGTCTGAGATGAAATCAGTGTGATCCAAGAACATCTCCTTGACAAAATTTTTGAATATATGATATATCTCTTTGGTGTTATTGTCGCTCACAGCTTTAATGGCTGTTGCTAATTTTAGCTGAAGGTAATCTCGAAGAAACGCAGATGTGCCTTCATTGAGGACAAGTTCAACCTTAGGATGCCAAACATTTTCGTATATATCAGACTGATTCTGACTATTCATATTTAGAAGCACGTAGTTTCTAATAAGATCAGATAGTGTAAGCGGTCTGCCCAGCGAGTTTAGTGTCTCAAAAATAATCTGAGGATCTTCGCCCTTGAATGGTCTCTCGTCAAGAAATATTACAGCCACATTCATTCTCTCGATAGCTGTAATATAATGATGTAACGTTATTCGAGGATTGGACTTGCTTTTTGCGCTTATTAACTTTGTAAACAGCAAATAAGCATTGCGTATTACACCGCTTGCCAACGATGTATCACTATTTACTAAAGCCTTATATGAGTCCCAGTCTCTTGTTACTTGCTTTAATTTTATTTTATCTTGAAAACTTGACGAGCTATTTATTAGATATGTATTTGTAATATGCTTCTTATTTGCAATATCGTCCTCTAAATCCCTTAGCGCAATCAAAAGAATTAATGTAGTAGTTAGTCGTTGTTGCCCATCGACAACAACAGACCTGCTTGCAAAACCATCTTTCTCTGGTTTGATTACCAACGTGCCAAAGAAATGCTCTAATTTATCATTTTGAGAATCATCTAATTCGGACTCTATTATTCGAGAGACATCACTGAAATAACGCTCTATCTCTTGTCGTCCCCACGCATAAGCTCGCTGAAATGGAGGAATAAAGAATGAGGTCGCATTTTTTGCAAGCACCTCTCCAATTAGTTGGTTATCTGTTTTCATATGTTATACTATTTACGACTATCAATTAACTTCTTAGGATCTACGCCCAAAATCTTTGCTATCTCGAAGAGTATTTCGAGGGTTGGTTGGCGACGATTACAGGCATAAGCATTTACTATGCTGAAACTTTTACCAAGTTTTTCAGCAAGCCACGTCTGCTTTATTCCCTTCTCTTCAAGAACTTCCTTTATTCTATTCACGGCTTATGGTGTTTAATTATAAAACAAATATGTCATAAAGATATGAAATATTATGTCATACTCCAAATGAAATTTTGTAAAAGCGAATTTATCTTCTCGCAGGAGGTGCAAACACACCCTAATGCCTAATCTTGAAGTATGTCAAGAGAGCTTTATAATTATCCTGCGCAGTGAGGCAGGTGTCACGTAGATACTCCCTCGCCGACACCCAATTTTGGAGGCCTCGATAGTAGAACATCTTTAAATTCTCGTCTATTATAAACGGCACAATGCCATTTGCCAAACACTCCTTGAACATCACGAGGCGACCTACACGACCATTTCCGTCTTGGAATGGGTGAATCGTTTCAAAGCAATGATGAAAATTCAAAATATCATCAAAACTCTTCTCTTTGATTGAGTTATACTCTTTGAGTAGCTTTCTCATTTCGATTGCTACATCTTCGGGCAACGTGGTCTCAATGCCTCCCACCTCGTTTGGCAATCGCTTATATCCACCAACCACGAACCACTCTTTAGCGGCATCAGAAGTACCATATTTCAGAATCTTATGCAACTTCAAAATCACACTCTCCGACAGCTTTACATCGGCATTGTCGATACAGTAGTCAATCGCACGGAAGTGGTTTGTGGTCTCGATAATATCATCGACCTTTATAGCTTCATCGGTAATGCCAATCGTGTTAGTCTCAAAGATATATCGAGTCTGCTCCTTAGTCAGGCGACTACCCTCGATGTGATTGGAGTTATATGTCAAGTCGATTTGTGTTCGGTGATATATACTACCTTTCAGCTTCATTGCCTTTTGCTCACGAAGTGCGGCAAGTAGTGGTGATATTTTCGCCTTAGCTCCCCTCTTCGGAGGCTCTGCTGATGTCGGGATATTCCACGTCTTACCAGTGAGAAATGCCCCATCAATACGACTTGTGGCACACTGATTTCTAACCGTGCGCTCCGAAATGCTCCACTTTTGGGCAAACTCACTAACTGAAATATACTTCATAATCCTCATTTTATCGGCAATAACTTAATCGCTAAACCGCTACAAATATAGATATTTTTGCCGATAACGGCAAG
>JAWXTU010000177.1:0-3482 GCA_044433285.1 bacterium | reverse complement strand
GAGACATATGTAGAGGGAGAATCTTCTTTTGTGAAAATGATATATATGGAGAGCGTAAAACAGCCAAAAAAATTGCTTAAACACGCCTCTTCACTTATACGCAAAGGGTGTAAAATTGCTGCTATTAAATCAGGTGCATCATCAGCAGGAAGTCGTGCAGCATCTTCGCATACAGGAGCTCTTGCTACATCTGATGTGGCTGTCGATGCTCTATTCCGCAAAGCAGGTATTGTACGCTGTAACAACCGTTTAGAGCTTGTAAATGTATGCTCGGTATTTATGCACCCAGAGATGAAAGGCAAAAATATGGCAATTATCACTCACGCTGGTGGTCCTGCTGTAATGTTAACTGATGCCCTATCAAATAATGGACTAGAAGTACCTGCAATTAGTGGCGAAAAAGCTGACGAATTATTAGCAAAACTATTACCTGGCTCTTCTGTTGCTAATCCAATTGACTTTTTGGCAACTGGTAGTGCAAAAAACCTTGGTGATATAATAGATGCTTGCGAAAATGACTTTGATAATATTGATGCAATGGCTGTGATATTTGGTTCGCCTGGTCTATTCAGCAATTGGGACGTGTACGAACTTCTGGACAAAAAGATGAAAGAGTGTAAAAAACCTATCTTCCCTATCCTACCGTCTATCATTAATGTAAAAGAGGAAATTGAAGATTTTATCAATAATAAAAATCGTATCAATTTTAGCGAAGAGTGTATCTTTGGAAATGCACTTGCTAAAGTATATAATACTCCAGATCCAGAGCCAGAAGTGCTTGAAATGCCATCGGTTGACAAAGATGCTATTCGCAAGGTAATTGACAATGCTAAAGATGGTTATCTATCATTAGATGAGATAAATCAACTACTTGATGCAGCTGGTATTGACCGCAAACGCAACGCTGAAGTACGCACTCAAGAAGAGGCAGTAAAAGTGGCTGAAGAGTTTGGGTTCCCATTAGTTATGAAGGTTTGCGGACCTGTGCATAAATCAGATGTGGGTGGTGTTGTGTTGAATGTTAATGATATTGAGACAATTAAATCTGAATTTGATAGATTAATAAAAATTCAGGATACATATGCTGTAGAAATTTGCTGTATGTATAAAGGTACTGAAATATTTATTGGTTCTAGCCGTGAAGATAAATTTGGACATCAAGTACTTTGCGGACTAGGTGGTATATTTATTGAAGTGCTAAAAGATGTACAAGCATCGCTTGCACCAATTGGTTTACCAGAGGCAAAATCAATGATTGAACGCCTACGTGGATATAAAATCATCAAAGGAGTACGTGGTCAAGAGCCTGTAAATGAGCTGCTTTTTGCGGAGTCTGTAGCTCGCGTTTCTGCATTAGTACAAGCAGCTCCAGAAATTGCTGAGATGGACCTTAATCCATTACTTGGTTCTGCAGATGCAGTTGTTGCTGTAGATGCACGTATCCGTGTTGAAAAATAGAGAAATATAATTAAATGATTATATTATTAAATTTGGTCGAATAAATAACATTTTATTGTCTATTTATTCGACCTATTTTTTTTTATATTTGTAGATTAAAATTATACTGTTTATCAAAAAAAATGAGTATCTTTGCACCATATTTTCTAGCCTAATAAATTGTGCTAGAAACCAACCTTTTAAATTATTACAATACCAATCTGTTTTTATCTAACTCATTGAGATAGAAACAATAAAACAACAAAAAAAATGCTTAATATTTCAGAAAAAGCAAAAGGGTTTCCTTATTCACCCATTCGTAAATTGGTACCATATTCGGTAGCTGCCAAAGCTAGAGGTATCAAAGTATATCACCTAAATATTGGTCAACCAGATATCCCTGCACCACAAGAGGCTATTGATGCTGTAAAAAACACTATCACTACAAGCGTAGAGTACTCATTTAGTGAAGGTAATCACTCTTATGTAAATGTACTTGTTGACTACTATAAAAGCGTAAATATCCCTATCACAATGAAGGATATTATCGTAACTACTGGTGGTTCAGAAGCAATTGTATTTGCTCTTAATGCGATAATTAATCCTGGAGATGAGGTACTTATACCAGAACCTTTTTACGCTAACTATACAACATTTGCAAAACAATGTGGGGCTAATGTTGTACCAATTACAGCCTGTATAGAAAATGGATTTGCTCTACCTGCAATCGAGACATTTGAAGAAAAGATTACTCCACGCACAAAAGCTATAATGATTTGTAATCCATCAAATCCAACTGGGTATTTATATTCTCGTGAAGAACTAGAAAAACTTAGTGCTATTGCAAAAAAACATAATCTTTACATTATTTCAGATGAAGTATATCGTGACTTTATCTATGATGGAGAGGGCAAATTGCACTACTCTATTATGGAGATTGAGGGTATGGAAGAGCATGCAATTATGATTGATTCTGTATCTAAAAAATTCAGTATGTGCGGTATCCGTATCGGAGCAATTGTATCTAAGAATAAGGAAGTTATGGATGCTGCAATGCGTCTTGCTCAAGCTCGTTTGTCTCCACCATTGTTTGGACAAATTGCTTCAGAGGCAGCATTTGGCATTGGTAAGAAATATTTTGAGGAGGTAAATGCGGAATACAAAAAACGTCGTGATTACTTATATGAAGCATTAAATAAAATTCCTAACGTAACTTGTCCGAAACCAAAAGGGGCATTTTACTTAATTGTTAAACTTCCTGTTGACAATGTAGATAAATTTGCTGTATGGTTGTTAGAGTCTTTCTCTTATGAAGGAGAGACTGTAATGTTAGCTCCTGCAAGTGGTTTCTATGCAACTCCAGGACTTGGACAACAAGAGGCTCGTTTAGCTTATGTACTTGAAGTAGAGGAACTAGGAAGAGCTGCGGTTATTCTTGAAAAAGCAATTGAGGAATATAATAGAATAGCTAAATAGACAGTAGAGATTATTTATATATAGCAATAGCCCAGAAAGAAATATTTCCTTTCTGGGCTATTGCTATATATGATCTATAATGATTCTCTATATACATCATCAAGTGTCTTACCATCCTTATCTTTCCAAACAATCCATCCATTAGTATTATTCCCTATACAAAAAGCAGAAGCTGTACTTGGACTAGAGAAAGTAGTATCTTTTTCTAAATATAATTTTCCATTTTCTGCTATAGTGCATTCACGCACCTTTCCATCTCTTTTTTGCCAGGAAAGAGAATGGGTTGAATTATTAGAAATAATGCTCCTTTTCAAAACTGTAAAACCACCAACTCCATAAAATCCCTTAGCATCAGCCCCTCTTCCTTTTAGATAGAAAAGATGTTTTTCTTTTTCCTCTATAATTTCAAATATATTACAACCTATAAATGAAGTCAAAAATTTAATATCTCTTAAATTCAACTTATAAATGCAACACCTTGTGAGGCGTTGATAGTTAGATAATTACTTTATCAGAAAGGAAAGAGAGAAAAAAATCTCTCCTTCTCTTTTCTGAATGGAAAAAAAGTA
>JAWXTU010000176.1:0-3531 GCA_044433285.1 bacterium | reverse complement strand
GCTATTAGAAGTTGGTAACTGACTAGCGAAAAAAGAACGCCCCCGAAAAGTTTTCAATAACTTCTCGGGGGCGGTGCTTTATTGATCTGAAAATTTGTGGTTCAGAGGGGTTGTTGTTCGGGGTGATTTTACAGCCCCTCTATAAATTTATCTCAACAAAAACTATTTCAATAACGAGATACTGCGCTTCACAAAATCAGCTAATTCTTTACCTCTCAGCATATTGTTCGACAACAAAGCCAAGTCGATAAGTTGTTTTACCTTGTCGTGGCTAGCTGCAAATGTAGCATATACCGCATTGCGTTTATCACCTTCGGCAGCGATTTGTTTGTCGAGCGATTCTATCTCCTCTTTTTCGGCAGTAGGTATCTCCTCATCTTTTTTGTCCTTGTGCGACTCTTTAAGTACCGACTTACGAGCGTCGAGGTCAGCCATTTGCGCCATAATTGGGGCTACTTGTGCCGCACATTCAGCCTGTTCTGCCTCCAACACCTCTTTAATTATTGGGTGCGTAGTGTTTAGCACAAACGAATAAGAGTCAGGCATTTCGCCATAAAATCCCATCATCGGGTTTGCTCCGCCAGTGCGAGCCATATCTTTCATACGGCGCATAAATTCGTTTTGCGTAATCACCACAGGGGCAGCATCTTCGCCTAGAGCATCTACTGCAACGATAAATTCCGATTTCTCTATCGTTGGCAATTGAGCCTTAAACACCTCAGTTAGTGCAGTTTGCTCGTCGGCAGTAAGGGCTACAACCGCAGCATCTTCTTTCACAATCAGCTTACTCACCACATCGCTATCCACACGCACAAAACGACATTTTTCGTTCTTTTGCTCATATTGTGCCACCCAGTGCGAGTCTAACTGACCATCAAACAACAACACATCATACCCTTTTGCCTTAGCAGCCTCGATATACGAGTGTTGCTCCTCAGCATTGTTGGCATACAAGCAAATCAAATTGCCATCTTTATCGGTTTGTTCGCTAGTTATCAACTCTTTGTACTCTTCGAAAGTAAACAGTTTATTGTCCACGTTGCTCAACAGCGCAAAGTTTTTGGCTTTATCATAGAATTTCTCATCGGTGAGCATACCAAACACCACAAATATTTTAAGCGCGTTCCATTTCTCCTCGTATTGTAGGCGGTCGTTGCGGAAAATATCATTCATACGGTCAGCCACTTTTTTAGTGATATGGCTAGAAATTTTCTTTACATTTCCGTCGGCTTGCAAGTACGAGCGACTCACATTTAGTGGAATATCTGGCGAGTCAATCACACCGTGCAACAGTGTAAGATACTCAGGCACAATACCCTCTACCGAATCGGTTACGAATACCTGGTTGCTATATAGTTGGATTTTGTTGCGTTGAAGTTCGATATTCTCTTTCACACGTGGGAAATATAGTATACCAGTCAAGTTAAACGGATAATCTACATTCAGGTGGATATGGAAAAGTGGCTCTTCGCCATATGGATATAGTTCGCGATAGAAGTTGTTGTAATCCTCATCGGTTAGGTCGGCAGGTTTGCGAGTCCACGCAGGAGCAACATTGTTTATAATATTTTTCTCACCTGTAGCCACCTCTTTACCATCTTTCCACTCTTTTTTCTCGCCAAAAGCTATCTCTACTGGCAAGAATTTGCAATATTTTGTAAGCAGAGTCGAGATGCGAGCCTCCTCAAGAAACTCTTTGTTTTCATCGTCGATGTGCAATACTATATCAGTACCGCGCTCCGCTTTGTCGCACTCCTCTAGCAAATACTCTGGCGAGCCATCGCACGACCAGTGCTGAGCGGCTTCGCCTTTATGCGATTTTGTGAAAATCTCCACCTGTTTTGCTACCATAAAAGCGGAGTAAAAACCTAGTCCGAAATGTCCGATAATAGCGTTTGCATCATCTTTATATTTATCAAGAAAATCCGTTGCGCCCGAAAATGCTATCTGGTTGATATATTTCTCAATCTCCTCAGCAGTCATACCAATCCCCTTATCAGAGATGGTAAGAGTGCCCGCTTTTTCGTCGATTTTCACCTCAACGCGCATCTCGCCCAACTCACCTTTGTACTCGCCTACCGACGATAGAGTTTTTAGTTTTTGGGTAGCATCTACCGCATTTGATACTAGCTCACGAAGAAATATTTCGTGATCGCTATACAAGAATTTTTTAATTACGGGGAAGATATTATCCGTAGTTACCCCAATTGTTCCTTTTGCCATATTTTTGTTAATTTTTAGTTGTTATTATACAACTAATATATAACAAATTGAGTGCCAAGATGAGGTTATGCTAGGTTATGTGAATTTCTGACAGCAACCGGTGCCATTTTGACAATAGGCACAACTAATAACTATTTTAATTCTTTGAATTTATACATCGCTGACGATGTGGTTCTTTCGAGGGGGTGTAGCAGTTCAACGGTGATGCCTTTCTCTACGAGGGCATTGTTTACCGTGTTGAAAGCTATTTCGGGGGTGTTGTTCTCTTGGCTGAGGTGGCAGAGGAATATGTGCGATAGATTGCCGTTGTAGTTATCCGCCACAAAATTTGCGGCGTGGTCGTTGCTCAAGTGACCAGTATGCGAGCGCACACGCTGTTTGAGGGGGTAGGGGTATGGACCATTTTTGAGCATATTCTCGTCGTAATTAGCCTCAATCACAAGATAATTAGCCTCCACCATATGGTCGGCTGCCTCCTTGCCAATGTAGCCCAAATCGGTGGCGATAACAAATTTTTGGTCGCCATAAACCACTGAATACCCTACACAGTCCGAGGCATCGTGCGACACAGGGAACGACTTAATTACAAAATCGCGGATAGCTACTGCATCGCCTTTTTTGAAGAATTTGCAGCACGAAACAAGTTTTTCGGTTACACGATAATTGCGGTTGATACCCGTGTGCATCTCAGCAGTGATATAGACAGGGATATGATACTTCTCGCCCAGCACCCCTACCGATTTGATATGGTCTGTATGGTCGTGAGTGATGAATATGCCCCAGATATTTTCAAACGAGATACCATGCTCTTTAAGTTCGCGCTTTACGGTGCGCACAGATACTCCGGCATCTATCAAGAAACCGTAGTCGGCAGTACCAATGTAATAACAATTGCCACTGCTACCGCTGCCCATACTCAAAAACCGTAATCTAGTATCCATCATATTTTATCGGGGGAGTTAAATCTAGTATCCCTCATATTTTATCGGGGGTTTCAAAAAAAAACCCTCATTCATTATTCAGCCTGCAAAGGTACAAAAAAATAATGAGTAAATAATATATTAGATACTATTTTTTTGCGCAAAAAATTCCCTCCCCATCGATTTGCTCGACAAGGAGGGAATAGAGATATAAAATTTTTATTTAGCCGACTCTTAAAAGAGCGACACTAAATATTTAATTTTATTATTTAGGGTTTACTGAAAAATCATCAAAAGTACTGATATTTAGTGAATTATTTAGCTAAAACATTTGGTCAAGTGCAAAAAAATGACTATCTTTGTACCATAAAACCTTGCACTTATGATA
>JAWXTU010000175.1:0-3659 GCA_044433285.1 bacterium | reverse complement strand
ATCATAATTTATTAATTCTAGCTGCTCTGTAAACACACTAGCAAATAAATCATCTGCCAGACCTTGCTTTGTTTCATCGCTTGTAATAATGGTCTCTTCTGGTAATCCATCGCCCCCGATACTTGATGCTATACGCTCACTACCTGCATAATAATGTTTTGAATATCCGCTTGGCGTTACCACCAAATAAGGGTTAGGATATAGCACAAAATCATCAAAAAACGAAGTCGTTGATATATCCCCTGCATTATAATTTTCATACATATTTGGTCCTGTGAGTTTAAACATCCGCTCTTGCGATGCATTATATCCATAATAAGCAACGCTACTATTATTTATTGCTGATATCATATTGTTATCTTCATCATACAGATGATAAGATATTAATCCCGCATCTGAAACCATCCCTTGCATATTGCCGTTTCTATCCCACAAAACACTTATATCTCCATATCGACTAGACTCTATTAACTTCACTGCATGTGGCTGATAATCTGATGTATCATAGTAATTAACGTCAAATTGTCCTGTATAATCGCATACTTTGCCATATATACGCCCTGCTGGCGAAAAGTATGTATATACGTTATATTGATCATCAACATTGTTGCCAAATGCATACTCCAAACGATATTGGCTGTCGTATAAATAGTTGTGTTCATATCCTCCGCCCATACCCCAAGCAACAACTGGTGCATAATTTTCTTGAGAAATAATATTTCCTACATCATCATATGTGTAATGAATATCTTGTAAAAGTACACCGTTAGAAAGTAGATTTTTTTCTGATAAACGGCGCATATTATCATATACAAACTCCTCTTGCATTGCATCGCCTTTTAAAGAATAAGTACGTGAACCAAATTTATCATATATAATATTTTGTATATACATCTCATTACCACACATTGAGGTTAATTGACCTCCCTCGTTGTAATTATAATAGACAACTTCTCCGTCTGAGTAAGTCATATTCAGCAATCTATTCCAGATATCATATTTAAATTCTGTCTTAAACGCAAATGCAGACTGTTCTAGCGGAAGATATAGATGTCGCTCTTGTGAAGCTAACGCTCCCAATTGATTATAAGTATAAAACTCTTCGCCTACTGCATCTTTCATTGAAATAATACGTCCGGTCTCGTTGCCTGATGTACCATACTCATAATGAACATCACGCTCTGGCATAAGTGGATAATTTATATCGGTTAATCTTCCGTAATCGTATAAATATTGAGTTGATACTCCCATATCTAATTCTCGTTGCGCCGCTTTTGTAACTACATTACCCATAAGGTCATATTCATAATAGGTCTCTCCTGCATCTGGATGGTGGCGACTCTCGAGTTGCCCAAAAATGTTGTATAGATACTCTGTAGAGTATCCATCTGGATTGGTGCTTTTTAAGAGTTCTCCCAAAGCATTATATTCAAATGTGGTGAGAGAATTATCTGGAGCTTTTGTCTCTGTTTTCCACCCTCGTGGGGAACTATATATTTCTGTTATTATCTCATTGGCATCAATCACCGCTAAGCATAAATTTTTTACTCCTAAACTATTTTGTCCAATAAAATATTCAAAAATAGTAGCTGTGCCATCTGGATATATTTCATAAAGTTTTCTATCCAGGTGATCATACTCAAACGTTACATAGTCACCATCATTTATTTGATCATAAAACTCATAGATTTCAGCTCCATCTACCTCTGGATTGTATTGTGCGATCATTTCTCTCTAATGGTATTTATTAGCAAATATAAGTTTCTTGAGTTTACAATCTGTCTTATAAAACTGTCCTATTTGGGGTAGTAGTATATCATGATAATGTTCAAATTCTCTAACTACTGCCCAATTAACAAAAATCAAAAAAAATGGTATAATAAATATTAGAGCAACGACTTCACCTAAACAGCTAACATTAATATGACTTAACCCTATAAAACTTGAAACAAAAAATATTAAAATAGCTTCTTGTAATCTAACTCTCGTCCATTGAGTAAAAAACACGATTATTGCAGCAATAAAACAAGTAAATTTAATAACCTGCGAGATAAACCATTCATCCGAAAACTTATAATCTGGATTTAAATTTTCTATTATATAATAACATAGTTTGTGCACACAGGAAAAACCTAAAAACAAACTAAAAAAATAAGTAGCAATACTTAACAGTATAATATGTCTCTTTTTCATAAATCAAACAATTAATTAGGAAAATAAGAATGTATAAATAACTTTGACTCTACTGTATCTATTAAAAGGACTTGGTAATAATCTGAAACAGAATCATATATTATTGTATAGTATGATTTTTCTTCATAATATAATCTATCCATATCGTCTAGATAGTCATAATAAATCCTTTTATCTCGTTCTCCTACAAAAAAACCAGCTGTCCGAAATGGATTTAATTTAGACTCTGTAATACTATCTAAGCGACCTTTTTGCCAATTGATCATTGCATAATCTGTTTCTAACATATTGTATTTCTTTTCTTTTGATAAAAAACTATCAAGCATTTCATGCGGTAATTTATAAACATCTAATTCTGCACAATACCCATAAAATGATTTTTCTAGATCGGAATATTTTAATTTAGGCTTTTCAATACCTAATGCTATTTGCACATCATCTGTCTTTGTCCCAGGTGCTGTTTCATATCCAAAAGATAGGACACATACAACAAATAAAAATATAATAAGGCGTCTAAACTGTAATAAATTCATACTTTAAATTATTTATTCTTTTTATAACTATATATTGAGAAAGTTTCAACTGGATTATTGTAAGGAATGTGTTTTTCAATTGGAGGTCTATACATATACACTCTATTTATTAAATGCCCTACTACAGTCCAAAAATTTCGCTTTGGAGCATTTTTCTGTAAATCAAAATCATAATCATCTAATTTCCCATCTAAACCTCCAAGCCATGTAACTTGGCCTCCTATGTGATATATATGTATTCTACCATATATTAATCCTGTTTCAGTTGGTTTTAATGGCGAAAACAGTTGTTGAGTTTTTCCACTTGCAATATTAAAATTAACAGAAGACAAATCAATTTGATTCTGATCAACATATAATGGTTCACCATTTCCATAATGAAACCACAACATAGCTTCTTTAAAAGTTAAATGACCATCATAATCAGGGCGACTTTTCAAGTTATCATAACTATTATAAAATTTATCACGCGCACTTTGATCATTTAAACCACCTATTCCTAAATTTAATTCATCATCATAATCTATCGTCATTCCTTGTTTAAAATTTTCCTTTTTCATTATTATAGCCTTACCTTTTAACCCTTCGTCATCTGTTCCCAATAAATTACCATCTGGGTCGTATATAGGTTTCCTTCCATCTGGATCCACCAACATCACTGGATTGTTGTTGCAATATGCATAAGAGGAAGTTGATGGGTACTTATCTGAGAGTTGATCGACTCCACCAAAAATACCATACTCTGATAGATAATAGCGAGCAATAAAGTATGAAAATCCTGTCTCGACATCTCTCTCTTTGCCTGAGAATGTGTAGCGTTCGCTGTAGTCCGTTGATCGTTGGTCGGCAAACAATTCTCCCCAAGCCATATACTGCAAGTGCTGTACTGCGGTTCCGTTTTGGTTGGTTATCCAAGCTGCCGAACCTATATGG
>JAWXTU010000174.1:0-3688 GCA_044433285.1 bacterium | reverse complement strand
ATAACTAATAGGCATAAATTACTTAAACCTTTGCTTGAAGAGGAATTTTGGGTGCCTCAAACTTTGGCTGATAATCAATAGTTTAAGTGTTTTTGGTCAAAAAAGTGTCGAAGTCAGGAAAACTTTGGAATATTGCCTAAAAACTACTACCTTTGCAACAAATTTGCTAATTATTTAATTTTATATTCTGGGAGTTTTAAAAGTCCTCTATATTATAACGTGATACAACAATTTCCATCATCGCTATTAGAAAACGCTGTAAATGCATTTGCTTCACTACCTGGTATTGGGCGCAAATCTGCTTTACGAATGGCACTGCACGTGTTAAGACAAGGCAAAGAGAAGACAGAAAAATTTAATCTTGCCATTCACGAGTTGAGTGAAAATATCAAGCATTGCGAAATATGTCATAATATATCTGATATGCCAATCTGCGAAATATGTAGCAATCAAAAGCGTGATAGTAGCACAATATGCGTTGTAGAGAGTATAAAAGAGGTGATGCTCATAGAAAATACGCAACAATATAGTGGTGTATATCACGTACTTGGAGGAGTAATATCTCCGATGAATGGCATTTCACCCTCTGATTTGGAGATAAATTCTTTGATTGAACGAGTGGACACTACCAATGTAAAAGAGATTATTCTCGCTCTTAGTCCAAATATGGAGGGTGATACAACATCATTTTACCTATACAGAAAACTAGCGACATTCAACGTAAATATCACCACAATTGCTCGTGGAGTTTCCATTGGCGATGATCTGGAGTATACAGATGAGGTAACATTAGGTCGCTCAATAATAAACCGAGTAAATTACAAAAACAAAGAATAAGAAATATCAAATTATTTCCAGAAAACATTATGAAACACCCAAAAGTATTATTAACAATCGTATATTATATAGTTCTAATTTTGGTAATTGTTAGCGCAATGGTGAGTTATAACATCGTATATAACAAAGGAATATACCTTGCAGCGGGTGATCCTCGCTCGGTGATAGCCTACTCGGTAATATTGTGGTATGTAATCATATCTTTGCCTCTGGCTCTCAAAGGATTTAGTGTTGGAGTGAAACGCTTAAAGAACTTACCTGACGATGGCGCACGCGAATATTATTACAGTATACTTGGAGTGGCTCGCATCGCACTGATATCTATCGGATTAATTGCTAGTATTTGCGGTGTGTATTTTATTCAAGATACATCAAGCAAATCGTTGATTTGGTTGGCAGGAATTAGTGCAATCGGACTAATTATGTGTAAACCAACAGCAAAAAAAGTAGAAGACGATTTAGCCTCGATTATGACTGATGAGATAGATGATGAGACTGACACTGAAGAGACTAACAAACCCATATAAATACGTTATACCTAAAGCCTTATGATTATAGCAGTAGATTTTGACGGTACCATTGTCGAGCACAATTATCCCAAAATAGGCAAACCTATACCATTTGCCATTGATGTATTAAAACGTCTGCAAGTTGAGCAACACCACCAACTAATATTATGGAGTGTGCGTGAGGGGGAGCTGCTAGATGAAGCTGTAGAATATTGTGCAAAACAGGGTTTGGAGTTTTATGCTGTCAATAAAAATTATCCAGAAGAGGAGTTGGATAGCAACTGTCCACGAAAACTTAATGCCGATCTATTTATCGATGATAGAAATATCGGAGGCTTGCCAGATTGGGGCACTATTTATCAAGCGATTAAAAACAAAAAACAGGACCAACCACTCACCGATCTAACTCCAGAGGAATATAAGTCGAAGAAGAAAAGAGGTTTTTTCTCGTTTGGCAAATAATAATTTAGTGATCGAGTCGTTACAATAATAAAAATTTAAAACAAAAATAATTATGTTACAACGCATTCAAACAGTCTATCTATTAATTTCGATGATATTAATGGGATTATTAATTTTCATACCCTCAATGACAATAGATACCACAACCGCAGCATATCAACTGAAATTTCAAGGATTGATGGAGATAGCAGAAGGGGGTAATAAATTAGTAGAAACTACTATATTTCTATCTATTTTAACCGCCATCATACCGCTTATCTCTTTAATTACCATCAACTTATACAAACGTCGTATATTGCAGATACGTCTATCAATATTCAATATCCTATTGATGATTGGCTATTATGCACTATTTGCGCTCACTTGCTACACAATGTGCAACCAATTTGTGGATAATGGAAATAATGGTTCAATGGCAATTACACTCCCAGTCGTGTTCCCATTTATCTCGGCAATACTAACTTACCTTGCAGTGCGTGCCATTGGCAAAGACGAAGTGCTGGTTAAGGCAGCTGACAGACTACGATAATAGGGTGTGAATTTGCAATAAGAGGGTAATAGGTTTTTCGACCTACTACCCTCTTATTGTATCTGGATATTTTATCGATTGATAGCCATAGCAATAGCATCTGCCACTCTATTTATGCCATCATCTAATTTATTACCAATCATCGGGCGCAACATCATAGGGATATCCGCCTTAAGAGTAAGTTTCATACGAGTATCACTCTCCGCCACACCGTGCAACTGAATCCAGAAATTAAATTGAATAGGGAAATTATCTGCACCGAATTTCAGCATTTTAGGCTCCTCTCTGTCAATAATTCTAATCATCACCTTACCCAGTGGCGATACAGTAAAAGATATTGCATCTTCCTCAAAAGAGATATCTTGAAGTTTCTCTTTATGTTCAGCAGGAATATTAGCAAACATAACCTCCAGGCGTCTCAAATCGCTAAGTTGCGCATAAATATCTTGTTGTGGGCGAAGAAGTTGTTTTTGGTTACTCTCGTAAGTTTTCATTTTTATTGTAAGTTTTTTATAATAAGTTTTATTTTATCTATCACACTATCAATCGGCTCATCTTCTGTAATATCAACAGTGTAATTTGCCATTGAATAATATCTCATACGCTCTTGTAGGTGGTCATTTATTTTATTTAGCAGTTCATCATCTGATTGAATATTCTGCAATAGAGGACGTTTTTTTGATGCTTTTTTCACCCTTTTTGATAAACCTTCGGCAGCCAAATTAATAAAAATAGTTGTTCCCTTTTCGTTCATCAGTTGCATATTATCGAAAAAACAGGGAGTACCGCCACCCACTGCCAGTACAATATCTTCAAAATCTGCCAATTCAGCAAGCATTTTACTCTCGCGTATGCGAAAAACATCTTCACCCTCATTTGCAAACATATCGGATACAGTTTTTCTGAATCTATCCTGTATAAAACTATCTAAATCAATATATTGCAATCCTATTTGCGTTGCAAGTTTACGTCCGACGGTACTCTTACCACTGCACATATATCCGAGAATAAAAATAGGTTTCATACACTAATAGAAGATAAAATTTAAAGAGCACAAAAGTACAAAAAATATCTTATATGGCAAAAGGTTTTATGTTTTGGGAGTTTGTGGCGTTTTTGAGGCGTTGGCAGAGTTTTTTTAATAGAGAAGTAACAATGTGATAGACAAAACAATAACAATAGAGAGGAGACTCGCAGAGGAAAAATAATAATATTTTCAGAAAAAAGTGGCGATAAAATTTGGCAGTTACAAAATAAAGCATTACCTTTGCAGTCGCAATTGAGGGGAGGTATTCTAGTAATAGATACCCTACTCACGAAAGCAAGCCCAGATGGCGGAATTGGTAGACGC
>JAWXTU010000173.1:0-3702 GCA_044433285.1 bacterium | reverse complement strand
ATGTGCCACTTGTGTGGAGCGTCGCGAAGCATTAGATGGTTTTGACACCACTCAGTACGAAGAATAAACTCACTAAATAACCTTATTTCTGGACTATAGCATTTTATAGTTTATAGCATATGCGAGTGCTTCTGTAATATTTTTTACATTAAATTTCTCAAAAATTCTACGCTTATAATATTTTATCGAATCAATAGATTTATACATCATTTCTGAAATTTCAGTCATTGTGTATCCTTGTGCTGATAGTATCAACATATTTTTTTCGTCCTGCGATAATTCTTTTTCCTGCTTTTTATTCCATTCATGTGTAGATAAAGAATACTCATTGTGGGTATTTGAGCCTATCTTCTTCATCATAATATTCCCGGGTTTATTATTCGCAGACAGTGCAATTGTACATAAGCCAAGCCAGATTCGCCCCTCTTTTGTTAGGTAAATTGGGGTTATAGTATGATTGATAAGCCTTTTGTGTCTACCATTAAGGATATTGAAGTCATAATTAATAATCCATTTTTTGCGCTCCTCTACGGGTAAATTGTCAAAAAAATCAAAACCAGCTTTATTTATTTCTAATAACATCTCTTGCTCTTCTTTAGGGACATAACTAGTGTAGATATTATACCCTAATTTTTTTATTTCTTCTTTAGTTATACCTAATAGATATGGTAAGTTATCAGATAGATATAAGAAATCCTTTCTAAAATAGTCAATTATATAAATAGACTTATATGTGCTGCGCGCAAAAGATTCAACTGTATCAGTTAGTAAGCATATGTTATTATAATCCTCTCCCGTAATGTCGTTTACATTATTAGAATGTATAAAGAAATCCTCGATATTTATATCCATAAATTATTTTTACTTAAAACAATGCAAAGATAGTGGAATTTTTCCATAGTAAGACTATATTAGGATATAAACATCAGTTTTTTTGATATATTTTTTTGAAATTACACTTTTGTGTAACCTTAAAGTAAAATCTTTTTGTTAATTTTACGTCGTAAATTTAATCGTAAAATTATATATGGAAACACTATTCTTAAAGACAGACAATTATTGTATATACAAGGCAGATAATGATAGCACTTTTGATCTTATCGATTTTGTAGTAAAAACGAATTATGGACGATACAAAAACATTTCAGATTTCACGTGTATACAAGATGAGATAGATTTGTTATATACGGAGGAATTATTGCTAACAAAACTATCAACAATCTATATAGCGCGAGATAATAATAATATAATAATTGGTGCGATCAGAGTGTTAAAATGGGATAAACAACAAAAATTACCTATACATAAGTTGTTTAATATTAATCCATTGAATAGGCTTCCAGTTGAAAATGACACTAGCTTTTGGCATATTGGAAGATTTGCAATAAACTCTTGTTCTGGAATAAACACGGTTAATTTATTTAAGCAACTGATGTTGTGTGCAATAGATCCAATAATAAAATGTAATGACAGCTATATGATTGCAGAAACAGATGTTAAGTTATTGAAAGTTATGGCTGCTATGGGCATAAAAACTTGGAAATTGGGAGACTCTATTAATTATCTAGCATCTGAAACAGTTCCTATTTATTCAAATAATAAGGGGTTGGAAACTTTTTACAACAAATATTAATCGTTGTTAAATGTTTTTTAACTACACAAAAGTGTAAATTCTACAATGTAAACCAACAATTACACTTTTGTGTAATGTGTAGGTAATTATAATGTATTACCTTTGTTGCGGATTTAAGTAGTTCTATATCGTCAAAAGATCTAGTTAGCTAAAGGGCAAGTTTAATTCTTTTGTCTATTATGATATAACTTAAAAATATTCGGGTGGAAATATAAATTAAAGCTCAGTTTTTTACGAGCTAATATACAAGTTAATATGAAAAAATATTTGTTTAATAAAAACTATTGGATTGTCTTCTATTTTTATTGCTGTATGAAATGAAATATCTTTCGCGGTAAAGTGAAGATATAAGAACTTCGTTTTTGTACGGCATTTAAGGAATTTATTTTAACTAAATATTAATACTAACTAAAAAAATTATATTATGAAATCAAAAATTTTATTACTAATTAGTATAATCCTTATGGCTTGTAGCGAGTCAACAATCGTAGAACCTCAAGTTGATAATGAATATTACAAGTATGAATCCCTCGTTTCTAGAAATAGAGTAAATGTAGCTAAAGCACTATCTAATTCTTTAAGAGACAACTCTAGTTTAATGGATGCTATAAAAGAAGAGTGTAATCTTAAATTTGATGGTGATAGAAACGTATTATTAAGATCTTTGTCTAATAAGAATATTGTAGAGTTTTCAATTTATGACGAAACTGCTGTTACTAGAACATCTGTTGGGTTAGATGAAATTCTGGAAAGTGATTCTTTATTACAAGTTTATTACTATCAGGGTAATAATAGTGATGAAGTTCAAGGTATTGTTGTTATCCCAGATGACGTTCAAGAAAGCGAGGATATTGATTTAATGGCTATTGATATGAATGGTGATATAGAATATATAAGTAGTCAAGTAGATCCAGATCAAAATTATTTTGTTATTTCAGCAAATGAACGTAGTTCATCATATGCTCTAATTGGTCCAGATGTAGATATACCAGTTGTTAGTAAAGAGATGAGTATTATAGGTGCTCGATTTATTTCTATGGAAGCACTTAGAATGGCAGAAGGATGGTGGGGAGGAGAACCCGAAATGCGTATAGATGTTGTTCATCCTTGTTATTATGAAGCTACAAATACATTTGAGGCTCATGTAACTACTTATAAATATGTAGATGAGGGTTGGATATCATATTCTTTTGCTACTGCTACATATACTGCCACATGGAATACTACGGAAATGTCTTTTTCTACTTGGGATCCCGACACAGAACCTATAGGAAGACAGCTTATATTTACAGAAGAGGATGATGGGTCTGTCAATTTAACAGGAAATATGGGTATTTCATACATGGGTGTAACATTTGGACTTACTTATAGTTATGTTGGTACCAGTGGAGATTATCTCTGTTTCCAAGAGCGTATATATTATGATGCTGAATCTGGCATTTATAATGCAGGAATTATGGATTATAACTTATTAATGATTGATAATGAAATACCTATCGTATCTTTATGAAAACAAAACAACTAATTTTCTGCATCGCTCTATTATGTGCGGTATGCAGCAGCGCAAAAGCGCAAACTAATGAAAAGTATGTGGGAGTTTACACCTCAATGGGTGGTGGATTTGACTCGTATAACCAAACTGAGGTTACATTTATGTATGAACATAAATTTGCTAAATATTTCGCATATAACTTTGGGTTAGGGGTATCTCAAATGCATCTCAGATATTCTATACCAATGAGTTATAATTATGTTACAGTGCCAGTGAATATAAAATTCGATTCTAATGTTTTGAATTTTGGATTAGGTGTTTACTATAGTATCTTTACCAATCCATACGGTGCTTTAGCTTCAGGTATTACTTCTATCAGTGCTGACAACTGCCTTGGTGCATCACTGTTTTTAAGTAAAAATATCAATCTGACCGAAAAATTTGTTTTAGAGCCTGAATTGAAATATCAACTTAATACATACTGTGCACATATTTTCAGCGTAGGAATGAAACTGAAATATAAACTCTAATTTGTTTAAGTATAAAACTAAAAGAGTCAGCGGCTATATTGAGATTT
>JAWXTU010000172.1:0-3705 GCA_044433285.1 bacterium | reverse complement strand
AGCAAAATAACGCACATTTGAGTGTACTGCACGGACGAATTCGTGGTACATTTTTGAAAAGTGCAAAATGTACCACGATTGTGATTCTTATTCGTTGATTCTCAATATTTTGCGTAGCGATTACTTTGCGGAATTTGCATGCTTTTGTACCACGATATTTCTGCTATTAGCACCTCGGCATAGCTCAAACTACGTTTGACTCTGCTCTCGGTTTGTCAGCGTGAAGAAGTCGTAAATACCTTTGCCACTGTAACGAAATCACTGACCCCGATAAGACAAAATAACTGCGCTGTTGTGGAGGATTCAATGTGTTGAGATAGATCGAGAGTGTCGGTAATAGCTTTAGGCTATTCATTGCTGTATGGACATAAAAAAACCACCCATAAAGGGTGGCGTAGTATAATCGACAACTTTAATTTTATTTCAGCAACGATTTGCTCTTGTACATATTTGATAGTGATTTAACAATATCCGTTGCATCAGCTTCAGATATTCCGACCTCTTTAGCTACTGCGATAATATCCTCTGCCGTTGGCTCGCCTTGACCATTGATAGTTGTTGTGTGGTAGCCATTAAAACCTGTACTTGGTAGAATGTCATAGGCTGGGGATAACTTCCACGCCCCATCAATATATTGGAATGAGAAGTTCTTGGCGTGGTCGTCTCGGTTTGAAATCAATACATTAAAAACCATTAGTCGAAACATCTGCTTCACCTGCTCCATATCACGAGTGAGCGACAAGGTTAATTTCAGTAGTAGTGAGTAATCAAGACTTGGAATACGATAATTAGCGTTCAGTAAACCTGCGGCACTAACTGTGTGAATCTTTCCATTCTCCCCTCTATCAAATCGCTCTGTACCAAAATACTTGCCATCGAAGAGCCTTGTTTCACTCATCTTAATTCCACACTCTCGTGCTAATTGCGAATAGTTGTACTCAATCTCACCAATATTCTTGGGGTCAAGCGAGGCTCTAAATTTCACCAACCAATGGCGATTATCTATCGTGGTAAATATCTTTGGGCGAGCACCTCCCGATGAACCTCCGTAACGATACAAATCATCAACCGAAACATCACCGCTCTTATCTCCAAGTATAATCTCTGCATCACGAGCGATTTTATCGAAGTCCGCAAAGTTATCATCGGTCGCAACACTTCTATCGGGTCTATACTCCAACGCTCCACGTCCTGTGCTACCAATTAGCGCAAGCCTATCGAGCAGAGTTAATTTGTGAGGATTTATTCCTCGCTCGGTGAGGTATCTATCAAGAATTAGATTTCCCCACCCATCTGGCAGAGAGTCGTCAAAGACCCCAAAGCCACCTGCGAAGGGATCTCTTTTAGCTATTTGCAAGCCGCTTTTAAGAGGCAGATAGAATGGGGATATTGAGTAGCCGCTTTGAATCCACTCTGCATCATATTCAAAGGCGCATAAACTCTCAGGTGTTAGTGCCAATCGACCAACACGTCTATCTGCTATAAAGACCTCTATTACCGATATACTACTCATTTTTAGTTGCTCGTTTACGTTGCTTATTACCCTTTGACTCTATTAAATCATCAATACTTTGGTAGCTCTTGGTCGAAAATAGAGAGCTAAAATCATCCTCTAATCCTAACGCTATTGACAACGACACAAGCGAGCGAAGCGAAATCTCGCCACTACGTTCAAACCTGCGATATGTAGCAAGTGGCATTCCCGCCTTCGATGACAAAAATTCCTGCGTCCAGTTTCGCTCTAATCTGCGACTCTTTATTTTTGCAGCTACTCCTTGTAGTATTGAATCTGGGGTTTTGCTTAGTAATGCTAAAATATTATCATTTATCATAAATATAATCATTAAGTGATATTATATTGCCATTACAAATATAGTGAAATATATTGGCAGAACAATAAATTTTCTATATTATTTTTGGCATCATCATTTTTGCTCTGTATACAATACATAAATCATATAATTATGCTCTCTATACAGAGCATAATCGTAAGAGTTGAAAAATAATTTGCAAGTATTTTGCAATGTCAATTTTATTAAGTAAAATATTATAATGCTATGTAAAGAGTTGACTTTTCCTAGAAAAGGTTGACACTTCAGGACTGGTTTAACTAATTGTGTTTACACATTTTCTCTCTTACAACTAAACTGCTTGACTGTTACCCTGAATCAGTTTACACTAATAGGATCTTTCGCCTAAAGCAGTTGTCATCTTTTAAGTAGTACTTATCAAAAATATTTTCTTAAATTTGTGTATCATTGGTTGTTGTGAAAACAAAGCCTAAGTATAATGTTTGATTATTTCGATATGGAAAAGGTGTTAAATAATGGGTGTCAAGAGACCCAATTTAAGATAATCGCTATCAAAGTTGGTTCTAAAGATTGTATTGGCTCTAGGAAATTAGCTGAGAATGAATTTTATTATTTCTATCAAGGGTACAAAATCGCTGACGATGGAGATTCAATAAATATTGATAGAGATGTTATTGCCCCTAATGAACTTTACAATGAGTGGATGTTAGGAAACAATAACGACCAACATAATGTTGCTATATCTATATCTGCAATAGTAGGGCAAAATGGGTCTGGGAAAAGTTCAGTTGTCGAGTTTGCGATAAGACTTATAAATAACTTTTCAGCATCTGTAATAGGTGAGTATCCTGTCAATCCCAAGGCTAAGAAATTAAGCTATATCAATAATATGAGCGGTGAGTTATATTATTACTCTAATGGTGTGTACTATGTTTTGTGCGTCCTAAACAGACGTGTTGTTATTTGTGAATACACTCCTATTGGGGCTGATGGATTTCTTAAAAAATCAAGTATTGCTATTTACGATAATCAGAGTGAAATAAGGTTTAGACTACACAAGGAACACCAATCGCTTCTTTCTGAATATTTCTTTTATACGTTTGTATCTAATTATTCTCTTTATGCATATAATGAAAAAGATTATGCGTTTGAAAATTCAGTTTCATTGAAAATATCTCTCAAAGAGTGTTTGCGTTTGCGAAAGTCACCAATTATTCGTAATATTGCATCGTATTGGTTGTCAGTCAAGTTTGTTGGGTAATTCTTTGCCATTCTTTATAGTGTAGTGACCATAAAGATACAAAATATTTCGCAGTTAAATAACAGATAACCAGTATTTTAAATCGTTAGAACGCCGTCTAATTATGAAAAAGAAAACAACTCCTCCTTTTGTCGTAACTATCAGCACCCTTATTCCAATTTGGGGAATTATGTGGTCAGATAAAACAAAACTATTCATTGCATCGATATTCCCAGATTTATCAAAAGGAATGATTGGAGCACTAAATGCTCTATTGGGTATAATTGTTGGAATTATTATAGGTAGTATTGCCGTAATTGCATATGTTAAAATTACAGAGTTAAAGAGCGGAAAAGATGCTCAAAAGTAAGAATTTGTTTAAGTTTTTCTCGCTATAATTGCAAAGAGAGATGTTGCTTTGATTCACTCTCTTTGCATAAGGCGCATAGCGGTGCCTACGTAACGCAGTGCAAAAAGAGAAAAGCGAAGTGACAGATCCTTAGCAAAATAGATGAGAGAAATTTAAACAGATTCTAAATTACAGATTAGTATAAACCCCTTAATATATCTCTACTGCTTTGTGTTGATTGTTGTATCTTTAGTAAGTTCAATGAGATCAATTTAATTTTTACTGCCTCAATTGAGATATTCAAT
>JAWXTU010000171.1:0-3735 GCA_044433285.1 bacterium | reverse complement strand
GGTGAACAACAGCGAACAACAGCGAACATAGGTACACAAAAAAAGCACCCTAAAAGAGTGCTAATTAACCATTTGTGGTATTTGTATCTACTTTAGTGTCAACCTATTATTTGCCAATGCAGAAAATACATCTGTCTAATAATCAGTCATTTGCGATTTATTCGATACAAATAGCGTCCGAGAAAATGTATTTTGTTGATATTCAGCGTGTTGCAAAGGTGGTTTTGCTCGAAAATATTTTTTGCGGTACAAATGAAAATTTTTCTATCGCTGTAACTTATTGTGCAACAAATATAAAGAAAAATTAGTTATTTTCCAAGTGCCGATTTGTTAATTTCTTTTTGTGTCGAGGAAATGGAAATTTTGTCGTTTTCTTGTGTTGGCAACTTCTCTATGTTTTATTGTGGGAAGTAATGTGGGATGCTCAACTATTAATTATCATTTGCCTCAATAATCTCATTAAGGCTGATATTGCTATTGCGGTATCTTGCCCTGCTTCTCTCTTGCTTTAAACGGATTGAGTTTGTAGGGCAGTTATGTGTGCAGGCGAAACAAGATAGGCAAGTGTCGCCTAACTCTATGGTTTTCGCTACTTTATTCACTGTTATGTTGTTCATAGGGCATACGCTGGCACACACTCCGCAACTAATGCAGGTGTCTTCGAGCTTAATAAAGTTCTTGATACCGAGACCTGTCGCCAAGCCAAATACTCCTCCTTTGGGGTTCGGTTTGGCAGCTGATTTAACTTGATAGCGAGTGAGTAATCTGCTAAGTCCAGAGCTTTTGCGGATCATCTTTTTCGATGCTTTAACATCACCCGCAATCACCGCTAAATGTTTCTCAATCTCTTTTTTATACTCGTTTTTAATCTGATTGTCCATCTTAAATCCAGGAATCCAATTATCGACCATACGAATTGTGTTGATATAAGCAAAATCAAGCCCTGCTTTCGTGCCAATCTCCTGCAAGTGATTAACCGCTCCAGCTGCAAGGATGCCGTATGTCATCACCCCAAACAGATAATCACATTTGATGTTCGCCTTCATCAAAAACTCCTCAATATATGGCATTACCTTATTTGAATAGATTGGGAATATAATGCCGATTTTATCATCGGCAAACTCTAACGTACCAGTCTTTACCATCTCTGGAATTGAGATGAGGTTTCCGCCAAGTGATTTTGCTATATGTAGGCTATTGCCTGTTGCTGTGAAGTATAGTAGTGTCATAATATTACTGTTTGTCGGTTAAGTTTTGTACCTCTTTGAGAGCCTTGTCGTAGCTCACTATGCGACTGTGAGAGTTGCTGTCTACTACAAGTAGAGTTATTAAAAAGGCAATTGTGGTTATCGAGGCAGCTCGCCACGTAGGTTTATCTATGAATATAATTAGCAGTGCTGCGATGACAATAAGTATCGGAATCCACCGAAAGATTGTGCTTTCGGTGCTTGTAATGGTGCTTGCGGTTCGCTCAATTTCCGTTTCAATAAACTCTGTGTGGCTTTCGTTGTATGCCACAGGAAATGCCTTTAGTCGAGAGTAGTTATTGTAGGTGAGTCCGCCACCGATGATGAGTAGCAAACCTCCACAGATTGCAAAAGGCACAATATAAGCCCTTGCAATCTCGGTTTTACCTAAATACCAGAAGCCTATAGAGATGATTAGAAATATCACCCCTGCAACGATAAAAAGTTTCGATGAGAAGATCTCATCCTTTGCCCACTGTGTGGCTATGCCAAGAATATCCATAATGTTTTTTATTTAGCGTCGTACAAATATTATTCCGTTGAGCTGTGGTAAAGTTACAAAAAAATTCTATCTTTACGCTTAGAAAATCCTCTCTCTATTTTTAACCAATAATTTGCATGAATATGATACATCGTAAAAACCTATCTACCATAAGTGATCCGTTATTCCCATTCTGTTGGGAGTTGTACCTCTCGGCGTTTCCCGAAAATGAGCGTAGGAGTCTCGATTATCACACAGAAACTATGAGTAAAGAGCAGTTCCATTGCGATGTCGTGCTTGACTCCGACGAGCCGATTGGGATACTCTTTTGGTGGGATTTGAGCAATTTTACATTTGTGGAGCATCTCGCCACAAGCTCAGCGGCAAGGGGCAAAGGTTATGGTAATCAAATTCTTAATGAACTTATATCGACGAGCAAAAAACCAATACTTTTAGAGGTTGAACATCCCGAAGATGAGATATGCCGTAGGCGCATAGGGTTCTACGAGCGCATGGGGTTTGTGCTTAATGACCACCCATACCGTCAGCCGTCATTCAAACAGCGACAAGATCAATTTGTAGATTTGGCAGTGATGACATACCCCAACCCAATATCAGATAGTAAGTTGCAGCATTTTGTCAATAATGAATTACCAGTTATTCATTTTAGGAATTTTCGCAGATTCTAAATTGTGGCAGCCACTCGTAGCATTACTATGTTTCACTTTTGAAGATTTATGATTGTCAGCTCGCTATGAGTACCAAGTCGCATTGGAGGACCAAAAGTACCTGTGCCTTGAGAAACGTAAATCTGCATATTTTCATCGTACTCATAAAGTCCTTTGTTATACTCGAACATCATCTTTGCTACGAGAGTTGCAGGGAATAGTTGCCCTGCGTGGGTGTGTCCTGCCAAGTATAGATTTACTCCATTCTCAGCAGCGTACTCAGCACCAACAGGATTGTGGTGTAGGAGGATTGAGGCTCTATCCTTGTCGATTTCAAGAGTCGGAAGGATGCTCTTGATAGTGTTGCTATTGTGTGAGCCGTGTAGATTGAATGTCTCATTATCGGGCATTAAGTAATCGAGACCAACGATTTGTAGCCCACCAAACTCCGCCTTTTCATTCTCCAAAACTATCACGCCATTCTCTTCAAGGAGTTGCTTAATATCCCTGCTTCCAGAGTAGCCATCGTGGTTGCCCTCAGAGAAATATACTGGTACGCCAAGCTCGGTAAATGGTCTGACGACATCGGATGAAAGGCGCACACGTCCATCGAACATATCGCCCGTAATTACCACTGCATCGACATCTTCCCCTGCGATCAACTTCGCTAACTCCTTAGCTTTACGCTCGCCCCAAAAGTGTCCGAAATGGGTATCACTAACGTGAGCTATACGCAGTGGTTGGGCAAGATTTGGGAGTGTAATATCAACGTTGTAGACTCTCGTAAAAGAGGCATTCCAAAGAGAGTATATTGACAATAGAGCAGTCACTCCAAGAGCCACAAACCCAAATGTACGAGGCTGCATCTTAACAAATAACCCAACCAAATCCACGACCAAAGTAACACAGACAGCAAACATCAGTACCCCAATAATAATATTAGAGGCATTGCTCACAATGTGACTCACGGCAGAGGTGTAGTTACCTCGCATAACGATCATCATAGCGACAAATGAGCCAACAAACAGTGTTCCAATAATTGCCATCATAAGCCACCTGCTCACACCAAACGCCCACGCAAGGCGAACTGACAGATAGTAAATTGCCAGAGCCATTGCGACAAGTATTAAGATAGGTAGGCTATACATCAAAAAAGTTCTCATAATCATTAAAATTTCTTATGGGGAGTTCTATTTTCTCCCTGATTTTAATTTTTAGTTAAGCTGAATTCAACCTGCAAATGCAACTGAATTCATATTTATAATTTGTTTAAATTTTTCATTTGGTGTGAGGTATCCGAGTCTTTTACGAGGACGATTATTTAGCTTGCTTTCAATCC
>JAWXTU010000170.1:0-3756 GCA_044433285.1 bacterium | reverse complement strand
TCATAAGTGCAAGGTTTTATGGTACAAAGATAGTCATTTTTTTGCACTTGACCAAATGTTTTAGCTAAATAATTCACTAAATATCAGTACTTTTGATGATTTTTCAGTAAACCCTATTTAACAATTAAAGTTAATCAGACCTTTTAGATTTTACCTATTGTAGTTATAGTTGTAAAAAGTGTTATTGTTTTTCTGCTTTTATGTAAAGATTAATGTCATGGTCATATGTAACTGTATCAACCATCAACAATTCACATTTTGAAGAAGTTAATGATATAATATTATAAGTAACATAGTTTATTATAGAGTCTGTACCTTCAGTATTTTTGATAGATAATTTTACATAAGTCTGTATATTAGCATTATCTATAAACTTATAATTTGCAGACTTATAGTTGCTAACAGAAGAAGGATCAGCTACAAACCCAGATGCTGAATATGAGTTAGCAGAATCTGTACTAAACTCAATAGTTAGTTGATAAGCTTCATATAGATCTCCGGGAATATCTGCCCAATCATCTGTTAAGTCGTTGCGTAGTTGAGTTGCCACCCAAGTTCCTTTGACGTTTTCTGAACTATTACTTAAATCACCGTTGCTACACGATGTAATTGAAATAGCACTAAAAAACATTAAAATCAGTGTTAAAAAATTTTGTTTCATAATTGTCGTAATTTTGATGTGTTAATATTTTGTTTTTTACAATAGGTTTTAAATAAATAGTGTACCTAAATTGCACTCCATCAAGGGTTACGACGCCCTATTGTCTTTGCAAAGTAGGCACACATATATGTGCTACCTTGCCTAAACAAGACAATTTTATGTATAAAGCCTATTTCAAGATCAGTGTCGTAATTCGATGGAGATTAGGCAATATGTATTATATTTTTCTTAAATTTATCCTTTTAAATTACTAATATTTTCTGTTAAAACTTTAATTTTGCTCTCTGCATCTGCTTGTTTCTTGCGCTCGTTTTCTACAATTTCAGGTTTAGCATTAGCAACAAAACGTTCGTTACTTAATTTTTTCATTACAGAGGTTAAAAATCCTTGAAGATAAACGATTTCGTCCTCCATCTTCTTAATCTCTTCATCAATATTTATATTATTCTGCAAAGATATTGCGTATTCAGTAGTATTAACCATAAATGAGACTGATGTAGCATCTTTGGTTCCTTCTACAATATCAGTCAAATTACATATTTTACTAATAATAGAGTCATATTTTGAATTGTGGTTACCATTTGTTATCATCAACTCTAATTGCTCTTTATTAGGTATATTACGTTCTAATCTTACTGATCTAACATTTCCAATTAAAGATTTAATACTTTCAAACTCAGCGAGTAGAGTAGTATTAACTTTGTTGGCAGTCGGCATTTGACTAATCATTATACTTTCACCCTCTTTGCGCTCGTAAAGCACTTGCCAAATTTCTTCGGTAATAAATGGCATAAATGGGTGCAATAGACGAGTTAATTTGTCAAAAAATTCTATAGTTGAATTGTATGTAGCACGATCAATAGGCTGCTGATATGCTGGTTTAATCATCTCGAGATACCAAGACGAAAATTCATCCCAGAACAATTTGTATACAACCATAAGAGCTTCACTTATACGGAATTGCTCAAAATTATGATTGATCTCATCTATTGTTGCATCTAATTTTATATTAAACCATTCAATTGCTAATTTCGAACTCATAGGTTGCTCTATATCAGCAATTTCAAGACCTCTAATAAGACGTAATGCATTCCAAATCTTATTGTTAAAATTACGTCCTTGTTCGCATAGAGTATCATCAAAAAGAATATCATTACCTGCAGGAGCTGATAACATCATACCCATACGAACTCCATCTGCACCATATTTTTCTATTAAATCTAGCGGATCAGGTGAATTGCCAAGTGATTTTGACATTTTTCTTCCCTGTTTATCGCGTACAATACCTGTAAAATATACATTTTTAAATGGCATATTGCCTTCATACTCATAACCAGCCATAATCATACGAGCCACCCAGAAGAATATAATATCTGGTGCAGTAATTAAATCAGCAGTCGGGTAGTAGTAGTTAATCTCTTCATTATTAGGATTGTTAATGCCATCAAATAAAGAAATAGGCCATAACCAAGAAGAGAACCAAGTATCCAAACAATCTTCATCTTGACGTAAATCAGATATAGTCAATGCATTATTACCTGTTTTCTCTTTTGCCAATACTAATGCTTTTTCAATTGTCTCGGCAACGACAAAACCTCCTTCTGGTAAAAAGTATGCAGGTATGCGATGTCCCCACCATAGCTGACGACTTATACACCAATCCTTAATATTTTCTAGCCAATAACGATATGTATTTTTGTATTTAGCAGGATAAAACTTAATATTATCTTGCATTACAGGTCCTAATGCAATCTCAGCAAGATGTTCCATTTTTAAAAACCATTGCATTGATAGCTTAGGTTCAATTACAACGTTAGTGCGCTCAGAAAAACCTACTTTATTTGTGTAATCTTCTTCTTTCTCGAGTAGGTCAGCTTCTTTTAAATCTTTTACGATCTGCTTGCGAACATCAAATCTATCCATTCCAACGTATAATTCAGCTTTTTCATTGATTGTGCCATTATCGTTGAAAATATCAATACTAGGCAAATTATATTTTTCGCCGAGCATATAGTCATTAATATCGTGGGCTGGTGTTACTTTCAAACATCCTGTACCAAACTCAACATCAACATATTCGTCTTCAATTACAGGAATCTCACGACCTAATATAGGTACTATAACTCTTTTTCCTTTAAGATGGAAATTTTTAGGGTCGTTTGGATTGATACACATTGCAGTATCACCCATAATTGTTTCTGGTCGGGTAGTGGCAACTACTGCGTAACCCTCTTCACCTACAATTTTATATCTTAGATAGTAAAGTTTTCCTTGTTGTTCTTTAAAAATAACCTCTTCATCAGATAGGGCAGTAAGGGCTTTTGGATCCCAGTTGACCATACGTACACCTCTGTATATCAATCCATTTTCGTATAAATTGCAAAATACTTTTAATACAGATTCAGAACGTATTTCATCCATAGTGAAACTCGTTCTGTCCCAATCGCAAGAAGCACCAAGTTTCTGTAATTGTTTTAAAATGATACCGCCATGCTCATTGGTCCAATCCCAAGCGTGTTCTAGAAATTTATCTCTTGTGAGGTCAGTTTTATTTATTCCTTCTGCTGCTAATCGGTTTACAACCTTAGCCTCAGTTGCAATTGATGCATGGTCTGTACCTGGCACCCAACAAGCATTTTTACCCATCATTCTTGCACGACGAACTAATATGTCTTGAATTGTATTATTTAGCATATGTCCCATATGCAACACACCAGTTACGTTAGGTGGGGGTATTACCACTGTATAAGGTTCACGATCATCTGGCTTACTAGAAAAATATTTATTTTCTAACCAATATTTATACCACTTATTTTCAATATCTTGAGGTGAATATTTACTTGCCAATTCCATATTTATTTATGTTTAAATCTATAATTACTTTAAAATGCAAAGATACTAATTATTTCTCAGTTCTGCAATAGCAATATTAATACTTTATTATAACTATTTTATATATTGTTATTTGTATTAGCTAGTCGACCCTTAAGAATGGGTTAATTTGTTGTTTTGTAGGAAAATAACTATGAAAATGTTTGGTATATTCGACCATTTTTAGTATCTTTGTAGTCAAAAAGTGGCAATAAATGTTATGA
>JAWXTU010000169.1:0-3817 GCA_044433285.1 bacterium | reverse complement strand
GCAACTGGGTAGAGCGTTATCTTGTGATGCCACCATTTACGAACCACTCAGATCAAGAGCCAGAAAACAACACCTCCTCACACCCTGACCACGATGAGCCAACGTATGAGGAGGTAAGTGAGTGTGGAAATTAGGTTATTTTAACGAATTAAAATAGCCTAATGCGTCTTTTAATGCAATTACTCCAGAATTATTCTCATAGAAACCTGAGACTGTACTTTCTGCATATCTGTGTAATAAAGGCATATTATATTCATTTGCAGCATTCGCAAAAAGAGTAGATATTCTATCTCGCAACTCTTCTGAATTGTATGCTATATGTTGCAATACAGAAATAGTGCTGAATAAAAAATCTTGTATTGCATTCTTATGTCTCTCTACAGTTAGGGCTAAATTAAAATACTCAATTAGCATATCTATGTGTTCCTCACTGTACCTATGTAATGAGGTAAAGTACGTTCTACTAATCCATTCGGGGTTATCTTTTGCGTAACATAACCCCCAAACAAGCCCCTTTTCACTGCCTAAACTTAGTAATATATTCAAACTGTCTTCATTGAGGTTATGCTCAAACATATTTTCGATATACTCCTTAATCTCATTTCTCTTATGTGATTTAATTTCAGAGTCATTTTCAGGAAAGAGTATTTCTCTATAATAATACAACTTATACGAATCGCTTAAATTGCTGATTAATGATTGTTCAATAAGATCTAACCCATCCCTCTCTAATAATGAAACTATCATTATTATTCTAAACCTATATTCTTGACTTTCGCTCTTATTTATAATATCATTGAAATGCGAATATAACGTATTAATCTTATTTGACACTATAAATTTTGCGATAGCACACCATAGGTTCTCACTATGTGTTTCTGCACCTAAAAGGATGGTATTAATCCAGTCAATAATCTTGATATGATTTACATTCTTTGAAATGTAATCTAAAAAATAAACTGTCTGCACAAACTTATTAGAATTGTCAGCTGCTATTGAAATGTCTGAATGAGCTAATAGTGAAATAAGTCTGTCTTCATCTATATCCAATTTGTATTCAGCAATTAACAAAATAGACTTCTCCATTAAGCATTTGCTATCAATAGAGCATAGTACAATTTCTCTTAAACGACATAACTGCTGCTTGCTATACTTAAATCTTTTGTCATGCCTTGGGTGTGGGAGTTTACTTAATATATAATAATTTAGCCATATATTCTCACCTGATTTCTCATAAACCATTGCTGTTTTAACTATATAGGTGTCTTTGCATTTAAATGCCTTTAAAAACTCAATGACGGTAGGTGATGGATTTCTATCTTGTATAAAGGTGCGGATATTCTCAAAATGCAAATTTATCTCATCATAACCCTCTATTGCTTTTCTCACATCTTCAACAAAACAACTAGTGTTCAGCAATAATTCAATCTTCTCGTTGTGTAATTGTTCTGTTGTTTTTCTACTCTTAAAGTAATCACTGTAGTTGCATATAGACTCTAATACACCAGAATCTAACATCTGAGATTGGTGTAGATGGCTGCACAATACTTCTTTCGAATTGTCACTTATGTCAGAATCCGAAAGGAAACGATCAACTACTATCTTGGTACAACATATTGATATCACATTAATTGCAGCTTCAAAATCATTTTTATTATCTATGGATTTATTATTCAAATATTGATCTACAACCTTAAGATAAGTGTTGGAAAGTTGTTCTAACACACCTATATTGCTGAAGTACATTCTACATCCATTACTATAATCTGTTGGCAAATCGTAGTAATAATACTTCTTTAGGTTCGCTAATAATATATCAACGGTGGACTCATTGCCATATTCAATCAATCTTTCAAAAAGCATTTCGACTAAAGACTTTTCAGTCCTCCACGAGAAGCGATTACGATCTATATAATTGCATGCATAATCGATTGCACGAACAATGTTTGTCGGCTTTGTCAAGCATTTAAAATAATCGCATAACTCATCATCTGATATTCCTATCAAAGTAGTACGATGGTCGAATTTCTGATAATCTCTAAAAATCCACTCTATATGGCAATCACAGATACTCAATTTAGTGATCATTCTGCAAAGACCATCTCTAACTCGTTTATTTGTACTATCTTTGGAAACTTCAAAGAGTTGCGCAAATAATTTCTCCTCAAATATACATTCGTTCTTAAACACATAAAATAAGTATTCTCCATGTTCAAGGTTTAGCACATCCCCAGAACATATTGATAGCAGAAAATCTTTTTTATCTGTTAGCTCTTGTTGGTACAAACTAAGATTAGCATGTCTTAATAATCTTAGTGCATTAATCTTGTTTATTGAAAGAGTTGCCTCTTGGTCTAATTCATTGAAAAGAAAATCAATACTCTCTTTTGTATTGCAAAATTTCATTAATAATTTCTCACAACCAAGTCTAGTACCCCATTCGCACCACAGTCCTTTACCTTTGTATTCGTTATAGATATTCTTGAAAATTTCAAACTTTTGCGAATTACATGTTAGCTCATTTCCGAACTCGACTAAAATTTTGTTTCGAGTTGAGTCATTAGCTAACCATTGAACAAAATCTATTTCCGCACTGTTCTCACTGCTAAAAATTGACAATAAAGATATTGCAGTATTATACATCGTTGGTTTAATCAACTCTGTTCCATTATAGCATATAGCGATTTTTATATCGTCAATGGTTTGTTTTGACAAAATCATTGCAGCCATATGTTCTTTAAACGAATTGTGAACAAACGAAACTCTTTCTTCTCCGTTGTTAGAGCTTATATTTATTAAAGATATAAATTTTAGCTGATTGGCAACGGTTTCACTTATGTCTATTTGATCACATATCTCATCATAAGTTAATTCTTGTTTTTGAGCAAGTACCATACAAAATGCAATGCGTTCTAATGCATTACGCATCTTGCCTATTATTCGGAAGTCTGATTTTAGACATTTACTCTTATACTCCAATAGGGCTTTATCAATACATCTTTCATATATTGCTGACTTATTAGAAGGGAGGCTATTGGTTTCCTTGAAGTACTCAATAGTCTCATTTAACAGAAAGGGTGTTCTTGTAAATTCATAATATTCTTGTGTTTCTACTTCTGAAACGAAACTTCGCAGCAGATCGCCTGAGAGAGAGAACTCTGCAAATAATTTAGCCTCATTCCAATTTAGCTGATTTAGATATAATTTTGAGAACCCATTTAGTTCATTCGAATACTCAAAATTCGATCTGCAAGTAACAATAATATACAAATCAGGATGATGTTCTTTGATGAGCTCAATTTCGTTGATTGCTTCATCCCTACTACTATCTGGAATCTCGTCAAGCCCATCAAGAATTAAAACCCCAATTTTGTATCTTACATAGCGATTAGAAACATCAATTATCTCTTCAAGTGTTTGCTTTGTACTATATTGCTTTAAGTTGAAAATATGCGAACAAATATTATCGATGTTATTTAGTTGGTTTGCTAAATGAGAAATCTCTGTTGTTTTACCAACCTGTGCATCTGCATATAGAATAATATGCTTTAAACCATCCTCTATAAATGAAAACAGCGAAGCTGACATGCAGCCTTTGCCGCTATATATATCCCATATATTGTTAGAAACATAGCGGTGAACATCTCTATTAAAATATGTTATTTCTCCATACTCTTCTTTAGGGATATGCTTATAATTATGTAATTCAAAGTATCTATTGTATCTTAGCCAATTATGATCTTGTGATAATTGAATTTCAAGATTGCTAGGCACCCTCCATTCAACAGACATTTCAAGTTCATTTGCAGCTTTCTCA
>JAWXTU010000168.1:0-3835 GCA_044433285.1 bacterium | reverse complement strand
TTTTTTTCCATTCAGAAAAGAGAAGGAGAGATTTTTTTCTCTCTTTCCTTTCTGATAAAGTAATTATCTAACTATCAACGCCTCACAAGGTGTTGCATTTATAAGTTGAATTTAAGAAATATTTCTCTTTACGAGTGAGCACATAGTGATATATACCACTTTTATTAGTTACGTCATCATCTTGCATAAGTGCAGTTATCTCTTCCTCCAATTTTACGTCATCGAGATCTGCATCTTTAAACTGATTGTACAAAGCTCCCCAATCAATACCTTTCATCTTAGGTCGATATTTTGGGAACGTTGATGTTACCCACGTAATAACAGCCGAGAAGTATTGCCACAATTTATTGGCATTTGGGTCATGTTGATGTTCTGACATATAAGCCTTAACATCATCATTATTTATCCATTTTATAGCCGTTTCTAAATAATCTTGCCTCTCCAACTTTCCGCTTATATATTTATTTCCTATTGAGTAAGCTACACAACCACGTTTACTAAAATATCGCCTTGCATCACTCACCCAACTACCAACAAACACAGCGTTATTCAACTCTTGTTGTGTAAGCTCCTCTCCTGCAATATTGATAGTCTCAAACCAGTCTAATTTTTCTGTATTTGTGCCACTACAAAAATAGACCATCAGTTTATAATCGTCTAAAATTTTATCTTGTGCATCATCTTGCAAGTTATGAAATGCCTTATCCTTATATGAGAAATGCCCTGCAACATATTCGCATATTGATAATATGCGTTGCTGCCCATCAATTACCTCATAAGTGCCATCATCTCGAACAGCCCAGTACATTACGTTGAGCGGAAAGTTTTTAGTAACAGTATCTATGACCGCCTTTTGTTGCTCTATTTTATAGATAAATTCACGTTGATACGGAGGTCGTATATCCAATTTTCCACCGTAACCGACAACACCATCTTCTGCATTATCTTGATAACCCTCGGTTAGCTCTCGAATTGTTATCTCTTTTAGTTCTATTTTCATACTCTCTTGTTTTTAATTATTATACGAGCATACGGTACATCTACCTCTCCATCGGTAATCATATACAAATCACCATTTACAGCACCACGTTTCTGCACCTCTTTGCGATATTGACGATGTTCGTCAGTATATGGTCTTACACCTATTTCAATTCCTGAATTCGATATACCCAAACCAACTATCTCAAATTGCTCAGGATTATATTTATCAAGAAATGTAATTGGAACTCCCATCATACCGTTATAATCTACAGGTATATCTTTTGTCTTATTTACATTTATTGCTTCAAAATTATAATAAGAGGGATACTCCTCTGAATTATATTTTTTGAATAGGATTAGATCTTCGTGACGTTTCTTTATATCTAAGTTTGTAAACCAAACAACTCCTGATACCCTTATCATACCTTCCTTATGATCACCTGCTGTTGCATAATCTTCATAATGCTTATTTATGAAATGTGCCGCACCTCCAGTAAAGCCATACCCCAACCACATATTATTATCTTTTATGTGCTTAAATATCTCTTTGTATGAAATGGCATTTTGATGTCCTATAATTATAAATTTCTTATCATAGTCCATAAGTTGCCCAACATATTCACGGAATAGCGAAAAAGGCGGATTTGTGACAACAATATCGGCTTGCTTCAACAACTCGATACACTCTTGACTACGAAAATCTCCATCGCCCTTTAATGGTTTGATGCCTATTTCTTCTGGGTTGGGGATTTTATCACCATTTTTATCTCCTTCATAAACAAGATATATTGCTTGTTCGCTCTCATTCTTGCTAAAAAGATCCATATCTTGATTCTTATAACAAGTTGCTATAAGCTTCTTTAGTCCAAGATATTCAAAATTATATGAGAAGTAGTGGAAGAAATTACTGACACGTGGATCGTCACAATTACACAAAACAGTTTTACCTCTAAAGTGTTCTTTATAATGCTTCAACTCTTTCTCTATGTCAGATAGCTGCGTGTAAAACTCATCTTTCTTAGCACTTTTTGCATCCCTAAGGTTTTTATTTGCTAATTTTTTCGCCATATCTATTTTTGTTTATTATCAATTTTATTCTTAAACATTAAACTAAAGCCGTTAACAGACTGCAAATATACAACAAAAAATAACAAAAAGCAAGTAAAATATTATATATTTTTAATATTTTACTTGCTTCCTATTCTATAGTCTCGTTTATCGCTAAATCCAAGCTCTACCGCCACAGGCTTTTTTTAGTTCGGATTTACTTTGCAAATAAAAACTATCTAACAATCAAAACGTTACAGAGAGTTGGGATTTACTTTGCAAATAAAAAGCTATAAAATCCAAATGAATTTTTAAGTACTTTCAGAGCATAGATTTAATCTAATTTATTACTCATAGCAGCAACCAAACTCTCAACAATCCTTCGCTTTTCGTCTTTTCCATCTGTTGACAATCGCAACAGTGGAATATTCAATATACTGAGAATGTGGTTTTTCTTTGAGTCGCGCTCTTTTTGTGTGGCATTGTTATGAAAGGATACTCCATCTACCTCAAGTGCGAGTATAGGTGAGCGGTCTATCTTGTTATAAAGTAAAAAATCTAACCTAGAACCATTTCTAATAAACTCTATTTCATCAGCAGAAAAATCTTTTAAATCATTGATTAAATCTCGCAGGTAATACTCTCTGATAAAATCAATTGAGCTGAATTGTGGCTCTGTTAATAGCTCCTCCAGAAGATTGTGCATAATAACCTCAGCAGGTGAACCTGCAATGTCGCTATTTTTGCTGTAAAAGGTGCTATAAAGACGATTGTACTCTTTATAAAGCAGATCGAAAACGGAACAAACTGCACCAGATTGTTTTACCTCTTCTGGTTCAAAATTGTAATAAATATAACGGATTAAATCTCCAATATTAGAACCGTGCGGTAAGTCCATTGTCTTGGATTTTATGATAATAAACTCTTTTACCGCACGTGAGACTGCAACGTTAATTAGATTGGGGTTATCAATAAATTTATTGATTTCTCCCGCCACGGTATTGAATATTATTACATCTTTTTCCCTGCCTTGATATTTATGTATGGTATCAGCCTCACAACCTTGTGGAAGTTGGCTTTGCAATATATTTGCATGGGCACGATATGGCGAAACTACACCGACAACGCTATAATCATCTTTAAATTTAGTTGTGATATACTGCTCTGTTTCATCTATTTGGCGTTGGTTGGAATGATTGCTATAGGTGGTAATATTGGTCTCTATAATTTTAAATGGCGACAATCCGTCTTGCACTCTATTGGTCATTACAACCAACTCATCGTTGTAATATCTTTTGTTGCAAAAGGCTATAATATCTGGATGACAGCGATAATGTTCTTTTAACAATGTTACCGAGAGTCTATCGCCATACAATCTCTTAACCGAATCTAAAATGCTATATTTAACATAGTTATATGCCTCTGGGATGTCGTACCTAGCAAGCAGTTGATTTGATAATTTTGCACTCTCATTATCGACTATATGACTCAATTGGCAACTATCACCAACTATTACTACTCTGCGCGCACAGGCAAAACAGATGGAGGCTTTGATGATATCTACCTGCGAAGACTCATCAATAATTAAGTAATCGAAAATATAATCATTCGGAAGTGAAGATAATAGCGATAAGGTAGAGCTTGTTACAACTGGATAACGTTTTACGAAATACGAGAATCTATTTTTATAATTAGGGTTTACTGAATTTATCCAGCCACAGCAAATTTCAAAAATTTCGTGGTTGGGTAATTTTTGTTTGTAAAGTCTATAACTTCAAAAAATTGCCTTAAAATGGACTTATATTGG
>JAWXTU010000167.1:0-3839 GCA_044433285.1 bacterium | reverse complement strand
CACATACAGAAAGTGTAGATATGTTTGGAAATTCAGTAAGATATCACTACTCTAATGATACCCAGAGTCTTCAATTAGATTCAATACGTTATACAAACAAGAGCAATGAAGATGGCGTGCACCTGATTACCTTTACATATAAAGATAGGGAGTATCAAAATTCTAGTTATCGTTATGGATTTAGAACTTCACTGCCAAACTTAACGTGTAGTTTTGATGTGTCTCTAGGAGAGTTTTCTTTTGACGGAATAAAACAGAGATATTATTTTGAGTATTCACAAGGAGATTATTCAAATCAATATGAGCAACTGTTGATTGGCATTTATAAGGCAGATAAAGATTTTACAGTAGATGAGTTTTGTTTAGAAGATGATCCATCTTCGAGTCGTTATCAGGTTCATCGTGATATGTATGGAAGTCTTACCAAATTTGAATATAATCAGATGCCAGATGAGTCGGCATTGTTTGGTGCAGAAAAAACAATTGCAGATGCAAAAATAAATAAGACAGATGGTTATAGTATCTCTTCTGGAGCCTCTGTAGGAGGAGGAATAGGAGGTGAAGTTTATAATAACCACCTCAGCGTTAAGGGTGGATACACTTACGACTACACCGAAACCACTTTGCAAAATCAGCTTTTAGATATAGATGGAGACGGATTACCTGATCGTGTTTATAAAAATAATAACGCTATTTATTATAGAAAACTACAGACAGATGCAGCAGGTAATGCCTCATTTGGAGAAGAGAGACTTATAAATGGTATTTCCGATATACAAAAGCAGTATAGTCACACACATTCTGCCTCTCTTGACCTCTCATTTGGTGTATATTTAAAAGTATCTTATCCATATACTGACAGTCGTACGAGTACATATTTTTCTGATGTAAACTCTGATGGATTACCAGATTTAGTAACTCCTATAGGCATCTACTTTAACCAATTGGATGAAGATGGTGTACCAACATTTACTAACCTTATATATGAAACAGGAAGTGATACAATACGCACAAATACAGAATGCAAGACAATTATATTTGATGGAGAGGTAGATACTAATATCGTTTGCGAGCTTGAGGAACTATTTCTTGAATGTGTCTCTCTTGAAGGTCTTGACAATTCTATGACACAATCATGGTATAAGATTCTTTCGGCAAGATATGGACCTCTTACACATGATACTATCAATGGTATGGTATACATTTATGGAACAGAAAAGACGTGCATTGAAAATCAAGCTCCACAAATAGAGGCTGTAAAAACTTGGATTGCACCTCATTATGGAATAGTTACTATCATAAATACATTACAACTAATAGAGGATTTATCAGATAGTAGGGCACAGTCGCGCACAGCAGATGGAGTAACCCTGATAACTCAGCGTAATTATTCATTATCTACAGACTCCACTAAATTCACCAGTGGTAGCTCTTCATTAATTGGGTCAATCAGTATAGAACCGGATAATTATACGCAACAGAAAGACACTTGTTACGCATTAGTTGATGAGGGAGATGTGCTATTTTTTAGATTAAATTCTAATGAAAACACCTCATTTGACAATATACTTGTAGAGCACGAAATTACATATCTTAATTATTCAGATAATCTAGATCAATATGGACTGGCAGAGAACTATTACTCATCTGGCGACAACTTTCTATGTTATGGAGATGATGTTTTTAAAGCCCCTATCAATGGTAGAGCAGAAGTTTCTATAGTGGGCTATATTCCTTATTCACAAGGGGTAATAGGGCTTGCTAGTTACTTAAATTCTAATTCTAATTACTTAAATGTATATCCTTTTTATAATGGGACTAAACAATACAGTTTTTCAACCGACCTGCAAGAGGGCGATGAATTAAAATTTGTTCTATCTAAGGCTAGTGATAGCCCTGTTGATTGGGGACAGACAACGACGCAAGTAAAAATCACATACTATCCAGACGGCGCATCTGACTCTATAGTCTTCTATGCACAAGTGCAAATCTCGGATGCAGTCGACAGCGATTCACCCTATCTATATCAAAAATTATTTGGTCCTACATATAGAGGTTGGGGACATTTTGCGTATGAAAACAGTTCAAGTTCAACCCTTATACCTCTATCCTCTTTGCAGTATACATACGGAGAGGCATTAAACGCTCTGCAATATGTAGATGAGAGTGATCTTGAAGCAAAATTGAGTAACTTTGAGGCTTCAATAGATACTGTTGCATTAAATAGTGGAGATTCTACAACATTGTCTCAAGCTGCTATATCTACCCTTTTATCTGATATGGATTTGTCAAATCCGTTAGATAACAGTTCTAAATGGATCCAGATGTACCCAAATATGGAGAAGTACAGATTTGAGAGTGTTTCATTATCAGCTCGTATTGATAAAACCTCTATGAGCAATCAGATAGAGTATAACACCCCAGAGGGGTATTTCTCTGAAGGGATTGTTTATATAGATCATTCGGTGCCAAATCCTTCATCAACGATGGAGGTGGTAAAAACTATAAACAAGCACCGTTCAACATCGCAGATTACAGCTGCGATTGGTTTAGAGTCGACATCATTAGGAGTTAATGGAGCCTACTCTTGGAGTAAAATTCAAAGTGATTACTTCGATATAAATGGCGATGGTTATCCAGATTTTATAGGTCTTAACTCTGTGCAATACACAAATCCTTGGGGCGGAATAGGTGAATTACAAATTTCTACCCACGAGTATGAGACCTCTTTTGCATATAATATAGGCAGTAATGTTCCTTATACTCCAGCTATTAATTATATTCTCAGTCGCGGAAATAAAAGCTCCTCTCTCTTTAAAGGCTCTTTTGGAGCATCTGCAGGTCAAAATAGCGAAATAATATCTTATGCAGATATTAACGGCGATGGTTTACCGGATAGGGTAAATAAATCAGATATGAATGTCGAGTATAACCAAGGTTACTATTTTTCATCTCCAACACCTATAAGCGAGATTGTGAGCCGAAGTGGTGCTACTGTTGCAGTTAATGCCTCAGAAGGAACATCATCTATTAACATTGCAGAATATAGTTTTGCTCTTGGTTTAAACGGATCTCTCTCTTACGATGCTAGTAACTGTACTCTGGTCGATATCAACGGCGATGGCAAGCTAGATATCATAAACACACCTCTATTGGGTGGCATAGAAATACTATTGGGCGTTGGAGATAACACCTATGCAAGCATAGGCGATTTAACACAACGAGCGCACGACGAAAGTGGCGTTTCTACTCAATACGGGGTAAGCGCTTCTGTAACGTTTGGTGCAACTTTTTTTGGATTTAAAATTCCTATCACAATCTCTGGCAATTACGGCTCATTTAGTAGCTCTTCTACCTCTACCTTTATTGATATGAATAACGATGGTTATGTAGATCTTGTTTATAAAGATGGAGATGACTTAAAAGTGAGATACAACCAGTCAGGTGCAGTAAACAGACTAAAAACAATAACCAACCCGACAGGACATAAGATAGAAATAGATTATGAGTTATCCGATAACACATCAGCACAACCACGTCGTAAGTGGGATATGGTACAAGTAAAATCTACCGATGTAAACACCCTTTCAGGAGATAGCGTATATGTTGTCGATATCGACTATTCATCGCCACATTACGATAGGATGGAGCGTGATAATTATGGTTATGCCAAAGTAGTTGAAACACATAATCCTCAAATGGGCGGTTATGCCAAAGTATTTGAAACAGAATATTCAAACTGCTGTTTCTTATATAAAAATGATCTGCTTCGTCAAAAAATGATGGACCCATCAGGACTTATCTATACAGAAAAAGTGTATACTTATAACTATCAAGAT
>JAWXTU010000166.1:0-3859 GCA_044433285.1 bacterium | reverse complement strand
CAAAAATTAGCCCTAGCCGAATTTCACAATCAGGCTAGGGCTTTCCAACTTAATTATATATTTATCTAACTTCTATAATACATATCCAAAACAGTATACCGCACACAACAGCCCCACCAAAGATATATTGTCTATGGGCGGAGAGGTGTATAGATATACTACTTACGGTTAATCGAACAAACAAATAATGTTCTTTTCAAATGTTCTTTTCAAAAATTAGTCTTTACAACAAGAATAAAAAAAGATTTTTCGTAGTAGCTCCTTTCCGCGAGGGCTAGATTCAACGTATGCAAATAGTTGTGCGATTTTGCATAGCAATGGTAGGTCTTCTGGCTCGTCTCTCTATTACGACAAATTTTGTCATTAAATTTACCTTCCCAAAAATTGGTGGCGAAACTGTTCGCGCGACGATTTTAGTGGTAAACTCATAGTAAATTGTGCGAAAATTACACAATTGAGACTTACAGCAGCGGGACTGCTCAGGATTTTCACCTGATTCCCTCTTAGTTACCATATCTTTACTTTTGCAGCAAAGCGGTAAACCATTACATCGACAAAGGTACGACAAAAAAATAATATCCGCAAACTTTTATTGATTTTTTTCAATAAAAATTTGCGGATATATTTTATAAACTCTAAACTATTAATTAATAGCTTAATATTCTATCTTATCGGTTTTGCTTTGCCATAATTCAAAAGCCTTAATGGCTAATTCTCTACCGCATTGAGTAGATTTAACTGACCTTTTCTCAATTGGCAGGTCGAGTTCGTTATAAATAAAAGAATCGTCAAATCCAATATTGGCAGCATCTATTTTTGTATTGCCAAAATATAGAGTGTCAATATGCGCCCAATAAATTGCGCTAAGGCACATAGGGCACGGTTCGCATGATGAGTATATCTCGCATCCAGAGAGGTCGAATGTATTTAGTAATTTGCATGCTTTGCGAATCGTATTCACCTCAGCATGAGCAGTTGGGTCGTTGTCTTTGGTCACACTGTTACTACTCTCGGCAATTATCTCTCCATTTTTTACTATTACAGCACCAAACGGACCTCCACCATTCTCTATACTCGTGATAGAAAGTTCAGCAGCTCTATTCATAAATTTTTCTTCGTAAGCCATAGTAATGTTGTTATATTAGTAATAAAAATCACCTATAATTCTAATCTTTAAGATATGGATTATAGGTGATTATGTATGATTTGTTTAAAATAGCTCTATTCCTCTATATCCTGTATTTTACTATCATTGTCGAATACTGCCAATTGGCGATTAAATACCTCTTCTAGCGACATAGTAAATGTTTCTGTATTATCAATATACTCTATTTTTGAGATCTTATTCATAATGATGTCTAGTAGGTGGCGGTTGTCTTTTGCATATACCTTGATAAAAACTGTATAATTGCCAGTAGTAATATGGCATTCAACGATTTCTGGAATATCTTTTAATTGTTCAATCACCTCGTCGCTATGTGCGATATCAGAGAAATGTAATCCGATGTATGCGCAAGTCTGGTACCCAATTTTATAGGTATCTAGGATAAATTCAGAACCTTTTAATACCCCTAGTGCATTAAGTTTTTGTACGCGTTGATGAATTGCTGCACCAGATACATTACACTCACGTGCAACTTCCAAGAATGGGATACGTGCGTTTTGAGAAATTAGCCTTAAGATGTTTCTGTCTAATTTGTCGATTTGATTTTTCATAGTAGTAAGATTTTTATATTGTGTTTTAAGGTTTGCTTACAAATTCTTTGCAAAGATACGTCTTTTTGTTTAATTATGCAATATTTTAGGTGCAAAAAAAATAGTTGTCATTTTGTATTTTGTTGCAAATATATTGATTATCTTAATATTAACTTTATAATATTATCTCATTTTTTTATTTTTATATCTGCTTACAATTGATAAATAGAAAAATTTAATGTAAAAATTTTCCTTTTTAGGTGCTCTATGTCGATTTTTTTTTGTAATTTCGCAGTCTAAAATGCATTGGTGTGTATTTTTGGTTTTTTATATTATAAATTGATTTGTAATTTTATAAGACTATGAACCCTAAAAAGCAGATAAAGAAATTGATAAATAAGTTTAACTCAAAAGGAAAAGTCCTTGTTACAGGAGGTATGGGATATATTGGCTCGCATACAGTTGTAGAGCTAATAGAGGCAGGATATGAAGTTTTTATAGTAGATAATTTGTGTAATTCAAATTTAGATGTGCTTAATGGTATCGAAACGATAACAGGTGTGCGTCCAATATTTGAGAATATAGATTGTACAGATTATGTAATGCTGGATAAATTCTTTAGAAAATATGATGATATTAAGACTGTAATACATTTTGCAGCACTAAAAGCGGTGGGAGAGTCTACTCAAAAACCGCTGCCATATTATCGTAATAACCTTATGTCATTGGTTAATCTACTGGAATTAATGGCGGTGTATAATGTTAAGAATTTAGTGTTCTCTTCGTCGTGCACTGTATATGGTCAGCCAGAGATTTTGCCAGTTACAGAAGATGCTCCTCGTCAAAAAGCTCTATCGCCATATGGCAATACCAAGCAGATATGCGAAGATGTAATTGTAGATACTGTGCATGCTAATAAAGATATTAAGAGTATAATGTTGCGCTATTTTAATCCGATTGGGGCTCACCCATCTGCATTGATTGGCGAATTGCCTAATGGCGTGCCTAATAATTTGTTGCCTTATGTGGCACAAACAGCAGCAGGTATACGCAAAAAACTACAAGTATTCGGCGATGATTACAATACGCCTGATGGCTCATGTATTCGTGATTATATAAATGTAGTTGACTTGGCGAAAGCACACGTTTCTGCATTAAAGCGTTTGGGCGAAAACAAGGTAGAGAGTATTGAGACATTCAATATCGGAACTGGTAAAGGGTTGTCGGTGTTGGAGTTGATAGATACTTTTGAAAGTTGCAATGAGGTGAAAGTGCCGCACGAAATAGTTGGCAGACGTGAGGGCGATATCGAGCAGGTGTGGGCTGACCCAAAATTGGCTAACGATGTGCTTAAATGGAAAGCAAAATCAACAATAGAAGAGACGGTGAAATCTATCTGGAAATGGCAACTGCATCTGATAGATGATGGTTCTGATGCACAAAAAAAATCTCACTACGGGAGCCTACTGAAAGGCAGTAGCTAGAGAGCAGTAGAAGTCCCCTATATATAAAGGTGTATATAATAAAATGTGATGTAATAAAAAAACTTTGGTAGTGTTGTAGCATAAAGTTGCATCATTATCAAAGTTTTTGTTTGAATTTCAACTAATAAAAATGTGAACTGAAAAATAATCTCAGCGTAGCAGTTTTTAGAAGTTCCCTTAATAAAATATCTTATAATGAATTGTCCTAAATGTGATGGAGAATATCCATATTTCGACGGTATGATGAATGTCTGCCCAGAGTGTAGTCATGAGTGGCACCCAGATGGCGAAGCTGATGAGCAAAACGATGTAGCGCACGATAGCAACGGCGTAGAACTACTAGATGGTGATGCAGTGGTAGTGATTAAAGACTTGAAGGTTAAAGGGTCGTCAATGGTTATCAAACGTGGTACAAAAGTAAAATCAATTCGTTTGACAGATGAACCTGAGTATGTAGATTGTAAAATCGATGGTTCGTCTATTGTATTGAAAACCTGTTTTCTGAAAAAATAATCTAACAAGGCTCAAAAATATAGCTAAATAATAGTTTTGGGTCTCGTGTTATTAATTTAATTGGCTCTATAATGTTTAGTGTGGGTAATTAAAAAAAAAGTACTATCTTTGCAATATGAATAGTACAGATATTTTTGCCTTAGGGTTAGGCTTAGAAAAGCCATGGA
>JAWXTU010000165.1:0-3869 GCA_044433285.1 bacterium | reverse complement strand
TGTGATTAGCTCCACACTCTCCGATGGCTCAACAGCGACACACGACAATGAGTAAGGTTGAATATTCCTGCACGATGAGGTTGGGAAGGAGTAGTTCAATACGATCAGTCGCTCAATCTTAAACTGGCGAAGAATCGTATTGTCGCACTCAATCACCCCCTTAAACTGCATCAATTTTAGGAACTTCGAGACCTCAGCCTCTGGGTAGACATCTGGATATTTAGATGTAATCTTACCGCTAATTGTGATTTCATAATCACCGCCTGAGATGAACTCTTTGCGAGAGTAATCACGCCCTTGCACTTGCGTGAGGAGAATGTTGTTCTTGCTTGACACTTGCACCATCGGTTGTAGATCGACAAAGGTGACTAAACCATAAGTCGTATTCTTCTCGACTGTGCTGTTGGCGTTGTTATAGTAGCTACCATCGCTGGAGATAGATAGCTCCAAATAGTCTGATACCACATTGCCAACGATTGTATCAGTGTAGTTCTTGACTTTGGCTACCGCTTGCTGTTCTGAGATAAGTTGGTAATATTGCCCCGATTTATTGGCTATGCTGGTCTCGGAGTTCTCAGCCAAAGTTTTATCTCGCTGCTTCTGCTCCCAGTAGAGCATATAACGTGGGTACGAGCGCAATGCACCATAAGCAAGCTGTGAGGCTGCCTGGATAGCTGCACGTTTTAATATTTCTTTGTCTTTCGAGAAATAGTGAACCGCTCCATCTTTTAATTCTGAAAGCCCCATACCTAAGGCTATACGAGCCCCTTCTCCAATATAATCTTTGAGCGAACCTGCTCCAATTATGCCTCCACTTGCCGCTGTAGAGCCTAATATACTTAATATTCTTCCCATAAATACTCTTTTGTAAGAATAGAGATTTGCAAATAAAAAGTTTAACTATTGCTCACCTTGAAAAATTATATTAACTTTGTGATTGACTAGGTGTATGCTACGTTTGCACGAGTATTAACTTAACTTATAGATTTATGAATACTATAAAGAAATATACATTTGAAGAATTACTAAATATAAGTACAGAGGAGTTTAATGAATGGAAAGGATTAACACTCAATATTCTCAAAAAAGATGGAACAGAGTTTACAGGTGTATTATTAAACTTGCAATTAGCATCGTTATCTAATCCACCTCAATTAGTATGTGGTTTTATATTTACAGATGATACATCTATCAATCTTCAATCTATCAAAACCGTTTGTTTGTATGAATAAAATATTGTCTACGATAATAGCTTTGCTTATCTTTACAAATTACGCATATTCTCAGCAGAAATTGAATAATTTATTAACGGAATATGAACCAATTTTAAAGGTATCTAATACATATAAAACTGAATCTTTTTCTTGTATTTATAACGTGTATAACATAAAGACTTGGCAGAGTGGAGATAATTTGCACTTCGAATTTGGTTTTTGTGGCTTTAAAAGTTCTCGGGAAGAAGTTATTGATTGGGAAAGTTTTAGTATTAATCTAAGTGAGTGCACAATTGGGGCTTGTTATAACGATAAAAATATTATTTTTATTAATGACAAAAAAGGCATAGAGATGACAATCAAAGGTGCGCAATCGTATAACCAAGGTGTTAAGAAAAATATAATAGAATCGTTTTATTTGAAATGTAATTCAGAGATATTAGCCAATAAAATTTTACTAGAACTGAAAGAGATACAAAAGAATTACAAACCTGAAGTTGTAGAAGTTAGCACGAGTGAAAGTCACTCGTGTGCAGAGTCTTTTGATACTCTATCTGAATATTTTAACACCTACAAAATATATAGAGGGTACAAATATATAAATTCAAATGTTTCAGCGAGCTACTCCAGAATAGAGACTAACTATAATCTCCAATTTCAATATCCTTATTTAATAATAAAATACAAAGAAACGGATAAACCAACAGATTATTCTGGATGCCCAGACAAGAACATTACAATAAAGATTCCGATCTCTGATATGATTTGTAACTTCACAAAGGATAGTTTTCTCAGAAAGTACTATATCGAGATTTCTTCCTTGCAAGGAATTATTACCAATGAAGATGGTAAAGATGATATTGTAAAAAGCATTTATTATATATCGTCAGAGATAATATGTAAAAAGTTATACGATGAACTTATTATGTTTCAGAGTTTAGTAAAAAAAGAAGATTATAGGGGGGCGTTTAATATATCTAAAAGTATACCGCAGAATACCCCAAAACCTAAGCCGATTAAACCAAAGACCATCAATAATAAATACTCACAATAGTCATGAAAATACAATATATAATTACGTGCTGTTTAGTAATATTCTGCTCTTGCTCAACCACAGATTACGATTATTCGGCTTCTATGGAGGGTGATAGCATTGTCATATCAACAAACAATCCAGAAAAATCAGACATTACGATAGAACGAAAATTCTCACCAACGGGTATTGGTTATGTTTTCAATGACGGCAATATGTCGGCATTTTCAATTAAGGATAGTGTAACATTACAAGTTGCAAATAAAGAGTCTATTAATACATCTGATATTTTGAATAAAAGTCACAACAAAATGTCTATTGCGTATGAATATGCTAAATTAAACAAAATTGCGTGGAGAGTGCATAACAATTTTCTCGACACGGTGGTATATACAACTCCATTTTTAACAAAACAAGATGTGGGGTTATATGCAGATATTAAGTCTGGGACAGCTGCTAAATTATATACCAAATCGCAGAATGACACGAAAGATATAAAAAGCTATCTGTATGATCAAGGAGTTCAATTCTCTGATTCGTTAATAATTAATATGAATAGCATACTAAATCAATTAGATAATTCAGAATATGTTATATATACGACAGAAGATGATATACCTATAATTAAATCTTTTGCAGGAATAAGGTATAATCTTTCAACAAACATTAAGGCAGATTATTATTATCTATTTGCTACAGATTCAGAAGAGGAGCTAAATGAGTTCATAAAAGAGGTGTCATTAAATGACTTTGAGATGGGAGAAACCAATATGAGAAACTCGGTAAGTTGTTTTAGGGCAAACGAGAAAGGCGGTTATTTGACAATATTCTTTATTGGCTTAAATAAAGATTGGTCGAAACATATAGTTCCGATAGGAATGGTAGCAATAGATAATATCAAACCATCTGTATTATCTGACAATAGTAGCGAAGAAGCATTTTTATCTTCAAACTCAAAAAATGCTCAATTTGAAGATTTGATATTATATTCTAAAGGGATTAGAATTGCTATGCCAAACAAATACCCCAAGATCTCAGGGCAGATTTACATTTCCACAAACTCATTCAGAGGAAATCATGCCAATTTTGAGTTCGGATTATTCGAGAATGGCGACATCGAAAGTATTAGTATAAAAAGAGAGGTTCACAGAGATTATATGAAATGGGTAATGAAGCCTGAAACTAAAACTATAAAATTATCAGATAAGAAAAGTCCTTATCATTTCACATACGAATTAGACTTAGGTATTGGAGACAACTATATTCCAATTACAGTAACAGATAAAAGAGGCAACAAAACAAACTACACATATAAAATTTCTATGGTTCAAGTAGAAGATAATGATCCCGACATAAATATTGACAATAATATAAACATATACTAATAGACTTACCCATTCCAGCTGCTATCGAAGTCGTGTACCACATCAATAAGAGCCTGTGCCATCTGCTCTTTGAGGTTTTGTATCTTTGGGCTTTGACCGCCCTCTGAGTCGAGAAGTTGTATCGCCTCTACGCTGAGAAGGTTTGTGATATTCACTATCACCTGCTTTGGTGCTGCTGACGAGAGCTTTCCTGTACCCGAATAGTTACCTCCTGCACCTCCATCATCTTCACCTCCG
>JAWXTU010000164.1:0-3928 GCA_044433285.1 bacterium | reverse complement strand
AGTTATATCATTGATTCTAAATTCAAATTCCATAACTTGTTAAATCTTTGGTCACACAAATATTTTTCACTAACTTTGTATGAGATTCACTAATATGAACAATGATACAAATGGAAGATATAAATAGATTAAAAATAGTGCTTGTAGAGAAGAAGAAGACAAGTAAATGGCTGTCAGAGCAGTTGAGAAAAGATCCATCAACTGTCTCAAAGTGGTGCACAAATGTACAGCAATCGACGCTGAGTACACTTTCGCAGAATACTGATCTACGGGGCATAAATAGTAAATATTTTATAAACGATAGCAGCAAATAATTATGGCTTCAATATTAAAAATAATAGTAGATTTACCTTGTCAAGTGTATTGTGATTATGAGTACAAAGGTGAGACTATGCTTAATTCTATCTTTAGACTTGATTTAAGGAAGGGCACTTATATTATAGAATTCAAGATAGGTGCGAATATTATTCATTCCCTTGAATATGTTATGCAATCAAACGAAGAAGAAGATTTGATTAGAGTTTCTTTGTTTATTCATGTGGATAATTCATTGTTTGAGAACAATATTTATAAATGTATTAAATTTAGAGAATACAACATAAAATTATTACATCATAATAATCATGAATATTTCATAGCAGAAAAAGACGGAAAACATGGAGTTATTGATAAATATGGAAGGAACATAATCCCTTTATTGTACAAAAAAATCAAATTTGGTTATGGGGTGGAGTGTATGATAGCTATAGGCCATAATGATAAATACGGTATAATAAATTATGAAAATAAGATTATTTTGCCTTTTGTTTATGATGAAATTGGATATACTAAAGATAAATATGATTTTTTTGTTAGGATTGGAAACAACTGGGGAGTGTGCAATAAAGTTGGAGAGATAAAAATTAGTCCTATCTATGAGAAGGTGGTTAAATATAGTGAGCGAATATGGGATGAATCTGATTATGACTACATCTCGTATTATATCGTAAAAAAGAATGGTAAATATGGAGTTGTTGATACTGATTTTTCCTCGGGTGAAACCGATTTTAAGGAAATAATTCCTTGTAAATATGATTATATTTATACTTTATACGGAGTTGAATTATGTGAAAATGAGTTTATTGATCGTATAAATGACACACTTTATTATACTGAATCTCCATTTGGCGATTTTGTGTTTGTCAGAGAAGTTGAAGGGAACCTTCTTCCTCCTTTATCTTTAGTTGATAGTAAGACGATAAAAGCCTGTGCTGTATATGATAAAACAGGGAATATAACAAGAGAATTTTCATGCAATAGTTTTAACCAATACTATAAAATATTAAATGGTAAATATTTTCTTTGGAATGACTTGGAGAATGTAGGATATGATAATATTACAGAAATAATTTCATATGATGGAACTTGGAGATGGAAAAATATAGTAGAGTGTGACGGTCACTACCGCATAAACACAGGTTGCGTAGAAGAGTGGAATAAAACTTATTATTATGATGCCCAAATTGGAAGCAAGCATAACATAATAAAACTAGAATCTGGTAATTTAAAACACCTTGTTTCAATATACTGTGATAAGGTAATAGAGTTTGGGAGAGGTTCTTGTACTGAAAACTATTTCGCAATAGTAAAAATAGACAATTATTGTAATCTCATTATTTATGATAATAATAATCCAATACATACTTATTATTATCAAAAAGAAATACATTCTGTATATCAAGAAATTGTCAATAGAAATATTCATAAAGAAAGTTTAAGCTACAATACTATTAATGTAGAGTACTTCATTTGTAGAGATTTAGAGGACAAATGGAGCATTTTTAATTTCAATGATCCGACTTCATATCTTATTTCATCTACATCATATGACCTTATATGGGTAATAGACGAAGAACTTATTGAGGTGCGAAAGTATGAAAACAACAGAACGTTATTTGGTGTATGCGCTCCATATAATACAGATACAATGCCTAAACAATGGTATTTACGGCAATATTATGAAAGAAAATCTAATTGGGTTGAAGTTTTTGATGTTGTGTCACAAAAAGAGGGAATTATAATTGAATCTTATACTAAAAACAAAGAAACAGAACTTTGTCCTTTTACGAATACTCCATTGCTTGAACATCATCCAAAACAAATAATTGTTCCTTTTGAGTATGAATTTATTAGAGTTTGTGTTGGAAGTAAATCTCAAATATTGGTTTACGGAGTCCCGAATACTTTTGAAGATAGAAAAATATCATCGTATGGTATATTGAAATGTAATAGAAAGCATTTAACGAATAATATATTTAATCATGTTTATTTAGGAAACTCTCGTGATTTACACTTTTCGATTGGCGACATTTACACATGTGTTGATCTAAATTGTGATAATATTGAATATCAAGCGCCATTCTTTGAGTATCAAAGCATAAATGAAGGTGGTGAATACATTAAAGCGAATCCTTTCACAAACATTAAACTATTCATTGACATAGAGACAACAGGACTTCCTATAGATGAAAATGCACCATACAATGATTTAAAAAACTGGCCGTATTTAGTGCAAATTGCATTTATACTAGAAGATGAAAATCTGGGTACCTTAGCTAAACGCAACATTATAGTAAAGCCTGAAGGATATACCATACCTGCTGAAGCGGCTAAAATTCATGGCATATCTCAAGAATTTGCGTCAAAAAATGGAGAAAATAGAGTTGATGTTATTGGATATTTAGATTTGATATTATCTAACACAGATGTAGTAATTGGGCATAATGTAGACTTTGACATAAATGTTGTTAAGGCAGAAATTTTACGCATAAAAGGCTCAAATCATCTTTTCGAAAAAAAGGACTGTTCGACTATAGATACAATGAAATTAGGTAAAGATATTTGCAAGTTATCTTCAAATAACAGAAATGGAGATTATAAGTATCCTAAATTAAAAGAATTATACTTTTGTATCTTCAATAAATATTTTAACGGGCAACATAATGCAATAAACGATATTCAAGCAACATACGAATGTTATATTGAGATGAAAAGACGAGGTTTAATATAGCAATTAATACACTATGGCAGAGAATGAATTAATGGGGCTAATTTTAGGATTACGAGAATAGAAAGATTTTGCAGAAATAATCATTAATAATCTAGGCTGCGACATCAGTAAGTTGATCTCAGATAAAACAATGCAGAAATTTGCGACACAGTAATTTCCTTTGTAGTAAAATCTAAGCTGTCAAATTACAAGTTGTTTATATGATCTTACGATGAAGTATTTGACTATGATTATGAAGAATTGGAACCATTAATTCAAGAGTATACTATTTATAATAACATAAGATTTGATTTGTTAGCTAACAATATAAATAGGGAGATATGAAATCTAGGCTTTCTTATGTATTAGAACAAGAAAATAAAAATCGATAATTGAAAATAAATAAACAATGAAAACTAATAAGACCTATAGAAGTTTACTAGATAAATCTGTTGAAAGTATGTTGTCTGCCATCGAGATTTATAACAAACCTAATTTTTTATATAGAGAAGAAACTTTTTCTATTCTTGCAATTAATGCTTGGGAATTGCTACTAAAAGCATCTATTCTTAAAAAATCTAGATATAATGTGCGGTCAATTTATTCTTTAAAAGCAGCAATTAAAAAAGATGGATCTAAACATAAAACAAGAAAAGTAGTTGACACAAATCGATGTGGCAATCCTAAAACTATATCTATATATGAGACTATTGCTATTTTAGACAAAGAAGGAATCCTTACACAAAATCTAAAAAATTGCCTTGAAGCATTGATAGAGTTAAGTATACGCCCAAAAATGGCGTCTATGAAATTTAGTTAAAATATCCCACCTTTGTAACGAACCAAAAATTATGAATAGATGGCAAGTTACAGAGATTTTGAAAAACTATGGGAGCAATA
>JAWXTU010000163.1:0-3973 GCA_044433285.1 bacterium | reverse complement strand
TATTTTAATTATAACACATTGGTAAATCTCCAAATTGATCCATCTTGACTTGGGAGTAAATGAGTTTCCTTAAATGCGCCATTGCCATCAGGAACTCGAATAGGAATACCATGACCTAACGTGCTAGATGTTAAAGGTAAATAATATTCTGTTGTCACTTGCTTTAAAAGACCAAACACACCAACAAATACAATGTATGTTTTAATGTATTTCTCTTCCCATTGCTCAAATGATAGCCCCTGCAATTTAGAATATTGATTTCGGTTATAATTATTATATATTATGCCTCCTTTAATACAATTATATTGAGAATGAGCAATTGCATTTCGAATTTGTCCGATATAAGAGGATCTAATTACACTTTGAATTTTAGGTGCCAGATTTAGTCTTTGTATGATTTGTTCCCTTATATGTTTACTTTTACCACTAGGAGGTAGGTGGCTAATATCAAGATTCCAATCGTATGCAACTCCGTTAAGGGTATTTGCAATTTGAGTTAATTTACTTAAATAAAATGTATTTTCCCAGATGTCAAGATAGGTCGATTTTTCTTTTCTAATAGTATTGGAGAGTTCATTTGAACCAGTATGAAAATTTGAGCTACAATTAAGAAAATAATTGTCATCATCGGTTGTCTCTCCGATGCCATTATATGATATTGTGTTTATTTTTTCTATGTTGTTAATTCCCTCATCTCCAAGTCCAACGCAAGGTTTGCCGTTAAATAAGAATCCATTCTGCTCACATAATAGTAAATCTCCCGAATGCATCATGTTGATTTTGCATTTATCATACAGCTCTTGTAGACTCTCTCGTACTTCTATTTCGTATGCTGTTATTTTGCTTGTACGCAACATATTATTTTAATTTAGGAGTTTTTATTTATGATGTAGTCTATCAATCTCATTTAATTGACTATGAATTTGCTCCATTGGAATACCTTGATCTAACATATCTACAATTAGAATAGCCACGTTATACTCTGCTTTAGTTGTGTCCCTTTTAACCGTTCCCATTTTTTCGCTTAATTTAAATCGTGCGAAATCAAACAGACTAACGTTATCAGGGCGGCGTTTGCCACAGCACTCGAATAGTTTAATTCTTGCACCAAGCATAAAGAGACTATATTTTTCAGCCTTTGTGTATTCTGCAAATTCCATTAAAATTTTATGTTGTGCCGCAGCCTCTTGTGATCCGTTAGGATTTATTGGCAATTCACTCAATCTCGTTTTCTGTGTTTGAGATGGTTTCGGTACTTGTTCTAACTTTGCATAAGCATCTTTAACATTTGAAATAATATCATCAAAACTGGCGCCATTTTGTAGTTGTTCTATAATTGATATAGCTATTTTACATTCGTCTATGGTACTTGTTTTTGCAGCTGTTTCGATTAATTTTTCAAGATCTGATTTAGCATATTGGTGTAAATCTTCACCGCACATTATCCCTCTTGAAATATATTTATTCGCACGTCCATATAATTTTTGGATGGCTTCAGATTTAAAAGAGATCTTTTGGCAGTGAGATTTAAGGTCAAAAATAACTTTACACTGCTTTAACCCTTTTTCTCTCAAATCAAGAGCTTTTTGATTTGAATGATAATTAACAATTGGTTTTGTTGGGCTATATTTTAAGTTTGTGTACTCTCTACTACTACGGTGGACCTTGTTTGTAAGTAGCCCTATAGTATCTATGGTGGTTATGCTGTAAACTCGGTTATATAGATATTTCTTGGGGTTAGCTATACCCATACCCTTTTGCCCATAACCAGGTATGATAGCTTTTTTGATAGCTCTATTAACAGTTCCTCTTGTAGCTGCTGAAAGGCTTTTCTTCCAAGATGGTTTTCTAAATCCAAATTTCATCTACTTGTGTTCCTTTTTTGCGATTGATTCTTTTCGTAAAGATAGTGAAAAATTTGTAGCTATACAAATTCACAGCCTTAGTGGTCATCTGCAAAGTTAATCATTATTTTCTGTTTGTGGCTCGTTCTCTGTCCCATTTTGTTATGTGGGTGTGTCGTTCATCGGTTTTGGTTTTCGCCTCGCAACCCCAATAGCGATAGATGCGCCCTGCATCGGGGTTGTAGGGGTAGATGTCGTTCTCGGTGATGTATAGCTCGCCTAAGTCGTGGTGGGAGTCCATAAAATGTGTGCCATCTGGATAGTTGGGGTGAGTTTGTCGGTATAACTCCTCGTACTCGCTGCCACAGACGAATATGTTTACTAATCGCACGTCGGCTGAGTCTATATCAAACTGCTTGGCGTACTTTGCGAAGTCGTAGATGTCTGTATTGATTAGGTCGTGGCGAAAGTGCGTAGCAGCACTTCTTTTCAAGCTATCATAAGAGTCTCTGAGGTGTTGTCGGGATTTAATCTCCTCATAACGTTTGTCTGTAACGGCATTGGTGGTGAACCAGAGGAGTTCATAGCCATTGCCCGTTGAGTCTCGGATATTGGCTCGGTCGTACATATACCTTTGAACCATAATAGAGTTATCAATATCAATCTCATCGCACCCCATACAGGAGCGGAAAATGCCAACAATGGCGATGAGAATAAAGAACGAGGGCATACATTGGGGCAAGAAGTACGCCCCCGACAAATGTGTCTGCTGTTTTTAGAAATTTATTCATAAAGTGTTTTATATCATTAACTTATCTTTTAAAATGATTTTGTTTTTAAGCTCGTCCGAGATAGGCAGGTTTGCATACTCTGACGATTTCTCGCTGTGGATTGGAATTATTGCCAGTCGTGGATTTGTCATTGTGCATAGCTCGGCAAGGCACTCCGTTGTTGCGTGACCACTGGTGTGAACTCGCTTGATGTTGGTGAATTTTGACAGGAAATTTACGTGGTTGTTGTTGCGTGTTGAGGCTCTATCGAGGTAGCCACTCCACATTGAATATATAGCCAGCGTTTCACTCTGAGGAAGGCTATTTATCGCCATCTCTGTGAAACGAGAGTATTTGCCATCATACCTATTTGGGCGCACCATCATACAAAATCCCTTTGCTCGCATCTCCTCCAATAGTCCATCTTTGGGGAATACCGACAGATTGTCAAATTTGTAGATGTCAGCGTAATTTCCACTACTCTTGGTAAAGAGTTCTAAGATGTCACGCTGGTAGCGGTCGCACACGAATAGTCGCCCTTTGGGGTTGGCTTCGTGGAGTGTAGCAAGCCTATCCATATCGGTCGAAGAGCTTACGACGAAAAGGTATTTATACCTCTTCATCAGCATTTTCAAATCTTGTAGTAGGTCGTATTCGCTCTTGACTGGTTCGGTTGAGCGAGAGAGCATAGTCCCCTCGGTGATTAGCACATCGACCTGCCCAATATAGTGTGGCACAAATTTACGTAGACCCTTACCCAAATATCCGTGACTGCGAAAATCGCCCGTGTGCAGCACCTTTTTACCCTCCACCTCAACGAGAAACATATAGGCATCGGCAGCCGAGTGACTTACAAAAAATGGTGTTATGGTTATATCTTTGATGGTGATTTTCTGCGCAGGGACGAATGTTTTAAGACTCTGTAATCTATCGGGATTTTGCCCTGGGATATACGTTGCCTTGACGATTAGAACCTCCTTTGCAACCTCTCCGATATACTGCTCAATATCGGTTGGCACATACTCCATCAGCCCCACGTGATCGCCGTGGTAGTGGGTGTAGAATATTGCATCTGTACCCTCGGTTAGCTTCTCGATAGCCTCTCTGGTTGCTAATGGGTCGTTCACTTCGCCATTGCTATCGGGTAGGTTTTGCCCTAAGTCTATGAGTATGTGAGCTTCGGAGGTTGCAATTTCGGTGATGCAGCCTCCTATTTGGTCTATTCCTCGGTGGATTGTGATTTGCATAGCATAACTACTCTTTCATTGGACTCTAGTGGTTTGAAATTGACATTCTTATGATTGGCTAATATCATTGTTATGATTGAAAATTTGTGCGTGCTTAACTCGTAAGTGAAAT
>JAWXTU010000162.1:0-3977 GCA_044433285.1 bacterium | reverse complement strand
CTATTTTTTTACGGTCAATATTCTTACGTACATAGTTAAAAAAACTACGATTATTTTTTACTGAATTATTGGATAATAAAGTATTTACATAATCCATCTCACTGCCTGAGAGAGTATTTATTTTTTCGTTATCACTCTCAGTGGCATATACGGCAACACCGCTTTTAATCGCATCTTCGATAGCCAATAGATGGGTAGAATCCATACTTGCACCATGAATACGGATAAGCACCATATCATATTTTTTCAAACTCTTTGCATTATCTAGTTCAACACTTTTAATTTTCACAAAAGGGTTGTCATTTGAGCGAATAAATTTCTCTACTGAAAAATCTGGATAATTAAAAGTAGCTATTCTTGTAGGAGAAAAGAGTTTTGAATATGCAATCGACGTGATGCTTAATATGAAAAGAGCTATGATGGAAATAGCAATAATTCTTTTTTTGTTGAAATTCATAATTTTAGTGTTATTTTGTAGACCTAATTTTTAAACTATTATTTCAGTTTAAATAGGTCAGCTACATTTATATTTATTGTACCTGAGCAAGAGATACCACGTTCGGGTATAAGTGTTGCATCGCTTGATATATTTGCATCTTCGAAATCGAATATGTTATCCACTTGGAAAATACAGTTGATACCACGAGGGAATTTAAATCCAATATTTGCTCCGCAGATTGTACGAGAGTCGTACGTTGTATAGGTCATTTCGCCTGTTGAACTATCTTCATACCACGCATTTACAGATGACACCCATCTTCCGTTGAAAGCTACATTTGTATTTATATATTTGCCAATTTTAAATGAATATTGAGCATTAATATTTGCTGAGTGTGGGCGTGTAGATGATACATTGTATCCGTTTAGCTCCTCAAAACAATTGACATACGAGTATGATGCTTTAAGAGTGAGTCCAAATTTCAATCGATATTGAGTAGCAACATCCACACCACCAGTAGATGCATTCTCTGCATTGTAGTATTGATAATTTGAAGTTCCATCATTCATTAATGCCATAGCTATTTTATTGTCAAACTTGTTGTAATATCCTGATACAGATATGTTAAATCCATTTTTATTGTATTCGGTAGATAGTGAGTATTGGTTAGAACGTTCAAAAGTCAAATCCTCGTTGCCGTAAATTGTAAACATACCAAGTCCGCCCATATCGTACTCTTCGTACCTCTCTCGTAGAGATGGTTGTCTAAAACCAATAGCAAAACCCCCGCGAAAACTGAAGTCGTACAGACGATACATAGCTGAGATTTTAGGACTGAAATTTGCACCATAGTCAGAGTTGTAATCTAGTCTAACACCAGCAACTATATTTAATTTATTTGTGATTTTCCACTCCTCTTGGACGAATGAAACATAATTTTGTTGTGTGTGAAAGTCATTACCAGTTAAATCTATACGATAATGTAGTAGACTCTCTTGGTTAAATTCAACGCCACCAATAATAGTATGTTTATCGGCTATCTCACCAGAGTATTCGATACGGGCAATGTGTTGTATATCGTGATACTCTTTTTTAGCTGTTGCACCACTAGAATACTCCTCGTGTTTTGTATAGTTATCGTTTAGATAACTGGCTTTTATATTGTGGTTTTTATTTATTACCCACAAAAGATTTGCCCCTCCGCTGTATGATCTAAATACATCTTGAGATTTACCCGTTGTGGCGTATTCTAATTGGTTGTTTTGGTAATAAGAACCATTTACATTTAATTTTAAATTATCTGTAATAGAGTATCCAAAACGTTGAGTTGCATTATTTATTTGATATCCCGACATACTAGTAGATCCACCAGTTGCATCTGTTACAGAATAGGCATCTTCTGTGGTGTATCCACCAGAGGTGTATGAGGTAAATTTATTTAGTTTTGTTTCGGCAGATACATAGTGTTTATGTCCTCCATAACTATTTAATCTACTACTTATATTAGCAGCAAATGGTCGTTTTGCATCTTTTGTAATAATGTTTATCACTCCACCCATTGCGCTTGAGCCATATAGTGTACTCATTGCACCTCTAATAATTTCTACACGCTCTATATCATCTACATTTAAACGAGAAAAATCTATATTATCGCTCGAACCCTCTCCTGCTATACGTTCTCCGTTAATAAGAAATAGCACATACTCACCTGTTACACCTTGAAAAGTAATCTCTGGAAGGTTTGAGCCGTGAGCACGTCCAAATTGCAATCCAGGTATTTCGTATTCCATCAGCGATTGAAAATCCATAGGGTTGATACGTTCAATGTCGGCACTAGAAACCACACGAGTCAGCACTGGCACCTCTTTTAGAGGGCGTGGTGCGCGACTACCGGTTATTACAACTTCATCAATATCTGTCAACGATTCAGTCATTTTGATTGTCATATCATTATCGGTTGCAGATATAGTAACTGTTTCATATCCCAATGAACTTACTACTAAAACAACATTGTTATATTTAGACAAGGAGATTTTAAATTCTCCATTTTTATCACTAAAACAGCCTATTACGCTACCCTCTACCTGAATAGCAGCTCCAGCAATAGTTTCACCTGTTTTATCATCAACTATAACGCCCTTATAATATTTTACCGCACTTGCAGACTCTGCTTGTGCGGTAAAAGTGATTAAACTAATTAACGTTAATAAAACTAATCTTATCATAGTTATATATTAAATATTAAATAATTAATTGTTATGTCGAATATGTATATTATTCAGTAATTTCTTCAAATGTGTATGCTGCACAAACTGCTTCGTCAGTGTCATTTGTCATATCAGTGAATTTCACCTTATAATATTTACCAGCAGCGTTTTTAATTACATATACTTCATTATTAAGCTCGTAAGTGTATGGAGGCATTGTACCAGTTGCTGTTGCTGTAATCCAGTCGCAAAGTGTAGCATTTAGAGAGCAGTAGTGGTATCCGATAACTCCAGACATCATTCCAGACATATCAACAATAACTTTTAAATCTTCTGTATCAGCTTCAAATCCTGAAGTTGGAATAGAAGTTACATCCTCTAAATTAGTAAATGAAGTTTTTACCACTTCGCAACCGTTAGTTCTTACATCATATTTATGAAATGCGATATCCCAGTCGAATGAAGTTTCGTCTACTGATGGTACGTATAATGCATTTTGACCAACAAGACCAATGCAAGTTACGTCCATTGTCATAGGCATTGCTCCTGGTTGTACATTTCCTGTAAGGGTAAAATCACCACCTTCGTTGATATCTACCTCGCAAACAAAATCTGTAGTAGTCCAAGTATAACTGCCACCTTCGCATTCACCATCAATACCAGTTAAAATCCATTTTTCACCATCATTTTCAACTGTTGCATAAGTAGAAAATTCCAGGTCGCCATATGAACCACCATCAATACCAGTAATTTCAATATATGCAGACATACCGCTTGCAGATGTGTCATCAATGATAGTGATAGTTACTTCTTCATTAGAAACCATTCCACTCATCATTTCAAGATTTGTTGTGTAAGTGCCTGCAAAACCACCACTAGCTTGAGTTTCAATTTCTACTACCTTAGTAGTGTTTGTGGCAAAATCGACATAAGCCCATTCGTTATAATTTAGAGCCTCTGCCACGTTGCTTAGCAATCCGTTTTCATTTTCAGTTCCTCCAGATCCATCTCCATTATCAGGAGTATTTGTGTCATCACAAGAGGTAAAGTTCACACTCAATACAATAAGAGCTAATACGTAGCTCATTTTAATTAACCAATTTTTTTTCATCGTTTTTATGTTGTTTATTTGTTTTAAATTCCGAGTGCAAAGGTACGGGCATTTTGAACGATGGGCAATACCTAAAAGTAGGTATATTAGAGCGTTGAAGGTAAACGTCTCCGCGATACCATATAGTCTGGCAAATAAAAACCTTGAGAAGTATTGAGAACTTTTCAAGGTTTTTGTTTACTGAACATCTTCTATGCCCCATTTATCAGGCAGAAGTTTT
>JAWXTU010000161.1:0-4014 GCA_044433285.1 bacterium | reverse complement strand
CTAATTCTGAGATAAACCCCACCACCAACGAAATCTTATTTGATGGTTATTTGACAAAATCGCCTTTTGAAAAATTAACCCACTGATAATCAACAATATCTTATTTGATGGTTATTTGACAAAATCGCCCTTTGGAAAATTAACCCACTGATAATCAGCAATATCTTATTTGATGGTTATTTGATGGTTATTTGATAGATTTGGAATATGGTGTTCTTAATTTATTTCATTATATTTTGTGAATAGTTATTTTGTAAGGTGAAAAAAAAATTGTACCTTTGTCCTCAATATCATAAAGCAGTTTTTAGAAGTCCCCCTAGACTAAATTCAACAATAATTATTTGTAAAATACCGTATTGGTAGCTAAATATGTCGAAAAAAGTACAATCAAGCAGATTAACAGCACAGCACAAAAAATCGCAAGGTGTGGTAGGTATATTCGGTAGTGAAGCTAAATTACATGATACATCTATCGCTAAAATTTCGTTAGATGTGATAGCTTCTCTTCAGAATGAGTACCCTCAGCTCTCTTTTCAGCATAGGACAAGTATCAAAAAAGAGGAAATTAATGAGGCATTGCAAAAGATAGATTCTGAATTAGGACAAACACTTTTTATATCAAACTCTAGTATTATGCCAGATGGGGGAGTTATTGAGGTAAAAGACGATAACAATAATTGGAGAATTATATTGGTATCGGAGGCAAAACATCAAGGAAATGATATAGACAATATTAGGCAAGGTAAATTAGTTGGTACTGATAATGATAAAGATTTGATGTCTGCTGGAAATGCCATAGAGAGATCTCACAAGAATATATCCGAGATATCAAATTTAATGTTGTCTGAATCGTATTTTCCCTATGTTTTATTTTTAGAGGGATCTAATTTTCTTACTAAAACCATCCAGGTTGCCAGACCTGATGGAAGAGTTGTAACATTAGAGTATGATTCGGGGGCGTTGAATCGTCTTGATAGACTAACCGCAGCTAATTATGGTATGCCAATCAATACAAATTTATGTAAGAATAAATTTGTGAGTCATAATGATAAAACGATTATGTTACAAGCAGCTTCAATATATGCGCAGGGTGATGGAGAAAAGTGGGATACAAAGGAGATTTTCAACGTTATGTTGGATATCGCTAAAACTTCGCTTCAAATATTGGGCAGTGATATTTTTAATCAATTAACTAAGTAATTGCTTATGGGAAGAAAAGTCGATCATACATTACTTGCAAAAGCCAAGAGAAATAAAAATGATGAATTTTACACACAACTTATTGATATAGAGAATGAGTTGAAGCATTATCAAGATCACTTTAGAAATAAAGTAATCTTTTGTAACTGTGATGATCCGCGAGTAAGTAATTTTTTTAATTATTTCGTAGCAAATTTTGAGAGGTTAAGGATTAAAAAATTAATCACGGCTTGTTATAGGAAAAAGGAGAATGATATATTTAGTACATCCGAAATAGAAAATGGCTTCTTTTTCGAATACACAGGGAGAGAAAAAGGGGTAGATTTTACAAAAATCACCCATTTTGAAGGAGATGGGGATTTTAGAAGTAGTGAAAGCATTAAGTTATTGCAAGAGTCTGATATTGTTGTTACTAACCCTCCATTTTCTTTGTTTCGTGAGTATGTAGCACAATTAATCAATTATGATAAAAAGTTTTTAATTATAGGTAATATAAATGCCATTACTTATAAAGAGATATTTAATCTTATTCAGGTAGATAAGGTGTGGTTAGGTGTCAATCTTGGACGAGGAATTTCTGGATTTATAGTGCCTGATCATTATGAATTATATGGTACAGAAACTAAAATTGATCATAATGGTAATAAGATTGTTTCCCCTAATAACTGTCTTTGGTTGACTAATTTGGATATTTGCAGAAGACATGAAAAAATAGTTCTTACTAAGAGTTTTTTTGAAGATAAGGAGACTTACCCAAAATACGATAATTATGATGGGATTAATGTTAGTAGAACTAAAGATATTCCTGTTGATTATGCAGGTCATATTGGGGTGCCTATCACGTTTTTACATAAATATAATCCAGAACAATTTAAAATAATAAAATTTAGAAAAGGGAATGATAACAAAGATTTATCAGTTAAAGGTAAATGTCCGTATTTCCGTATTTTAATAAAGAATTTAGAAATAGCAAATGGATAAAAAAAAGAGTGCAACCGCAATGTTGCACTCTTTTTGTATAGGGGACTTCTATAAACTGCTTTGTAGAAATTTTTGAAAAATTATTAGAACTATTTTGACTAGCATATCGCGAGTTTAGCGGGCTAAATGAGTGATATAAGAGGTAAAATAGGCTAATAAGGATCAAAAATATTGCAAAAGAACTGTTTAGAGTCTCATATTATTAATTTAATTTTTTAATCGGGGAGTTTTTAGATGTCCCCTATATGATTTTATAACTACCGCCTCTAATTCTGAGATAAACCCCACCACCAACGAAATCTTATTTGATGGTTATTTGACAAAATCGCCTTTTGAAAAATTAACCCACTGATAATCAACAATATCTTATTTGATGGTTATTTGACAGATTATTTGTGGCGTGAGGCGAGTTCTTTCTCGATGTCGGCAATACCAAACCCTTTGTATCGTAGCAAAACGATTAGGTGATATACCAAATCTGATGCTTCGTACAGTAGGCGTTCGTTGTTGTTGTCGATTGCCTCAATCACAGTCTCCACAGCCTCTTCACCCACTTTTTGAGCTAGTTTATTTACTCCCTTATTAAAGAGGTGAGTCGTGTACGACCCCTCTGGCATTTCAGCGCGACGGATTTTGATAAACTCATCGAGATATCTGATAAAACCCTCAGTTTTATTGTCGTTGAAACAGCTCACAGTACCAGTGTGGCACACAGCACCCTTAGGCGTTACCCTTATAAGAATAGTATCATTGTCGCAATCAATCTCCATACTCACGATATCTAGGAAATTGCCAGAGGTCTCGCCTTTAGTCCATAGTCGTTGTTTCGTACGGCTAAAAAAAGTTACACGACCCTCTTTTTTGCTCTTTTCGTACGCCTCCTCATTCATATATCCAAGCATTAACACCTTTAGAGTTGCATCATTTTGGATAATTACAGGCACTAGCCCGTCGCCATTTTTATTAAAATTAATCTTTTCCATTTCTTCTTACCTTAATATTGTTGTTATATAAATAATCTTTTAATTCGCTGATAGATATCTCGTTGTAGTGGAATATAGAGGCTGCCAGAGCCGCATCTGCCACGTGCGGGCGCAATACATCATCGATATGCTCCATCGTGCCAGCACCGCCCGATGCAATAATCGGTATTGAGAGGCTCTCCGACAATTTTCTGTACACATCACAAGCATATCCACCCTTTGTGCCATCGTGGTTCATCGAGGTAAACAAAATCTCGCCAGCACCCATTTTTTGCGCCTCTAGTGCCCAACTAAATAGCTCCCTTTCGCTGTCGCGTTTGCCACCGTGTGTGGTTACTCGCCAAGTGCCGTCCTCCTCCATTCGGGCATCAATTGCCACCACTACAGCTTGATTACCATATCGTTGTGCAATCTCTGATATTAACTGCGGACGAAACACGGCAGCACTATTTATGCTCACCTTGTCGGCACCAGCCTTAAACAGTCGCTCCACATCTTCGATGCTAGATATACCACCACCCACCGTAAACGGTATGTTGATATTCTCTGCCACACGTCGCACCAGATCAAGAAACGTCGATCGTCCCTCACTTGTTGCGCTAATATCCAGATACACAAGCTCATCTGCCCCCTCGTCGCTATATCGTTTGCCAAGCTCCACTGGGTCGCCAACTCGCTGCAAATCAACAAAGTTTATCCCCTTTACCGTTGCGCCATCTTTTATATCGAGGTAAAGTACTGCCCCTAGTTTAGACAACATTTCTTATAAAATAAGACAGATATTACTTATTCTGTGCTAGTTAATGTTATTTTTAAATTAATATTTATATTTAAATCCGTGCTTAAGCAG
>JAWXTU010000160.1:0-4054 GCA_044433285.1 bacterium | reverse complement strand
CAGGGTGTTTATTATACCTTTTTTGACGAAAATATCCGACAACAAGAATTTTGCTATCGGATAAATTGTAAACTTTAAAAATACTAATCGTATTTTCTTATTTTTAAGGGTCGACTAGATAATATCGGAAACCGAAGTATGAATATCCTGTCTCGGCATCTCTCTCCTTGCCCGAGAATGTATAACGTGTGCTATAATCCGTTGATCGTTGGTCGGCAAACAATTCTCCCCAAGCCATATATTGCAAGTGCTGTACCGCGGTTCCGTTTTGATTGGTTATCCAAGCTGCTGAACCTATATGATCTGAATGAACATAATACGTGCCTTCATAATTATTATCCCCTATACTACTGCTGCTGATATAGTTTCCTACTAAACCAAACTCTTTCTGATGCCCCACTTGTGTCAACCTGCTTGTTTTTGGCACAAAACCTGAACTGGAAATAATTGTCCTTAAATATGGGTGTTTTATTTTCAGATAATCTTCTCCAAATACATATGTTTCCAAACTATCTGGCAAATCATAATTTATTAATTCTAGCTGCTTTTATAAACTTCTGTTCCGCCTCCATCTTTAATTCTGTAATCTTTTCCTCTTCAGATAATGTATTAGTTTGCTCTTCCTCAATATCCGAATCTACTAAACTCATCGTGTGTCTCCATTTCGCCAATTCTATCTCTATATATTCTTGCTCAAATAGATAATAGGTATTATCTATACACTCCTGCTTACTTTCATATACTTCACCCAAATAGTTCATATAAACACGAAAAGAGGGTTCATAAAAATAATAAGCACCACACTCTTCTTCACTAACATTTCTTGTATTTGATGCTATCCCTTTGTGAAAATTATAAAGAATTATATTCTCTACGCTAACAACAGTCTCACCTTTATTATTAATAAAAATACCAGATTGATGTCGTGCGATATACACTGGAGCTACACCTCTATAAAAATCACCTGCTGCGTAGTATTTAAAAGGGACTACAGTTACACCTACTGTATCTATATATCCACAACTATCTCCATTATTTACTGCACACAAACCCTCAGAAAATTTTCCTGGATATGTATATAAATAGTGCGTAATATATTCTCCATTAGTATTAATGTAAGCCCACAGCCTATCTTTTTTAACAGCAGCTAAACCTTCCGAAAATGCCATAACATCATTATATTGCAATGGTATTATCTCTGCACCCAATACATCAATATAGCCCCACTTGCTTTCTTTACAAACAGCAGCTAAACCGCAAGAAAACTCAGATGCATAATCATATATAAAAGGAATTATTTCATTGCCTTTTTTATCAATATATCCATATTTATCACCTTGGCGTACTGCCACTAGACCATCCAAAAAATCAGAATCTAATGAAAAATCATAACACATATTTATGATAGTTTTTCCATCTTTATCAATATATCCCCATCTGTCATTGAGACATACCGCAGCCAAACCATCCGAAAAAGAAGAAACACTCTCATACATAAATGGTATTATAACCTTTCCTACTTTATCTATAAATCCCCACCATCCTTTATATTTTACCGCTTTTAGTCCTTCTGAATATTCTTTTTCATCATCAAATGTAGGCAATACAAAATCTGCTCGTGTTCTTATAACATCTTCCATATCCTCTAAATCCATTGGCATTATTGGGGCTTTCACTATTTCTGTTGTATCATATATAACCCACTTATAATAATAGTCGTTGAACAGTGTATCTTGAAGATTATTATATTCAAATTGCGTTTCAAATTCCACTCCTTTTAACTCCTCTCCATTATAATCTACAAAATACCAGGCACTATCTCGTCTTGCTATCACATAAGGATATATACTACGATAATTATACACCTCATCATATTTAGAATAATCATAAAAGCCCTTAGGTAGAATGGATCGACTCCATATTATTTTTTCTCCCTCATATACCCTTGGGTAATCCACTTTTACGGGAATCAGAATACGTCCAATAGTGTCAATGAACATCCAATTATCTTCATTTTTTACTAGAGCCAATCCTTTGTAAAATTCTCTTGCTTTGTCATATTTAAATGAGGTTATCATATCTCCTTTACTATTTATATACCCCCATTTCCCTTCGCTTTTAATAGCTCTTATTCCGTCAGTATAATCGGCCTCACTAAAATCTATAGGATATCCATAAGAGAGGCAAGTATTTGATAATGTAATAGAACTACCGCCACTAGATAATTCCCCTAACTCCTCTTGTGATATAGCAGAACCCAAAAGTGCTGCTTGATTTAAATATCCCATAGATAAACTATATAAAGATTTATCTATATCTTTATTATGCTCCATATAAAATTTAGTTATTGCCCTATATACATAATAACAAGCATTTGCATGATTGTATATATTCGCAATCTGCATTGAGAGCAGAAGAAGATCAATACACGATTCATCACTTATCAATTTATCATAGTCTCTTATTATAGTAGAATCTTCACTATTTAAATTATCAATCTTCATAGATTTGCTAAATATTGAATCTATAGAAAAATACTTTGGTAAAATATTTTTTTTATGTTGCATACTAAATGTGTAACTAGCTACATTATCTGTATTCTCAGAAACTTTTCCATCGACAAGTTTATATCGTGCATGATTGAAAATATATGTTTCATTGTGATAACGTTTATAATTGTTGCGCTTAACATCTATGCATTTCGTCTTATAATAATTTATTAACTTCACTGTTGTACTATCGACATTGAATGTTGATAAATATTCAAAACCTCTTGGAAAACCTCTACCCGATAACAAAAACAAAATTTCATTATACGCCTCATAAACATTATATTGATGAGCCATAAATAAATGATAAATAAACTTTTCGCTTCCTGCATTAAAAGTATAATCATAATACATATCAGCATCGCCACTCTCTAGAATTCGCTTTTGAGCAACATTGCTGTCGTAACGCGGTGGTGAAATATTATACACCCTCGTAATATCATTACAAAACGCCAACTGCGAACAGATAAGCAACATTATACACATAAGATATATGATTTTATTCCCCATATTTTTCATTGTAAATCTTTTCATATTTTTGTTTTAAATTCTGAGTATTTATAAATATAGGGAGTGTTTTCCCTTGAAAAGAATCTACTTTTTGCCCCTTGTAAAATACATTCCAGCCTCGGCTTTCTTTTTGAAATTCATGTCCATTTGCATCCACTCCAATAACACCTGGTCCCAAATAAACACCATCACTAGTAACCTGGATATTTTCACTTGGAGCTACTACTAATACATTTTGAAGCTCTGAGATTTGCTGTCCAATTGGAGCCATACCATCTACCTTTTTACCTGTTGAACACGAGTGTAATACAATAACTGAAAGAGCATCTGATTTTAAATTATTATCAACATACACATCACTATAGGTTTCAAGAAAAGTTTTTATGTCTATATTATTTTTTAATAAACCTCCCACGCCAGCATAATCATCAGTAGATCCATTATCACGTTTAATAGATATATTAGATGCAAGTTCAATACCTTGCTCATTACCATGAGCCCATATATGTATAACAGATTTATTTTGAGGGAAATTTTGCGATGCTTTATATACTCCAGGATTTTCTTTTTTATTTATAGCAATAACATTTTCCCTTCCATCCGGATCCACCAACATCACTGGATTGTTTGCGCAATATGCGTATGGTGAAATACTTGAGTACTTATCTGAAAGTTGATCGACTCCACCAAAAATACCATACTCTGATAGATAATAGCGAGCAATAAAGTATGAAAATCCTGTCTCGGCATCTCTCTCTTTGCCTGAGAATGTGTAGCGTTCGCTGTAGTCCGTTGATCGTTGGTCGGCAAACAATTCTCCCCAAGCCATATATTGCAAGTGCTGTACTGCGGTTCCGTTTTGGTTGGTTATCCAAGCTGCTGAACCTACATGGTCTGAATGAACATAATACGTGCCTTCATAATTATTAGAGCCGACACTACTACTGCTGATATAATTTCCTACTAAACCAAACTCTTTCTGATGCCCCACTTGT
>JAWXTU010000159.1:0-4071 GCA_044433285.1 bacterium | reverse complement strand
TTCTGTACTATTTTACCAAGAGAGTTACCATCTGCATGAATAATAGCAATCCAACTATTTTTATTGGTTAAATTCTGAATGTCATTTGATAGTTTTCTTTCTTCTAAGTCTACACCAAAGAATTTAGCAACTAACGATTCCTCTTTATTAGGTTCCTCTTTTTCAAATGCAATATTTTTCTCTCTTATACACTCATCTATCAACCCATCATCATCTATTACTACAGCGGGAAAACCGCCTCTCTGAGAACGCTTTATACCGCTTAGACCTATTAACAAACTATTAGTTGGTTTATTACGCTGCTCTTTTAATCTACGTTCAAGTTCAAATACAACTGTTTGAAAATCATCATTATCATTGAACTCAACAACAGCCTGACTTAATGTAATTCCAGGTGCATACTCCATAACTACTTTAGGAAATTGACGTACTGTATTTTCACACTTTTGCCTATCACTGAAAATATGTTTTATATTACCTGCTGCTTGCAAAATTGCATTATCATTATTTCCATACGTTTCACCTGAAACTTCTTGAAAAAGTCTTGTACAAATGTTATCAACCATAATACTTGCACCAACAATCTCTTTCAATTTATTTGTCTGAAAAATGAAGTTCTGAATACCTTGCACTGCTGCACCATACAAATACTTTGTTTTTGTGTTTTTCTCCATAACTTTATACTGTTTTTATATTATTATTTTCTCTTATCTTTGTGATTATTCCGTAACCAACACTGGCATTTTTTCCAATTCCAATAAACTCTGGTATCGAAAGATTGGACATAAATTCTATATCGTACGACATAAGTTTTACTTTCTTATTGCGCACAATTGTTGGCTCACTTAAACTGGTTAATTTACACTTAAGTTCTTGCTCTAATCGAATATCTACACCTTTAGTAAAAGAGAGTAAATTACCTATCAATATTTTTTCTAAAAAAGATATCCTCTCATTTATACCTTCTAATTTTATAAATTCGGCGTAATTTTTTGAATTTAATGGTAACCACTTGCGTATACGATACTTAAAACTGGTATCCCACAGTTGTACAGCTGTTCTGGTTGGACGAACGCATTCAATATCCATTTTGTACTCTTTATCGCGAATAGTAAAATCAAATTTTCCGTTCGAAAAAAAATCACCAATAGACTCAACACCCTGCTTAATGCAAACAATGGCTGCCCTACGGTGAATACGTTTGTACTGTATAAGTGGATAGGAGTAACGCAATCCTTCTTCTTTATGATTGTGGAAAAGCAGATCTACATCTTTTCCTCCCAATGCAGCTACCACGGCTCCCCTAAATCCTGTGATTTCTGATGCACTCAATTCATTTGTGAATTGAATGATTAATGTGTTAATGTTATTGTCCATGTAATGTATTGTTATCAGTTGCAAAGATAGGTAATTTTTACGTAAATTGCAAGTAAATCGCAAGGTATTTTTATGCTTTTAAAACATAAAATATCACACCTAAAATCTATGTTTAATAACAAAAATAGGAAAAGTGCATTTTTTACTTGCATAATTCATAGGAAAAGTGTAATTTTGCAGGGTCAAATAAATAGGAAAAGTGTATGCTATACAGAAAAATTGAATCTTACATTGAAAACCACTTTCTCTCGAACCAAGAAAAAGTGCTGATTATCGACGGGGCACGTCAGATTGGTAAGTCTTACATTATCAGACATACTGGGTCGAGATTATTTACTAATTTTGTAGAAATAAATCTACTAGAAGATGTGGTAGGTGCCAGAATATTTAGTAATATAAAAAGTGTAGAAGATTTTTATCTACAATTGAGCATCGTGGCTGGTGATAAATTGGATACACAAGAGAATACTTTAATATTTCTTGATGAGATACAAGAGTATCCTCAACTACTCACTCTATTGAAGTTTTTAAAGTCCGACAATAGATTTAATTTTATTGCTAGTGGCTCTCTACTAGGTGTTACTTTGGCGCAAACTACATCTATACCGATTGGGAGTATAGAGATAAAACATATGTATGCACTAGATTTTGAAGAGTTTTTAATTGCAAATAGATTTGGCTCATTTGCTATTGAAACTATACGTGAAAAATTTGAGGCGTGCGAAAGTTTAGACGAAAATATACATAATAAACTATTAGACCTATTTAGAAAATATCTGCTAGTGGGCGGACTGCCAGATGCTGTGAATGAGTATATTGCATCGCAAAATATTGTTAGGGTACGACAAATTCAGAATGATATACACAACTTCTACGGTCTAGATGCTGCGAAGTATGATAAGGAGCATAAATTAAAGATTAAACGAATTTATGATATGATTCCATCTAATCTGGAGAAGACAAAAAAACGAGTTATTATAAAGGATATAGAAGAGAAAAAAAGTCGCACTAGCGATTATAACGATGAATTTGATTATCTAATTAATGCAGGTATTGCACTAGAAGTGAAGGCTATATCAAATCCGAAATTCCCTTTGATTGAGTCGAGCGGTAAAAACCTATTGAAATTATACCTAAATGATGTGGGGCTTTTGACTAACTTACTGTATAGGAATAACATAATGGCTATTCTGAATGATGAGAATTGCATAAATCTGGGTTCAGTTTATGAGTCGGTAGTAGCATCTGAACTAACAGCACACGGGCATAAGCTACACTACTACGATAATAAAAGTAAGGGCGAAATTGACTATATCATAGATAACTACGATCTGCTGTCGGTTATGCCTATAGAGGTGAAATCGGGTAAAGATTACTCGACGCACAGAGCTTTGTCGAATTTTGCTAAAAATGCAGAATATCAAATAAAAATGGCTTGTGTATTGAGTAATGAACGAGAGATAAAAAAAGAGGGAAATATTTTATATCTCCCTATCTATTTCGTAATGTTTTTATAGAGGGTAAACCCTCTTTTCTTCGGGGAATTTTTAAAAGTCCCCTTAATACACCCAACTGATATTATCAACCCAAATGGCGTTGCCTGGTGAGCCGTAAAATGCTGGGTAGCAACCTGCTGCCACCATTACGATAACGTGGGTTGGGGTATCATCGCCATCACCCCACTCCACTTCTTGGAGTTGTACCATTTTACCTTTGGAGTTGAGCACTTTGAAGTTTTTATCGCCTCTATCTAACCCCATATAACTCTTGTAGAATGGTTGACCAGTAATGTCGCCATATGTGAGGGGGATACGATATTTATTCTTCCACGAAGATATTGTGGTAGGGAAACGTTCATAAGCTGTGGCGATGCGACGTGAATAGACGTTGCCCTTTTCATCTTCCCAGCGGCGTTGGAGAAATACATATACTTCTGGTTCGTCGTGCCCATCGATATAAGATTTACCCATTCCGAGTGCTTTAACCACCTTACACTCTGTATTAACGCGTGTTTTTATATCAAGCATAAGGGCTGTTGGTTTGCCTGTGAACGGTACCCCGACGTTGATAACTGAATAGGGATCGTTGATTGACTTAACAGGTTCTATTACTGACCCTAGAAATAGAGCCCCAGCTACACACACCTCTATATCTATCACACCAAGTACTTTAACTGTTTCAAGTTTAGTATCTAGTCGGGCGCACCAGCCGTTACCTCGTTTTTCGGGTTGTGTACTAAGTGATGCTTTGGCAATACCCATAATATTGGCATATGCGTTTGATATTCCCCATACTGTTTTTCGTTTGAAATCAAATGGTTCATTTTCACTGATTGTATCTGTTGGAGCAAGTATGTATAATGTTTTTGTATCTCCGCCTAATAATTTGCTCTCTTTTATATATCGCACAGTCCAATGCTCCATACTGCCAAATTTAATTGGCACAATTCGTTCTGTAGCCTCTTGTGCACACACATACTGTGCAATTATAAAAAAGAGAAGTGGTAATATATATTTCTTCATAATTTTGCTATTTATACTTTTTATTCCCACCCTTTGAAGATATCTTCACCGTAGTAGTTACTCTCTTCGCTGCCGTGCAACGGTGTCCATATTTGAGCAACGAATGGATTATTTTTGGCTATCTCATCATAATTCCACGGAGTAGGTAAACACTCTGGACACCAGTGCCCTC
>JAWXTU010000158.1:0-4107 GCA_044433285.1 bacterium | reverse complement strand
ATCGTCCTCGTAAAAGACTCGGATACCTCACACCAAATGAAAAATTTAAACAAATTATAAATATGAATTCAGTTGCATTTGCAGGTTGAATTCAGCAGTAAATTATTGGCTCTTTTTGGGAGATGAGAATGCAAATATAACTCACTGTATGTTTGTATGTTGTGTGTGGGTAATCTTATGATAATTTAAATATATATTTTATTTAGTGTAATTTTTTTTGCAAAAAAGATGTTTTGTTGCACTTTATCAAAGATTTTTCATTAACTTTGGGTCTTAATACACCCATTAAGAGTGGGAGTGGGGAAAATAGAAACAGATTGATAGTCTTAAGTAGAATATTTTAGTATTATGGTTGGAGAGTTATTTGGGATATTTATAAATATATTATTCGTAGTTTTTTCTTGGGTATTCAAAATCTTTATCCTTGTTGTACAATGGGTATGTGGCTTGGTGTCTGGGTTTTTCAGTGAGCGAGCTACGACGTCAAGCATAAAGTCGATGTACGCTATAGCTGATGAAATTCGTGAGGCGATTACATTGAATGATGAAATGCTTTATTTAACTGAGCAGGTGTCAAAACTTCAAAATATCACCAGAAGTGATAAAGAGACGTATGACACTCAACTTCGTTATTGTAGGCAGTTAGATACGCAATTATCATCTTCAAAAAAGGATATTGAGCAAGATATAGAGTGTGTAAATAATCCAGAATTTGTTTTTAGAAAGGAGAAATATACAAATGTATTATCTGTAATTAGTAAGATCAAATATGCTGTAAGTAAATCAGAATTAGCAGACTTGTTGAAAACTAATTCTGGGTGGAGTCTGTTTATATCCGAAGTGCTGGCATTTGCTGGTGTCGATAGATTGGTTAGAAATGGTAATGTTTGGAAATATTCAAAAACTGGAATCAACTATACATTAAGCGTAGACGAATCAAGCGAAACAGTTAATATTTCGGCTAAATCTGAAAATCCAATAAAACATCGTCCATCGTCAAAAGCTGTCACAAAATCAACAGAGCCAGATGCTCTGTTGTCTTTTGATGAATCTAATGAGTTGGTTATAAATACCACTCGTAGCATTCAAGGTATTGATCATTACGATGTTTATGAATATTTTAGGTCGGTAGATCATTTGTTGCACAAACAAGAGATAAATGAGTATGCTGGCAAAACGGCGTTGTCGGTTAGCGAGGCTTTTGATGTAGAGGATAACGTTCCATTGCTATTGGAGGGTATGAAAAAGATTGCACCCCCTCCAGCCGATTATTTGCCAGATAGCGAAAAGATGCACGGGGGTAAACAGAGATGGGCGCAGCTTCGAGATATAGAGAGGGCAAATATGCTCGAAAATAGAGGCTTCTTGATTGGTAAAATGGGGTATGGTTCTCATTTGTATACAGGGCAATATGGAAGTCATATAATGACGATAGCATCAACGGGAAGTGGAAAAGGTGTTGGTGTTGTTATACCTAATCTTCTTCGCCATAAAGGCTCCGCAGTTGTTTTGGATCCGAAGGGCGAAAATTATTTGGTGACAGCCAAGCAGAGAGCTAAACTCGGCAATAGAATATTTTATTTCGACCCATGGGATATAATAAACGAATATGCAAAGAAGAGTAGCGGCTCGGCTTATACGGGAGGTGTAAAAGCCACTATCAACCCATTTGATATGATAGGGCAAGATGATGTTGATATTATTGATAAGGCCAATATGATTGCCTCTTGTTTGATTATGAGAGAGAGTGATAAGGATTCATTCTTTTATGATGGAGCAGAGCTATTGGTGACTCGCTTAATTGTGTTTATTTGCACCCATTTCAAAAAGGGAGATGAGCATCGAAATATTGTTGAACTTAGAAGATTCTTAACCGTAGACAAAACTTTTCTTGCTGCAGTACTAAAAAACGCATGTAAAAAAGAGACGGTACACCCCGTTGTGAGAGAATTTTCATATTGGCTTGACGATATTATAGCGACAAAGAATAGGGGAGCTAATGATGTTTATCAATTTGCGCAAAATGCAACTTCGTTTTTAATGAGTACACAAGTGCAAAGTTCTTTGCTTGAATCAAATGTAGATATTCTATCAATGAAATCAAATCCGATGTCTATGTTTTTGATATTGGATATGAACAAGCTGACATTCAATGCGAATTACTACAAGCCACTTATTAGATTGATTGTAACATCATGTATGATGGGTGCAGCCCAAAATGAGCAGCCTAAAGATAAAATCTTATTCTTGCTGGATGAGATTGCGCAGTTGGGAACATTGCAATATTTGCCTAACCTTCTGACCATATATAGAGGTAAGGGGGTAGTTGTATGGACTATATGGCAAAATCTATCGCAAATAAAAGAGTATTATGAAAAGAGTTGGCAAACTATATTAGGTAACTGCGAAGTGCAGCAATTCTTTGGTGTTAATGATGCAGAAACATCTGAATATGTCTCTAAACTTGCTGGAATGACTACAATATACGAAGAGTCTTATAACTCTAGCGTAACTCATTCTACAGGTCAAACAGACACCGAAACACGAGGCGAGCAATATTCAAAAGGTACTTCAGATACAACGGGTGAAAATACAGGGTACTCTTATCAGGGCTTCAATTACACATCAAGTGGGGGTAGTTCAACATCAACGTCTACCTCAACTAATTATACGGATAGCTATAATTTTTCAAGAGCTATTCAAATTGGGTATTCAGATACAACAGGCAAGAACTTAGCAAAAAAGACAGCTGCACTTATCACCCCTTTTGAAGTGACAACGGGTAATGCGTATGATATTCAATTTGTCTTTTATATGTCTAAATGTCCATATCCTATAATCAGTGGTAAGATTAAGTATTATGAGGATAAAGAGTTTTATGAAGAGTATAGTAATAATGTAACAAGAATATAATATTAATTTTAGTAAAAACAGAATAGTATGGCAAAGAAAGAACCAACAGAGCAAGATGTACAGGAGTTTATGGATAAGCAATCTAAATTGTATGACGCCAAAGAGGGTTATGAAAGAGAGAAAGAGTTAGCCATAGAGAAGGGAAATCCAACAATGTATAAAGAGGCTGAGCGAAAAGATAAAGCAGCTGATGAAGAGATTGAAAGAAACATTGATGATTGGGATAAAGAACATGGTTGCGGTGATTACGCAGAAAATAAGGAGGGAGAACAACAAGCGGAGGTAGAGCAACAAGCGGAGGCAGAGCAACAAGCGGAGGTAGAACAAGAGGACGAAATGGAGAAATAATATTAGTTATGAAGTGTCATATCTGCAATAATCCGATCTCTGGCAATTATTATATTGACTCCTGGGATCACAAAGTATGTGCAACTCACATTGATAGTGGCGAGGTTGCGGCTTGCTCTAGTTGTACGGGATTTACGGACAAAACCAATTCATTGCCAGATGGTCGTGTATTGTGTCAAGTGTGTATGAATAATGCTATAACTAAGAGTGATAATATCACTCCATTGTTTGAGTTTACAATCAAAAATTTGCGTAGGGTCGGTTTTGATGACCTTAATGTAGAGGATGTTAGTGTAGAGGTTGTAACTGCTGAATTTATGGCAAATCTTAGGGGTGGTGTTGTGAATACAAGAAATAAGGGTCTGGCTCAATCTAGAGTATCAAATTCATTTGGACTATTTGGAAGCAGCCGCAAGATGCAACACACTATATATATGTTATCGCATCAGCCCAAAGCAGAGTTTGTAGGCACTCTAGCCCACGAGCTTCTTCACGCATGGCAAGTTCAAAATGAAATTGCTCCACCACCACCACTATGTGAAGGGTTATGTAATCTAGCATCGTATCACGTTTTGTCGGTCATGCCTAGTTCTTTGTCTAAAGTGTTGATAAACAACATGAAGATAAGTCCAGACCCCATTTATGGTGATGGTTTTAGGACGGTGCTTGAAATGTACGAAGATGTTGAATGGAGTGGAGTGATTGATTTTTATAGACAAAAAACATTTCCTAAATTCAACTTGTAAATGCAACTGAGGAGTTGAAGTGTTGCAGGGAATGAGATAAAATATTTTTTCAGAGAGGAAAGAGAGAAAAACTCTCCTTCGCTCTGCTGAATGGAATAAA
>JAWXTU010000157.1:0-4215 GCA_044433285.1 bacterium | reverse complement strand
GGAGATGATTGATAGAAACCGTTGTACTCTTTTACTAAATCGTAAACGTAGTTGGCAATTAGAGCTGGCGAGAAATCGCTACCTGCTTGGCGCACTACATTTGGGTAGTTGTTTAGGGTTTGTATCAAATTGCGTTCTTTGTCGCTAATGTCTAGTGAGTTGTCAGCGGCAGTGATGACAACGCCTTGTTCGGCTGCTTTGCGCAAAATTGATTTAATACGTGCGTGAGTGTATTGAATGAATGGACCAGTATTACCGTTGAAATCAATAGACTCTTTTGGGTTAAAGGTCATATTTTTGCGTGGGTCAACCTTTAAGATGAAATATTTCAAAGCACCTAATCCTACGATACGGCAAATTTCATCAATCTCTTCCTCGCTGCAATCTGATAATTTGCCGAGTTCGAGTGTAGTCTCTTTGGCTTGGTCAATCATCTCTTGCATCAAATCATCTGCATCTACCACAGTCCCTTCGCGACTCTTCATCTTGCCCTCTGGTAGTTCCACCATTCCGTATGAGAAGTGAACAAGCTCTTTGCCCCACTCAAAATTTAGTTTGTCGAGCAAAAGCGATAGTACTTGGAAGTGGTAATTTTGTTCGTTACCCACCACATATACCATCTTGTTGATAGGGTAGTCTTGATAACGCAGTTTGGCTGTTCCGATATCTTGTGTCATATATACCGAAGTGCCATCTGCACGGAGTAACAACTTCTCGTCTAGTCCATCACCCTCAAGATTTGCCCATACAGAGTTGTCATCACGACGATAGAAAACGCCCTTTTCTAGCCCCTCTTCTACTTTCGATTTACCTTCTAAATAGGTCTCTGATTCGTAATATATTTTATCGAAATCTACGCCCATTTTTTTGTATGTAGCATCAAATCCGCTATATACCCATTGGTTCATCATCTCCCACATTGCACGTACGTCAGGGTCGTTTTGTTCCCATTTTACAAGCATCTCTTGTGCCTCTTGCATTAGCGGTGCTTGGCGTTTTGCATCATCTTCGCTTACGCCGTTATCCATCAACTCTTTTATTTCGGCTTTGTAGTGCTTGTCGAACTCTACATAGTATTTACCCACTAGGTGGTCGCCTTTTAGTCCATTGGTCTCTGGTGTTTCGCCATTGCCAAATTTTTGCCATGCGAGCATCGATTTACAAATATGTATACCGCGGTCGTTTACTATGTTGGTTTTCACTACATTCCAGCCGTTCGCCTTCTCTATTTCTGAGATAGAAAAACCTAATAGGTTGTTGCGGATATGCCCGAGGTGTAGTGGCTTGTTGGTGTTTGGTGATGAATATTCCACCATCATAAGTGGCGATTGGTCAGTTACTGTTGTGTATCCAAAAGTATCGTTTTCATTGATACTGTTGAGGGTATCTACCCAGTGATCTTGGTTTAGTGATATATTCAAAAAGCCTTTTACTACATTGAATTTTGCAACATCATCTCCTGCATTTTCCAAGATGTAATTACCTATTTCGTTGCCAACCTGTTCTGGTGATTTGCGTGCTGGTTTTACGTAAGGAAATGTTACTACAGTCAAATCGCCCTCAAATTCGGCGCGTGTTTTCTGTATTTGTACTGTTTCTGCTTCAATGTTTATATCGTACAGAGATTTTACAGCTTCTGCAACAGCCTGAGAGATAGTTAATTCTATATTCATATTATCAAGTTTTTGTGCTACAATTATTTTATGCAAAGGTACAACTATTTTTTCTAATATCAAAATAGTAGCAAACCCCATTAGCGGTGCAGCCAACGGGGTTTTATATAGTTTAATTTTCTGTTTTTTTTGTAAGAATTTAAAATCCGATTGAGAGTATGACTGCTGCGGAGAGAACCGAGATAACAATCCAGAGGATTATACCTAAAAGAATTGGACGAAACCCTACCTCTTTTATGCTCTCCCACGATAGCCCTGTACCGATTAAGAATAGAGTGTAGATCATACCCATTTTTGCAATGCTCACTGTTTTGGCGTAAATTGCTGCCCCTTGTGGGATATATGTAGCAATAATCATTGCAACGATATATAGGAATATAAACCAAGGAATAGAGATTTTGCTAGCAGTTGAATTGTCGCCTTTTTTGCGGTTGTAAAATAGGGCAACACAGAGGGAAAGTGGTATAATCCAGAGGGCACGAATGAGTTTTGTGGTGGTGGCAATTTGTAGTGCCTCTTCGCTGCGAGTGGCGGCTGCGCCTACCACAGATGAGGTGTCGTGAATTGCAATAGCGCACCAATATCCAAATTGGGTATCGTTCATTGCCAACCATTCGCCCAATACTGGAAATATAAATAGGGCAGCGGCATTAAGCATAAATATAGTGCCAAGCGATACGGTCATATCGCTATCTTTTGCATTGATTACTGGCGATAGGGCGGCAATTGCGCTACCTCCACAAATGGCAGTACCGCCAGATATTAACATACCAATGTTGCGGCCTATTTTTAGCAGTTTTGCAAGCCATAAACCAAGCGACATAGTTATAAGGATAGAGAAAATAGTAAAGACAATACCGCTTTTTCCTGCCTCTAGTGCCTCAGTTAGGTTCATGCCAAATCCTAAACCTACTACAGATGCTTGTAATAATATTTTAGTGAAAATTTTGTTGTGTGCCTTGAACGGATTGCCGATTGTTAATGCCACTATTAGTCCTAAAAATAGTGCCATTGCAGGAGAGAAAAATGGTATGATAAGTAGGAGAATGATAAATATTGTCTCTCTGCTTTTTAGTGATATTTTATTTTCAAACATAGCTGTTTTTATTATGGGGCTTCTCTCTCGTTTCAGTGGTTGTTAATCGGCTGCAAAGGTACGACTTTTAATCGAATAAAACCAAATAAATTTTGTGAAATGTCGTGTCTAAATAAATTCTCCGAAAAACAGTAGCAATATTGGCAAAAAATTAGTAACTTTGTAGCGTGTAAAATAAAACAAATGAAAAAACAATAATTGATGGAAATTACAGTAATTACAGGAAAGAGTATTTGTTAGATCACATTTTGTGACCTTAAATAAAATTGGATAAAAAGTGAGTATCCCATAAATTAGATGTGAGTTAGAGAGAACGAAAATGAAACGACAAAAAATAGAGATAAAGAATAAACGTGCTAGTTTTGATTATGAATTATCAGACCGTATTACAGCAGGAATGGTGCTGTATGGTACTGAAATAAAATCAATTAGAGATGGGCGCGCTACGCTGGTAGATACTTATTGTATCTTTGAAAAAGGAGAGATGTGGGTGCGTAATATGCAAATATCATCGTATAGATTGGGGTATTATTACAATCACGAAGTGAAGCGAGATAGGAAACTTTTGCTTAATAAACGCGAGTTGCGCAAGTACGAACGAGCTGTAACAGATACTGGTTACACGATTGTGCCTCTGAGATTGTTCCTAGATGATAAGGGCTTAGCTAAGTTAGATATTGCTTTGGCTCGAGGTAAAAAGTCGTATGACAAACGCAATACACTGAAAGAAAAAGAGGATAAACGCGATTTGGATAGAGCGGTGAAAGTGTATCGTTAAAATACCCTCGCAAGAAATATTATGAAGATTCTGAAAATTACAATTTTGCTTATGTTTCTGCCATTAATTTTAATGGCAGAGGGGATATCTGGGCGTGTTGTAGATATTTACGGTAATCCGATGTCGTATGTATCTATATATCTGAAAGATGCTCCTGGTGTGGGTACTGTAACTGATAATGATGGTAATTTTGTGTTTGATATTGATTTTCAATCGCACAGAGGGGGCGATGTGGTTTTTTCATTCGTGGGATATAAAACCGAAGAGGTGTCGCTTGTGAGGCTTAAATCGCAAAAAAATATAGTTGTAGAGCTTGAAGAACAGCCTATTATGCTTGAGGCAACTGAGGTGATGATGAAGATAAGCAAGCGAAAAAAGAAGGAGATTACCCGAAATTCGGTAGATCGCTTTTTAGAGCAATTCAAAAAAGATTTCCCTACTGGTCGTTACGCCTCTTATCCTATGGTATCTAATTTGATATGCAAAAAGGATAATCGTCAGCTCTATTTCCACGAGGTGATTGGTAATATTGTGGAGGTGCCTTTTAAGTTCAAAGATGAGAAGAGAGATTCTGTGCGCATTGAGGTGAAAGAGGTCAAACATCATCAGGCTAAAATGATTGATGATGTGTATGATAAATTGAATGATATGGCGATGGATATGGCGGC
>JAWXTU010000156.1:0-4232 GCA_044433285.1 bacterium | reverse complement strand
CAAGGCGTTTAATTGCCATATATATAGCACTATTGGGTATCTGATTGGTTGTCAAATAACCATTATGCTCTAAAAACAGCTCTTTTATCTCTTTTTTCATAGGCTTAATTTGTTCTAAAAGTACTGCACTTATTAACAAGTGCAGTACTTTTAGAACAAACTTCTCATTTAATAATATCTAAAAATTGTCAATACCTTCACATATCTAATAAGCTAATAAATTGATTACCACATCCCTACCAGACAAATATCACTTCAGCAAAAGCAGGGCTTAATATTGGCAAAGATAAATAAATATTTTTAAATACACAAATATTCTTATATATACAAATCTTCTCAAACTACTTATGTATATCGCTAAAAAAACTCGTTTTGTAAAGAAACTTTACAAAACGAGCAAAATAAATTTTTAAGTGTGTAGGTTAGCTTATCTAACGCGTTTTTCAGCGATACGAGCAGCTTTACCTGTAAGTTTACGTAGGTAGTAAAGTTTCGCACGACGTACTTTACCAACTTTGTTTACCTCGATTTTGTTAATAAACGGAGAGTTTAACGGAAAAATACGTTCAACACCAACGTTATCAGACATTTTGCGTACAGTAAAACGTTTTGCGCCGCCGTGACCAGCAATTTTGATCACTACACCACGATATTTTTGTACACGCTCTTTGTTACCCTCGATAATACGATAGTCGATTGTAACTGTATCACCACTTTTGAATTTTGGGTGATTGTTCTCTACTGCAAAAGCTTGTTCTGCAATTTTAATTAAATCCATTGTCATTTAATTGTTTAGAGTAATAAAATGGTGCAGCATTCATAGGTTTCTCTATTCCGTATCAGCGGCTACACAAATCGGCTGCAAAGATACATATTTTTTTTTAATCTCGCAAGAGGGCGGAAATAATTATTAATTGTTAGAGATTAATTATTAACGAAAACCAGAAACTAAATATTAAGGATTAACTAAACGACCAATTAAGTAGACCTCAAAAACTCCCCAAAAAAAATTAGTTTATTAATATAAGACCCCTTAACGACTAATCAACAAAGCTATTTTCTCTAAATAGAGCTTATCTACCTCATCAAAAGTATTAAGCTCGTCGCTATCAACATCTAGCACTGCAATCATCTCGCCATTTGCGCCAAAAACTGGCACCACTATCTCGCTTTTGGATAGAGAGCTGCAGGCGATATGTCCTGGAAACTGCTCTACATCAGGCACAATTTCAGTAACTCCAGAGGCAAAAACGGCACCGCACACACCGCGACTGCGCTTTATTCTTGTACAAGCAAGTGTGCCCTGAAAAGGACCAAGCACCAGTTCATCTGGGGTATCAACGAGATAAAACCCTATCCAAAAAAAGTTAAATGCCTCTTTAATAATTGCTGTGACATTAGCTAAATTTGCAATTAAATTATTCTCACTAGAGATAATTGCCTCTATCTGAGGGATAATTGCTTCGTATATCTCACTGCGTGAGGAGTTTTCTGGGATATAAAGTGATTCTGACATAATAATTATAAGATTAATAGTTTAGGGAACTCATAAAAACTCTCATATAAAAAATTAGGGGATACTCATCACAAGCCTCCCCTAACTAAATACTGAAAAAAAAATTTTTATTGTAATTTAAAGCGTACTGGAACGGTAAACTTACAAGCAACAGCTTTACCACGTTGCTTACCAGGTTTCCATTTTGGCATATTCTCAATCAAACGAACAGCCTCTCTATCAAGAGATTTATCGACACCACGTACTACTTTGATATCTGAGATAGAACCATCTTTCCAAACTGTAAATTGGCAGATAACACGACCTTGAATACCATTTTCTGCTGCGATAACAGGGTAACGTACGTTATTAGCAAAATATTTCATAAGAGCTTGGTCTCCGCCTGGGAATTCAGGTTTCTCTTCTACCACTTCGAAAATCTCTTCCAACTCTTCCTCTTCCGGTGGAGGTGGTGGAGCAACAACGAGTTGCACTGCCTCTTGGTCATCTTCAGTAGAAATTTGGATATCTTCTGTCTCCACATCATCTTCCACGATAACGATGTTCTCAATTACTGTTGGCACTTCTGCTGGTGGTGGAGGTGGTGGAGGCTCTTCGCGGAATGTTTGTTCTACAAGTTCCTCTTCGAATAGCTCAATTGCTACATCTTCTATTTCATATACTGTAATCTCTTTTTGAGTCCACTCAAAAGCTACATACAATATAGAAAGAACAACTACAAAACCAATCAATATAAAGGTCAATTTTTTGTCCTCAAGATTGGCTGATTTAGACTTTTTGTTATCCATAATTTAGTATAAATTTATTTTGGCTTTTTAATACCGCAAATATACACATTTTTTTTCACACACAATACATCACAAATATAAAAGTTGTATTTTTTTATTACAATCCACCATAAAAGATATTATAATACTAATACACAACGAATTATCCACACCCAAAAACAAAACAAAACCCAACATTTAATATATTTAGAAAAGAGAAACAAACAATAACACTGTATAATTTAACCACTAATAATACACACCAAACAACTACTACAAAACCATCACACATAAATTTTACTAATTAATAACTACAATTCATAGAAAAAGTTGTAACTTTGCAGTATAAATATTGAGCAAATTTTGGAACTCACTAGAGGGAACTTCCAAAAACTTTCCAAAGCATATGAATAATATAGAAATTAGCGGTGCACGAGTGCACAATTTAAAAAATATATACGTAACCATTCCTCGCAATTCGTTGACCGTAATTACAGGATTAAGTGGTAGCGGCAAATCGTCGTTGGCTTTCGACACGATATATGCAGAGGGGCAACGACGTTACATTGAGACCTTTTCGGCATATGCACGTCAGTTTATGGGTAACATAGATCGTCCTGATGTGGATCAAATTACAGGATTGAGTCCAGTAATTGCCATCGAACAAAAAACCACTAACAAAAATCCTCGTTCTACGGTAGGCACCGTTACAGAAATTTACGACTTCTTACGCCTTTTATATGCACGAGCAGGTGTTGCTCACAGCTATAAAACAGGTAAAAAGATGGTAAAATATACTGATGAGCAGGTTGTCGACCTAATATTAAAGGAGTACGACTGCAAGGGGGTGTATCTGTTAGCTCCACTGGTGCAAAACCGCAAAGGGCACTACAAAGAGCTCTTCGAGTCTATTCGCAAAAAGGGGTATATGAATGTGAATGTAGATGGTAAAATGCAGGAAATCACATACAATATGAAACTTGATAGGTATCAAAACCACGATATCGAAGTAGTAGTGGATAAGTTGATAATATTAAAAAAAGATGAGGAGCGAATAAAGAAAAGCATCAAAAAGACTATGGATATGGGCAACGGAGTGTTGCTACTCATCAACCGTGATACCCAAGATGTTAGATATTTCTCTCGCCACTTAATGGATGCCGAATCGGGTATATCATACAGCGAACCAGCACCGCACAATTTTTCGTTCAACACCCCAAAAGGGGCTTGTCCCAGATGCAAAGGGTTGGGCAATATCAACAAGATAGATTTAGATAAAATAATACCTGACAAGGATTTATCTATTGCCAAGGGGGGGATTTCACCGCTTGGCAAAGAGAAGAGTTCAACCATATTCTGGCAGTTGGCAGCAATTGGCGAGAAATATGGATTTACAAACGAGACACCGATAAAAGATATACCAGCTGAGGGACTAAATGAGATATTAAACGGTTCCGACAGCGACCTAGTAATAAGAAATTCAGCAATAGGCAAAGACTCTAACTATCGTGTTAAATATGATGGTATCGTGCGCTATATTTCTATGCAGCAAGAAGATGGCGACACAAAAGAACAAAAATGGGCAGGCAATTTTTACACCCCAGCCATCTGCCCAGAGTGCAAAGGCACACGCCTACACCAAGAGGCTCTGAGTTACACCATTGGCGACAAAAACATAGCCGAATTGAGTCAGATGCAGCTTGACGAACTCCATAAATTTATGCAAAAGGTGGAGGAGAAGATGGATTCTCGTTCGCGCATAATTGGCTCAGAAATTATAAAAGAGATCTCTACCAGATTAAAATTTTTACTCGATGTCGGACTTGGTTACCTATCTCTCTCTCGCAGTTCTGCCACTCTATCTGGCGGAGAGAGTCAGCGTATTCGTCTCGCCACACAGATTGGCAGTCAACTAGTTAATGTATTATATATCCTCGACGAACCGAGTA
>JAWXTU010000155.1:0-4287 GCA_044433285.1 bacterium | reverse complement strand
CTTGGCGAGAACTCCTCTGATGCTTACATCGTCTTTCTCACGGATAGGCAGGCGATTAAGCAGCAGATTGCCAGAGATTTTGCCGAGTGGGCTAATTTGATCACAAATAATAAATAAAAAAACATGACACTCACAACACTACTAGCCTCATTAGGCTTCACCTTAGCTTTTGCCATCTAGTTTAGGGTTATTAGTAGTAGGTGTTGTACCTAAGTTTAAAAATAGTAAATATACTATGTGGCATTACATAGGTGCAGGAGTTTCAGCATTAGGTGCAATTACAATAGCTATAACTTTAGGATTTGGTTGGTATGTTTTATCTATACTATCACTATGTGCATTGATAGCTAGTATTACCGAAAGAATAGATATTCTTTTATAGCTTGAGTACGGTTGTTTTTTATTAATCGCATTAATTATGGTATGCAAAATCATATAATTGCGACACAGAAATTTGCAACTAGCAAGTGAGAACAAGTCCTCTATTTGTTACAGCTTCTTCTTTTGATAATTGTTATCACAGCCCTGAAGACTTTGGTTTTCAGGGTTTTTTTTATTATAGAATGTGCTGCATTCAACCTGCAAATGCAACTGAATTCATAGTTAATATTTGTTTGAATTTTTCATTTGGCGTGAGGTATCCGAGCCTTTTACGAGGTCGCCTATTCTATTTTGGGCAATATCGCAAAACTCTTTAGATAGATCTATCCCTATCGCAGGTCTTTCAAGTCTCTGTGCGGCTACAAGACTAGAGCCTGTTCCATTAAAAGGATCTAATATTACACCACCTTTTTTTTGAGAATGTCCTTATTAATTTTTCACATAAAACTACAGGATAAGATGCAGGGTGTTTAAGCTCCTTTTCCTCTGGAGTTTTGCTCATATTTCTCCATATGCTAAAAGAGTTTTGAAGCCACTCTTTTCCTGTTAGTTCATTACATTTTTTATCTTCGCTTATCATAATCCCATTTTTCTGATTGCATATCTTTAATTTGAATATCAATATATTCAATCTCTTTGTCTGAGATATTATATGTAGTATATATAATATCATTTAAAGCCTCTAGTGCTTCAAACCATTCATCACTCATATACTTAACTTTCTCTAATAACTTGACAATACTTATAGTTCTAGCAAATGTATCATCATTAATCACTAAAGGTAGCTTTTTTAAATATTTAGCATCTGTATGCATTGTAAGCCTTGAGTTGTTATAACAAAATTTTAATAGAAAATAATTACATAATCTAGAGTGTAATATACCTAGAATATAACGACACATTTTCTCATCTCCATCTGTAAAAATTGTCACCGTCTCCGATGCTTCCAAATCTCCTGCAAAACTGGCAATAATACCTGATTCTGCACTATAAATATTTTGGATAAATACTTGATTCCCCTTTGATGGTACAGTCTTATTTTTAAAAGAGAATTTTCGGATTTCTTTACCCGTCACTGCGGATACGGACTTAGATCTACCTCTACCAACATATCCTGTGCATATATCATTAAATTTCGGGTAAGAAGACTCTAATTTCTTGTAAATATCAAAGTCTGTCATACTTGCAAACAATAATATCTCATTTTTGTAGAAACTTTGAGGAACATCTAATTGTTTGACAAATACTCCATTGTTGTACTTAAACATCCCTATGTTACTATTTTTAGAGATTTGGTTTTTTATGGTGACAACTATTTGTTCACCTCTAACACTCTTAAAATAGGAACCAATATCTATTATTGACATTATTGTTTTTTCATTCAATAACAACTTTCGTAATATACTATATGACGATACGTGTAGAAAATTCTTAGGAATAATATATGAGATAATCCCGCCACTTTTGACAAGTTCAAATGCTCTATATATCGCAGCAATAAATAAATTACTCCCAGAATCTTTCACATTCCTTAAAAACAAGTAATCCGATGTATCAATAGTTATATCCTTTGCTTTTGGAACATATGGAGGATTTCCTATAACGTAATCTACTTTAGCATCAAGTTTAAACTTTTTTAGCACATCTTTTCCACTGTTTGACAAAGTATCTAAAACCTTAACACTATCTATTTGATTTTCTTTTTTGCAAAAATTAATAGCATTTTTATCAATATCAGAACCAAATATATTTTGATATTGCTTTCTTTTTGCCGCAACAAGAAAACTACCAGTCCCACAGCATGGGTCAAATATGTATGCGTCTGAAGGAATCTGCAAAAAATCAATTATTTTTGCAGATAACTCAATGTCAGTGTAGTAAATACCATTACCTTTTTTATATGTAATATCAAGGCTTTTTTCGTATTTTCTACTTTCTTCCGTATAGTTATCAATTCCCATTCTACAATATTATAATTAGCAATTTACTCATTCTTATTATTTCAGCAACTGTTACCAAAGGTCTAAACAGGTTTAATTCACTGCAAAGTTATACATTTTTCTGAAATTCAGTTGCATTTGCAGGTTGAATTCAGCTGTTAATTATTAAAATCACATTAAAAAAAACAATTATGGAACAGGAGACAGTAAGCACGGGAGAAGCATTGGATAACCTATGTGTCACAATATTTAATGAGTTGGAAATGGACTTTTGCGACTATTAATACGTGAAGATATGACATTATTAGAATTTATAAATAAAGTACTATTTCAGTGGCTCTGTGTTAGATTATGTAACATAGATGGTGAATATTTAGGGCTATTAGGTTTTGTATATCCAGGATCTGGGTGGACTGACAACTATAAGGTTATTGGTAAGGCATCTAATAAATATTGGGTGGTGAAATTATTAAAAATGAAAAATTATGAACAGTAGAATAACTAAACAACGATAAATTATGCCAACTTACAAAAGATTAAACAACGACAAGCGCGATTACATTGTTAGAACATTGATGAATGACAAAAGGAGCACCCAAAAGATAAAGATTACACCAACTTCGTGTGATACAGTTAAGGCTCTTAGAGCAGAGTTGAAAGCTAAATAAGTGGTGTTATGAAAGATTACCAACAAGTAGAGCAATGGCTCAGAGAACAAGGCGTGTGGGAGAAATTTAAGAAACACTTCAATACTAATAGTAGGAGTGGTTGGACATTCAAGCGACACGTACAGTGGTGGGGATCCGACTGTCTATTTCGCGCATTCAATAGTAACAGGACTCCAGAAGGATATCAATTCTGGAAAGGGGTGCGCTCTAAATTTAATGAGTGGTATCTTACAAATTGAGGCTACTCAGTGGCATATTTTAAGGGGGCTCAGTGCCCCTTTTTATATTTATTTTAAAGAAAAACTAAAAAAGTTCCTCAAAAATTTGGTTAATTAAGAAAAAAAGACCTTATATTTGCAGTGTAATAAAATTGTAAAATCTAAAATCGTGAAAATTATGAAAACCATTAAGTTAATACAACAATTTAGAACAGGCGTAATAGAAGACTTTAGAGAGTTAGAATCTATAAGCGCAGCGTCAACATCGGAAAATGGTGAGCAGTACTTTTACTTTCAATATCTACAGAAAGAGTACACAGTGGTATTCTGTGATGACAACACTGTCATGTTAGTTAATGAGGACGTATTTGGCGAGCAATGGGAAATAACCAAGCCAGAGGACATTCGTAGCACTTTACTTAAACAAGATTATGAAAATATTAAGTAAAACAGGAACGGCATTAGCGGTAATATTATTTATCGCTAATGCCACTTATAGAGCAGTTTGTATATCCAGTGTCTGAGGGTATTGAATTTTGGACAGGAGTTGTGGGGTGGACAATAGTTAAGAGTGTCTACTTGCTCCTTTCTGGGTGGGGTCTTTGGTCTTTGGTTAGGTGGTGTGGGGTATTTGGTGAGGAAAAAAGTAAAGATGTTATAATCCATTGGAATAAGATCTCTGAAACTATGTAAATAGCCATGGAAGCAAAACAGATTGACAGATTGCGATGGGGCGATCAATTATATAGCGAAGATATTTATTAGAACGTTTTTAAACACGTTAAAAATATATTAATTAAAAAAAAGCAAAACATTATGAAAATTAAACCGCTATTTGACGGAGTATTAGTCAAAGTCCAAGAGGGTGAATCCAAAACAGATTCTGGATTGTTCATTCCTCAAGAATCAAAAGCAGGTGCAATTCCAGCAACGGTAGAAGAAGTAGGCGAGGGCACAGAAGAACAACCTATGCGAGTAGTAGTTGGGGACGAAGTGATTTTGAGTAAGAACTTCCGTAACTATGCTGAGGATCTTGGTGATGGTCAGTATATAGTGAAACAAAACAGTATTTTAGCAATA
>JAWXTU010000154.1:0-4331 GCA_044433285.1 bacterium | reverse complement strand
TGAAGTTGTGCAAAGTGTAGAGTATCATTGAAGAAGATATATCGCTAAATCATTACCTACTCCTCCGTACACCTACAAATTTTGCTTATTGCCAATAATTTACGTGAACTTGGCATTTTTTCATAAAAAAGTCGCTATCTTCCTTTACATATACACCTTTATCTGCAAAGGTAATAAGTGGTTTATCTCCGCTACTATCTCCATATACAGTCAAATAGTAACTCTTACGATTAGGCTCAACTGCGAGTAGCCTCTCGATTTTCTGCTCCCTATTACAGTTTTTACTCTTAAATCTCCCTGTTAGCTTACCTGAACTATCTACCTCTATTTCTGTAGCTATTATCATTTTAAAATCATCTTTTGCAAAAAAAGGTTCTATCCAGTCTTTAATACTTGCACTTATGATATACAAAGTTGTGTTATCCTGATCTGAATACTCTTTTATTGAGGACAAAGCTTTTGCTCTAAGAATACATTTATGTTTAGGCGCAAAATCCAAACACCACTGCTTAAACAGAGAATAATCAACGCCTTTAAATACAAAAGCAAACATTTTCTCCTTTGCCTTATCCTTCTCATACAACCCAAGTTTCATGAGAACCAAAATCGGAGAAAAAAGCAAAAAGATAAACAAAAAACCACCTGTCCCCTTCACGAACTTAATAAACAGAGGAAAAGTATCCTTCGTTGTTATCGTTCCGTCAAAGTCGTAGACTATAATGTTTCTCATATTATTTAGCTGACTTATATGTTTTGTAAGCATCCATTATCATGTCTCTGTCGTTATATTGTGGTTTCCAACCTAATTCTTCTTCTGTTTTTGATATATCTAATATGTATTCTTTATCTGCAATCATATATTGCTCCTTATACATTATCTCTATACCGATCTTTGCTAATGTTGCCAATACAAATTTCACTCCCCATGCCCATGTAAGAAGTACTATTGAACGACTTTTTGCTTCCGTAATCACTGCTTGTAAAAGTTCTTTTGTTGATGGCGGGTTCTTTGAGCCTAAATTATATTCTGCATTTGGCACCTGTTTTTCGATTGCTGCAATAGTTGCAGATACACAATCAAAAACAGAAATCATCTGATAGTGGTTTTTTCCTGATCCTATCGTTGGTACAGGGATGCCAAAATCTATTAGCTTAAATAGTTTAACAAGAATACCTGCTCGCCCTGGCCCGACAATCATGCGAGGTCGGAATATTGTCACATTAAATCCCTGTCCTCTAAATCGCTTACATATTTGCTCGGCCTCTTTCTTGCTTTCTCCATAATACCCAAATGGTTGTTGTGGATGACAAGTGTCTACAGGGAGATACTCCGGCACTCCATAAGTCATATCAGTTGTAAACTGAATAAGTCTATGACAACCCTTTCGCTGCATCTCACTTAGGATATTATCTACTGCAACTGCATTTGTTCTGAAAAAGAAATCTCGCCTATCCTTCTTTGGAACTTTCATGTGATATTGATTTGCTGCAAGATTAATAACTATATCCTCGGCAGAAAAAGGTATTTTCTCTAATTGTTCTACATCTCTTATATCAACAACAAAATGCTCTACACTACTATTGTTAGGTTTAACTATATCACAGATTACTGGAGTATAATCTTTTGCTGATAGTTCTCTAATTAGATGCTGCCCTAAAAAACCAGCACCACCAAATACATATATCTTCATAATATTCTAATTTTAACCTCGTGAAAGAATAACTATTCCTATACAAATAACTCCAATTCCAATTATCTTTGATATTGTAATACTCTCTCCTAAGAAGAAATAACCTACAACCGTCGCAAGAATATATCCTATACTAAGAAATGGGTAGGCATAACTTACCTCAAATTTTGAAAGAGCCATCATCCAAGTAACTATGCTAAGTGCATAACACATCATAGCTAACCACAACCAGTAATTAGTTATCATAGGAATTAATGAACTCGAAAGTGTAGATAAAGAGACCTGACCCACACCCATCATTCCCTTACGAATTAATATTTGTGCTGCACTGTTAAGTAAAACACTTATAAATATTATTACTAAATTCATCATATATATCTTTAAGTTTTAAAAATAAAGAATTATCCCAAAATTCAACACCCAACCAACAATACAAAGTTGCAAAAATCTATCGTGTATCAAAACCTTTGTTGGACTTCCACTCTTCTCGTGCACCATGGTTATTTGTAGGTAGCGAATAAAGCCAGCGAGAACAAAAATCAACGTTGTGTATACATGCTCTCCTAAGCGAAGAATTGTCTCTGGTGACATACAATACATCAGATAACACATAACCGAGAGTGTCGAAATTATAGTTATCGTTTGATTTAAAAAATCTATATTGTAAGAACGTATGTTATCTCTCACACTTGTGCCAAAATTATTATAAATAACAATATCGTCACGTCGCTTACTAAAGGCTAAAAATAATGCAAGCAAAAAGGTCATCAGGATAATCCACGATGAAAGTTCTATTCCTGTGGCGAAACCACCTGCGACCACCCTTAGCACAAAACCTAATGCTATAACAAAAACATCGACTATGGCATATTGTTTTAACTTCAAGCAATATGCTATATTTAGAATATAGTAGAATCCTAAAATTGGATATATCTCAGGCACATACATACCAACAAGCAATCCTCCGAGAGCTAAACACCCCAACATTAAGACAAAAGCTTGCCATTTCGACACACGCCCACTTGCTATTGGTCTATGTTTTTTGTCAGGATGCTGGCTGTCAGCTACTTTGTCAATAGTATCATTAAGGCAATATATTGAACTGGCCACAAAGCTAAAAGCAAAGAACGCAATCACAGAGCTAAACAGAGCAGCAGGGTCAAACAACCTCTCGTCAAACAATATAGGCAGGAACACAAAGCCATTCTTTAGCCACTGGTGTACCCTAATAAGCGAAAGTATATCTTTAACTTTTCTCATGGCAAATTAATCTATTTAGCGAATACGCAGCAAACAGCATTACGATAGGCATAAGGGGATAGTGGTATCGTGGACTACCCACTGTTACGATAGTCAGACCTGTAGTTAAAATAAACCACGCAATTAGGGTAATCCCTAATTTATTTCTCTTGCGAATAAATATTACAGAGGTATGAATAAATAGGGCCATCATCGCCATGTATAGTGCTTGATTGTAGAAAATTACTAAATCAAAAAATTTATATCGAGGGAAACGTGTAATCAACCCCGGCACATACTGACTTGGTCCATACTTTTCACGGTTTTTCATATCCCCTGCAAGACCGGCCATTGAGTGGTTATCATGTATGAACAAAGAAAATATCTTCTTAGGAAAGAGACAAACCCATTTAATGGGGTTCTGTTTTATCCATTCAACTGATTGTTTTCTCCAGAATTTATCTTTCTCTGCATAGCTCATATCCTCTCGGGGAAGAGGAAGAGCCCCGATATTCCCCTCTTTGAATACTTCATCGTTATATGAACCATCAGCATCGTCATTTGCTCCCATCATTAGGTTTACCCCACCTGTCGAAGACTGGTAAATAAAATCACCGAAAGTAGCTTTATGAATACTTCCTATAACAGCAATGGTTAATATCATCGGTAAAAAGCAAAGAGATATACGCTTAATTCGCTCAGTTTTAAACAACAAAAATGCAGCAACTGGAATTAATACAATGAAAACAGGAATAAATGGCCTAACGGTATTCATCAAAGCTATAGCAATACCCGAGAGGATAATATTTCGAGTATTCCCACTAATGAACAGATAAAAAGACAGAAAGGCTAGAAACATAAATAATGGTTCGGTCAGCGTATAGAGTGTTATGCCGTAATTTGTTGGGTATAAGGTAAATAGTAATAGTAAAATTGAGGCTATTTTTTGTGATAGATATTGTTGAGCAATCTTATAAAGTATTAGAGCTACACCAAGTAACAATAAAACATTTGCCAACAGTACAACCTTTACTGAGCCAAAGAGATTCAGCAATAAAGCAGCAAAGTTCACGTAGCCTGAACCGAAAATATAGCTGTCATTTCGGTGCATTTCGAGTGGATATATTCCACCATTTTCCACCACATCATTTGCTAGCTTTAAATATCTATAAGCATCTGAAATCTGAGAGTTATCATAACACAGTATCAGTCCTACTTGCACCAAAGCACTCAAGATTAGCATGTACCATGCAAAGTTTTTTAAATTAATTTTCTCCATTTTTATCTATTTTTACGTTTTAGTTTAGCTGAATTCAACCTGCAAATGCAACTGAATTCATAGTTAATATTTGTTTGAATTTTTCATTTGGCGTGAGGTATCCGAGCCTTTTACGAGGTCGA
>JAWXTU010000153.1:0-4343 GCA_044433285.1 bacterium | reverse complement strand
TGTACGTCCGTTTCTTATTGAGGTGCAAGCTCTTGTGAGCTCATCGGCATATGGTGTACCTCAACGCTCATCTACTGGATTTGATACTAGACGTATGAATATGCTGCTTGCGGTACTCGAAAAACGAGCTGGTTTTAAACTCCCTCAAAAAGATGTATTTCTTAACATTGCAGGTGGTCTGCGAGTAAACGATCCTGGCATAGATTTGGCGGTTATCGCAGCGGTGCTATCTAGCAATCTGGATTTGGCAATCGATAGCGGTATTTGTATGACTGGTGAGGTGGGACTTAGCGGTGAAATACGACCAGTGAATCGTATCGAACAGCGAGTTACAGAAGCCGCAAAACTTGGATTTAAAAAGATTATAGTACCAGAGTTTAACCGTCAGCAACTCCCCAAACGCAATTGGGGTATAGAAGTAGAGGGCGTATCTAAAGTAGAGGAGGCTTTTCGCTCGCTGTTTAGCTAAAAGCAAGAATCTTATAGAATAATCTAGCAAATATAATCCGCCCCAAAAATGTTTTACAAAACATTTCTGGGGCGGATTATATTTAGAGTTTTTTCGGGGTATGGGGTAAATTTTCCCTCAAAAATCAGTTACCCTCCCCCTTAAACAATTATCTCTTCAAATTGATTAATTTTAGCCTTGTCATACGGACGTTCTACCCTTACGTAATTCTCTGTGAATCCGAACATTGACTTGCGCAGCTTGGTATCCTCCCAGAGTACAATAGCAGTTTTGCCTTTTTGACTGGCATAGAAATCCTCTAATTTCTTAACTGATATCTGTTGCAAAATCTCATTACGTTTTTTGCGCTCCACGATAGGCACTGTATATTCAATTTCTAGAGCCTTAGTAGATGCACGCTCAGAGTAAGTAAATACGTGTAACTGACTAATATCTAGACTGTAAATAAAACTTCTACTCTCCTCGAAAAACTCAGGCGTTTCACCTCGCACACCCACCATTATATCTACACCGATAAAGGCGTGAGGCATTATACGTTTTATAGTTTCTATTTTCTGAGCAAAAAGAGCAGTATCATATCGACGGTGCATCAACCCTAAAATCGTGTCGCTGCCACTCTGTAGCGGGATATGAAAATGCGGTGCAAAATGGCGTGATGTGGCTACAAATTCGATAATTTCATCTGTAAGCAAATTAGGCTCAATGCTTGATATTCTATATCTTACATCAGCATCTATATTATCAAGAGCCTTAATTAGGTCGATAAACTTCTCGCCTGTGCTGCGCCCAAAATCGCCAGTATTTACCCCTGTTAGCACAATCTCTTTTGCACCGTCGCTGATAGCAGTTTGAGCTACAGCCACCGTGTCGGCGATAGAGGCATTTCTGCTCTGTCCGCGAGCAATAGGTATTGTGCAGTATGTGCAGTAGTAGTTGCACCCATCTTGCACTTTCAAAAAGTGGCGGGTACGGTCATCTGCGCTGCATTCGGGCACAAAATTTTTAATATCTTTGGTAGATACTACGTGCGATACCCCCACATTTTTCTTTTCCAGATTGTCTAAAAATTCAGGTAAAACTACCTTTTCATTTGCCCCTAACACCAAATCCACACCCTGCATTTTTGCAATCTCTTCTGGTTTCAGTTGGGCATAACAGCCCGTTACCACGATATATGCATTGGGGTATCTGTTCACCATTCGGTGTATCATTTGGCGACCTTTTTTGTCGGCTGTATCGGTTACAGAACAGGTGTTAATAATCACTATATCTGCTTGTTCGTTCTGTTTGCATCGTTCAAATCCTATTTGCATCAACTCACGCCCGAGAGATGAGGTCTCAGCAAAATTTAGTTTGCATCCAAGCGTTTGAAATGCAACTTTTTTACCGTTAAATTGTGTAGTATCAATCATAGAGTGCAAAGGTACGACTTTTTTTTAAATTGACTAATAGGAATTATATTTTTAATGATAATATTAACATATTGTGTAATTCAAATAAATTGTGTACCTTTGTAGCCACTAAAAATCATAGAAATCACCTATATGAAATTTGTAATTGCAGTTGATTCATTTAAAGGTTCTCTGTCGGCTAAAGAGGTGACAGGGGCTGTGCATGAGGCTTTAACCGAAACGTTGGTAGATGCCGAAGTGGTTGGCATACCTATCAGCGACGGTGGTGAAGGTATGGCTGATGTGTTGATTGAGGGACTTGGCGGACGCTATCACAACGTAAATGTTGTAGATGCTCTGATGCGCCCTATGCCATTACGTTTGGGCTCTATCGAGGGGTGTGCGGTTATCGAAGTGGCTTCTGTTATCGGTCTCTCTATGCTTGATGAATCGGAGCGCAACCCAATGACAACCACTAGTTATGGTGTCGGACTTCTGATACGTGCGGCACTTGATTTGGGCTATAAACGAATAATGATAGGGTTGGGTGGTACTTCCACAAATGATGCTGGACTTGGTATGATGCAGGCACTTGGTATGCGCTGTTATAATGCACAAGGTATGGTGATGCGAGATGGTATCACTGGTGCTGATTTGGTTAATGTAGCGCATTTTGATCTCTCTCAATTGCGTCATAAATTCGACGGAGTGGAGCTACTGATTGCTTGTGATGTTCAAAATCCGCTATATGGTAACAGTGGTGCAGCTCACATTTACGCACAACAAAAAGGTGCATCTCGTGAGGATATTGCCACTCTCGATTCTGGATTGCGACGGGTAAATAATGTGTGGAAACGCTGTTGTGGTCTCTCGGTTGGTAGTCTGCGTGGTGCTGGTGCTGCGGGTGGTATCGGTGCTGCTTTTGCTGCTTTGCTCGGTTGTAAACTACATTCGGGTATTGATATGGTGCTTGATATGATTAAATTCGATGAGAAAATTATTGATGCCGACTGGGTAATTACAGGTGAAGGGTCTATTGATTCTCAATCTCTTATGGGTAAAGTGATGAGCGGTGTACTTGTTCGTACATTGCGCAATAATATTCCACTTTTGGCTATCGGTGGTAAGGTTATTAACAAACGTAGTATAATAAAAGCAGGTGTAAAAGAGGTTCTTGAGGTTTCGTCAAGAGCTATTTCTGATGAAGAGGCTATGCGCCCAGAAGTGGCAATTTCTAGCATTAAAATTGCACTTAAAAGTTGGGTTGAACAGTGGAATTGTGATGTTGATTTATGAGTCTTAGAAAATACCTATCTTCTCTTTTAATATTTTTTTCTCTCTCTCTTTCTGGACAAATTCAGGAGATACTCCCTTTTGGGGTAGCCCCCGCAGGTGCTGGTGTGGCTTTTTCTGAACAGTGGATTGCGTGGGATAATCCAGCCGCTATCGTTCGTACCGAGTCGCCAGTTCTTTCACTTGCATATGAAAATCGCTATTTCTCGCCCGAACTATCCAACGAATATGTTGCTGTGGCAGTGCCTACTAAATATTTTCATGTAGCAGGCGCATTTAATTTTTTCGGATTTGAGCAGTATCACGAGATGATGGTTTCGCTCTCAGTGGCACGGCAGTTCGGCAAGGTAGCTTTAGGTATCGAAGTAGATTATTTTACACTATACCTCTCGCCTGAATATGGTTATCAGCACGCTCTGACTGCACAAATTGGTATGCAGGCGCAACTCACCGATAAATTTATGCTCGGCTGTAGGGTATTCAACCCTACATTCACCAAAATTACATTTCCCGACTCTTCGCGCGAATTGCCCACATTGATGCAGCTCGGATTTTCTTATTTGGTTACGCGCGACTTTACCTTCTACACTCAACTAGGTTATGAATTGACTAATGGACTCGACTGGGCTATTGGGGTAGATTATCGTATACTTGATACGATTTCGGTGCGCAGTGGTGTGCGTGGAGCAGATTATCTGGTGCCGAGTCTTGGTGTGGGATTTAATGTTGCAAGGTTTGGACTGTTTGTTATGACTGAATATGACTTTCGCATAGGTATGTCGGTTATGAGTAATTTGTCATATCAAATATAAGAACTCCCCATTAATCAGAAAATCGAACTTCCTCATATAAATGAAAATTTTTCTCCGCATATTTTTTCTTACTCTATTGTTTGTAGTTGGCACAAGTCTGCTTTGCGCTCAAAATAGCTCGAACTCTAGCTCGAACTCGAACTCTAGCTCGAACTCGAACTCTAGCTCGAACTCGAACTCGAATCAAACTCCAGATACAAACCCTAACCCGATTTCAAATCTAAACCCAGATTCTAACCCAGATTCTAACCCAAATTCTAACCCAAATCCAAACCCAAACCCCAATCTAACTCCGAACCCAAACCCAAACCCCTTTGACGATATATTTGATTTGATCCTCAATTATTTAGGCAACGACGACTCAGGCGATGATTTAGA
>JAWXTU010000152.1:0-4356 GCA_044433285.1 bacterium | reverse complement strand
GAACTATCTATATCTATGCAGTTAATTGATGTAATAAATGAGTTTGATGCTATCACCCTACCCGAGATGGATAAGGTGAAACTGATGAACCGCACCGATAGGAAATATTGGTTTAATGTGAGTGAATTGGTTGAACTACTGCACGATATTAAAGACAAATATTATTTGCTAGAGGTGGAGGGGAAACGTGATTTGCCTTATTCCACCACCTATTACGATACGCCCGAGAATGAGATGTATAAAAATCATCATCGTGGCAAACTCAATAGATATAAAATACGTAGGCGAAGTTATTTGGTTACGGACAGTTCGTTCTTGGAGGTGAAGTTTAAAAGCAACAAGGGGCGCACGATTAAAAAGCGTATCGAATCGGAATATCCATCTGATATATTTAATGAGAAAGAGGATAAGTTTATTGCAAAACATACTCCATATGCTGCCCTAGATTTGCACTCTGTGCTAGTTAATGGCTTCAGACGCCTGATGCTCGTGAGCAAGAAGTTAGATGAGAGATGCACCATCGATTTGGAACTGCATTTTGTGACAGAGGCTGGTAAATTCTCGCTTGGTGAGTTGACAATTGTTGAGGTGAAAACAGACGGGCGCAGCAAGAGTGTGATAATAGATGCGCTAAATGCTAGGCGACTAAAACCGAGCGGTTTTAGTAAATATTGTGTCGGACGGAGTATTGTAGATGCCTCTGTGCCAAATAATCTATTCCGCCAAAAACATCGAGCTATTGAAAAAATTGTGAATTGTAATCTATCAGGGGGTATTTTTTAAAACTCCCCCCCTAAATATAAATCATTAAAAAAAAACAGGGTATGATCGGAGACATTTTAATGGAACCTAACATTATGCAAGCCTCTTTTGTGGAGTGGCTAGAGTCGTTGAAATTTTTAGGTATCAAGGTAATTAAGACTCAAGATTTTATGGAGCTGTTGTTTCGCTTTGCGCTAACAATCATTATGTTGCTATTGGCAATGAAAATTTATGCGCGCAACGGCAAACACAAAGATTTCTATTTCAGCTATATGGCGTTGGGCGGTATCGTGTTTTTGCTCTGTTTTTTGCTCAGTAGCGTGAAACTCGAACTGGGTTTTGCCCTCGGACTGTTTGCCATCTTCGGCATTATACGCTATCGTACAGATGCTATCCCAATTAAGGAGATGACCTATCTATTTATCATCATCGGTATTGCCGTGATGAATGCCTTGGCAAACAAAAAGGTGAGTTACACCGAATTAATCTTCTCTAACTCAGTTATCATTTTTGGTTTGTGGATTCTGGAGCAACGTTTGCAGTTGAAACAAGAGGGCACTGTAACAATTATCTACGAAAATATTGCCAATCTGCACGTTGATAAGCATAACATCTTGTATGATGATTTGCGCGCCCGCACTGGTATAGAAATTATTCGTTTTACTATAGATAAGGTGGATTATCTGCGTGATGTGGCATTTATCACATTGCATTACCATGTCGACCGACACGGTGTGCCACATAGAATAAACAGAGGCAACATTGAGCAGAAAAAGTAAATAGTATGGGATTAAAAATTCCTATATAAATATAAGGGGACATCTAAAAACTCCCCGATTAAAAAATTAAATTAATAATATGAGACTCTAAACAGTTCTTTTGCAATATTTTTGATCCTTATTAGCCTATTTTACCTCTTATATCACTCATTTAGCCCGCCAAACTCGCGATATGCTAGTCAAAATAGTTCTAATAATTTTTCAAAAATTTCTACAAAGCAGTTTATAGAAGTCCCCATAAGATAATGAAAAAGAGAATAATAGCATTTATAATATTTTGCTTAACTGTTGCTGGTGCAAATGCGCAAGTTGTGCAAAATGCTGAACAGTATCGTTTTGCGTTGGGCTTAGAGTGGACTTTGGTAAAGGGCTTGGAGTTTGAGGTGGAACCACAACTCAGATTTAGTGATGGTTTTAGCTATGATAGATTTCAAATAGAGGGAACTTTAACCTATAATCCATACAAATTTATATACGTGGGTGCTGCGTATCGTTTGATTGCAGAACCTCAAGGTAGTAGTTCGCCTGTTGAGTTTAATAATAAATATGCGTTTAACCTTTCGCTGAAAGAGAAATTTGGTCGTTTTACTCCATCTGTGAGATGTATGTACACAAATTTTGCCGATAATAATTTGAATGATAATATGTATCTTAGATATCGTGCAGGACTGAAATACAACATTCGTAAATGCAAATTTACACCATCTGTCTCTTTTGAGGCGTTTCATGCTTTAGACGATAATGAGTTTACAAAATTGAGATACAATGCAGAGGTGAGTTATAAAATTAAGAAGGGTAGCAGCGTGTATGTGGATTATAAATTTGACTACTTTTTGCAGAAATTCAAGAACGAACATATTGTAAGTGTTGGTTATAAAGCTAGTTTTTAGAGTGTTGTTCTTGTTTAATTGGGGAGTTTTTTAAAGTCTCATATTATTAATTTGATTTTTAAATTGGGGAGTTTTTTTAGAATCCCCTTAAAATATTACTATGATGAAAAAATTATTCTTTGCGTTTTGTGTAGTCCTTGCTGTGGTGGGTTGTCGCAACGAGGAGGAGTTGTTGGAACAATATTATGACAATGATGAAGAGGAGTATAACCCAGAAGATGCGGATACAGAAGCCTATCCAGACTGGAGCGAACTGACGCACAGTAAGAATGTGTCGCCTAACTTCGATCTGGTTTTTGCTGAGGGCAAAGTGCACCGCATTGATATCACTATGACTGCCGAAAATTGGAATGCTATGTGGGACGATCTTGATGATAATATGGGTAGTTCAAGTAGCGGACCTGGCGGCGGTATGGGCGGTAATATGGGTGGTGGCTCTGTCTCTGTTGTAGATTTTACCCCGATATGGGTGCCATGTACCATCACCTACGAAGATACTGATTGGTACGAAGTAGGTGTGAGATTTAAGGGAAACTCGAGTTTGAGTAGTGCATATTCGTCTAACGTAAAAAAACTGTCGATGAAGTTAGATTTCGATGAGTTTGAAGATGATTACCCTGCGCTGAAAAACCAACGTTTTTATGGATTTAAACAGCTGAACCTCAATAATAACTACAACGATAATTCGTTTATGCGCGAAAAGGTGGTGTCAGATCTCTTCCGCGAATTTGGCTTAGCTGCAGCTCGTACAGCATTTTGCGAGGTGTGGCTCGACTATGGCTCTGGTAGTAAATATTTTGGACTTTATACCCTCTTAGAGGAGGTAGATGATACTGTAATTGATTATCAATTTGCCGACGGATCGGGTAATCTTTACAAGCCAGAAGATGATGCCGCTCAGTTTAACTCTGGCTCGTATGATACAGAGGAATTTAATCTAAAAACGAATCTTACCACTTGCGACTATAGCGATGTGCGTGCTCTCTATGATGCAATTAATGCATCGGGTCGCACCTCTAATCAGGCTAGTTGGATGAGTGGTGTAGAGAGCGCATTTGATGTAGATGTATTTATGAAATGGTTGGCGGTCAATTCTACTGTGCAAAACTGGGATACATACGGCAATATGGCGCACAACTATTTTATATACAACAACCCTAGCACTGGTCAGCTCACTTGGATTCCGTGGGATAATAACGAGGCATTGCAGAGCGGTAGCGGTCAATACTCATCGATTGAACCAAGTAGTATGAGTCGTGTGAGTTCGTCGTGGCCCCTTATTAGTTATCTAATTGCAATAGACGAATATAAGGCTCTGTACGATGGCTATCTTCGTGATTTTATCGATAACTATTTTACTTCAGACATTATGACTGCTCGTTATACAACATACTCAGATTTAATAAAACAATATGCCTACGACGAGGTATCGGGCTACACATTCCTCAGTTCTGATGCATCTTTCGATGCCGCAATAACAACGCTCAAATCGCACGTATCATCGAGATACACCACAGTAAATAACTATCTGAAATAGGGGGCTTAATTAATTGATAAATAAGATGCTAAATGGGAGTTGTTAATAACTCCCATTTAGCATCTTATCGTATAGTAACCAGTGGTGAATAGGTATTACTTCAATTGTAGTATTGCCGATATTGATGGTTTGACTCTCCTCTTTGGTGATAATGATTAAACGTTTGCAGGGTAGTACATTCTGTAATTTTACTAAAGCATTAACCTCTCTATCGTAGGTCGATGTGTTGTGATTTAGATTATAACAAGCCTGAATAGCGATCTCTGCATCAGGGATGTAGAAATCTACTTCGATGTTTTTATTGTAAAAGAAAACAGACTCCTCACGTCCGTATTTGCGCAAGAGAGTTATCGCTACAAGATTCTCGAGGAGCGAAGTATTGGCATCG
>JAWXTU010000151.1:0-4443 GCA_044433285.1 bacterium | reverse complement strand
TTTACAGGGTGTTTATTATACCTTTTTTGACGAAAATATCCGACAACAAGAATTTTGCTATCGGATAAATTGTAAACTTTAAAAATACTAATCGTATTTTCTTATTTTTAAGGGTCGACTACTTAGGCAGCAATCAATACGAGGTGGTAGAGGTTAAAAATTCTAAATTGCAAGTAGGAGATATGTTTCATTGCTCAATATTTTTTAAGCACGAACCTATGTATGTAGATAATATAATTCGTCCGAGAAGTAAACCTATCTCTTATATTGCTGGCAGTAAAGGCGGATTGACTGTACTAAAAAGACACAATAAAAATAAAAAGTAGATTCTACTAATCAAAAACGTTTCTAATAACTCCGTTAAAATCTCAGCAAAGCGGTTATTAGAAGTCCGATAAAAAAAATCTCTTCCCTAATATGAGGAAGAGATTTTTTTTTGAGTAAAAGTACTATCGTCTGTAATTATTCAGCAACTTCTTCTACTACTGCTTCTTCAGCAACTACTTCTTCAGCAACTGGAGCTTCTTCAGCTACTACAGCTTCTTCAGCAGGAACTTCTTCTACAGCTACTACTTCAACAGCAGCTTCTTCGCAAGTTTGTTCGCAAGTTTTAGCCTCTTTGTTGCCACATGATGCAAATGCTACAGCTGTAGCAAGAGCAAAGAATAATACTAATTTTTTCATCGATAAAAAAGTTTTAGTTTAACAAATATTTGTTTTATAAATACAGTGCAAATATAGTGGTTTTTTGCGATACATTTGTTACATTTCTGCTTTTTTTTGCAAAAATTCACAAAATAGCAAATCGCACAAACAGAACATTCTGATAATCAGAAGAATAAAACAAAATCTTCGAGTTGTAAATTATAATTACATCGTTCTATTTATCAATCTTTGGCGTGCAATTTGCTCATATTCGGTGTTCGGACGACCATAATTTGCATACGGATAGATAGAAATTCCGCCCCGAGCGGTGAAAATCCCTGTAACTTCTATGTATTTTGGTTGCATTAAATTTACCAAATCTTTCAAAATAATATTTATACAATCTTCATGAAAAGCTCCGTGATTGCGAAAGCTAAACATATAAAGTTTTAAACTCTTACTCTCTACCATTTTAACATCTGGGAGATATGAGATGCGTATTTCGGCAAAATCGGGCTGTCCTGTAATTGGACAAAGACTGGTAAATTCTGGGCAATTAAATTGCACCCAATAATCATTTTCGGGGTGTTTGTTGTCAAATGTTTCAAGCACCTCTGGTGCGTAGTCTTGTTTGTATTCTGTTTTGTTTCCGAGCAGTGTTAATGACATAATTTTATACTGTTATTAAGGGGACTTCTAAAACTCCCCGCATTTAAATTAATTATTATTTGAATGGATTATATGAAATATCTTCATCATAGATATCAACCTGTTCGCGATTCTTTATATATCGCACCACCATTGATGTGATAGGCAAAATTATCAGTTCGTAGAGTGTCTTGAGTACAGTCTCTGTAACGATAATAATAATCACCACCTCAAACGGTATAACACCTATGAAGCCTAACATCGTGAAGAAAAATGTATCTGCCAATTCGCCAACCACGGTAGAGACTAAAGCTCTAAACCAAAAGTTTTTACCTTTTTGTCGCAACTTCATCTTGCTCATCACAATAGCATTTAGGAACGAACCAAACAAAAAGGCTATCATCGAGGCTATGGCTATACGGGGTGTTTGTGCCAACACAGAGGCATATGCAGGTTGCATCTCTGCCCAGTGAGGCGAAGGGGCAAGGTGAACTGATATTTGAAACATCACAACGGCTAAGATATTGGTAATAAAAGCCATCCAAATCACCAAACGTGCGTTGCGATAGCCCCACACCTCACTGATACAGTCGTTGATAATATATGACAAAGGGAATATGATTAACCCAGCAGTAGAGGTGAATGTGTAGCCAAACATATGAATATCAAACTGTTTAACAGCTAATATGTTGGAAATTACAAGACATACACTTACAACCACCGCCAAGAAAAGAAATAGGGGTGAATATGATTTCATTATTTTAGTGAAATTTGTTAGAGGGGAGTTCTAAAATTCCCCGAAGAAAAAATTATAAGTTTTTAATCATTAATACTCTACTGTTTGGTAGATCTGGCACACACAATGCGCCATTGTAGAAATCTATCTCGGCAGGACCAACCATTGGCTCATCAAGTTGTAACGGTATTATCTCTATATTTTCTGGATCAGAGAGTTTTACACGACCGAGTGTAGCATCTACCCAGTCGGTAAAATACAACCAACCATTGTTAAGGGCTAATCCATCATACATACCCATACGCGAGATAAACGGACGAGGTTCTGGATTACTCAAGTCATCAATTACGTATATCACATTCTCTTCATCTGGTGTACCATTAAGGTTGTAACTAGCTATATAAAGTTTGTCTCCATCGTACAACAATCCATTAGCTCCTGGCACATATGTATATATTTGAAAACCAGCAATGCCAGGCTCTCCATTTTTACCAACACGCAATGCAAGAATATGGTCGGAGTTGGTAACAGATGCCAAAATCATATTGCCAACAAGTTCTAAATGGTTAACAAACAAATCCTTACCCGCTTGCGGTAAAACAAACGCTCTTTTATCCTCTGAAGATAAATCAAATACTACAACACGCTGAACATCTGCCACATATAAGTAATCGCCAGCAACAACCATACCTTTTGGGGCAGATAACATACCATTTGCATTGATAAATGGAGTTAGCATCTCTCCATCATACTGCATTATATAGCCCTTATATTCTGTGGTAGTAAGCGGGTTAAGTTCGTCTGAACCGAAATTAGTAATCAGCAGTTTATCTCCGTAGGTATATACTGCTTCGCAAAAACGCAAACCCTCATCTAGCTGTTGTACTTTAGGGGTACAAGCCACCATAGCAAGCACGATTAGCGCAAAAAATAGCTTTTTCATCATTATATAAATTTTATGTTTTTTTTGGGGAGGGAGTTATTAAAAGTCCCCTATATTTATTTATTTCTAAAATCTCTAGTTTTTTCCTTTCTCTTCAAAAATTGTTAATCTCTTGAATTTTCAAAAAAATGCGCATTTACTATATGGAATATTCAAATTTGCAGTATCAGAAAATTAATTTGCAAAAGTAATATTTTTTTTGTTATTTTGCAAGCTAAAAATTTCCAAAAAAAAGAATTAAAGATTTATGCAAATTATAAATAACGAGATAAATAGTGCGCTGGCGCATTTCAATGTAACAATCAACGACTTACGCAATATTATTAACATAGCAATGGAGCGTGGAGCGACATATGCCGACATATATTTTGAGCACAGCGAGTCGAACAATGTACAGCTTACCGACAATAAAGTGGATAATTCGGCATCTAACATCGAATATGGAGCAGGGGTGCGTGTGGTGGTGGGTGAGCAGACTGGATATGCATACACCGAGATAGTAGATGTTAAGGAGCTAACGAAAGCGGCTAAGAGTGCAAACCGTATCGCTTGCAACGGCGAGAAGTATAACACCGTAGATATTAAGCATCTGGAGATTAAACATAACCGCTACCCTATTATTAACGATTGGCAAAGCCATACGCTTATTGATCGCAAACCTTTTTTGGAGAAACTCAACGATAGGATTTTTCAACTGGATAAGCGAGTAAAAAAGGTAATTATCACACAAGCTGATGATACCTCACAAATACTTTTTTTCAACTCGGAGGGGGAGATATTTTGCGACCGCATACCGATGGCTATTTTGTCGGCAATGTGTGTGATGCAAGATGGCGAACGGATAGAGAGAGGAAACGCATCTCGCTCGTTTCATCAAGGGTTCGATTTTCTCGAAGGGGATATGATAGAAGAGATTGCACAAGAGGTGGTTTCGCGCACCTCGATTCTGTTTGAAGCGATAAAACCCAAAGGGGGCGAGATGGCTGTAGTGATGGGTGCTGGTAGTTCTGGTATCCTGCTTCACGAGGCAATTGGACACGCTTTTGAGGCTGATTTCAACCGCAAAGGGGCTAGTATCTTCTCGGACAAACTGGGCGAAATGATTTGTAACCCGATGATAAATGTGGTGGACGATGGTACTATAATTGGTAATAGAGGCTCGATAAATTACGACGATGAAGGGGTGATTGGGCAAAAGACTTATATCGTGGAACAAGGCAGATTAAATTCATATTTGCACGACCGTATTTCTGCACGATATTATGGTGTAGAGCCTACTGGCAACGGACGACGAGAGAGTTTTAGATATGCTCCTGTGCCTCGTATGCGCGCTACATATATGGAGAATGGCAACAACACCCAAGAGGAGATGATATCTACGGTTAAACACGGTGTGTTTGTAGATGTATTCAGCAACGGACAGGTACAAATCGGAGCAGGCGACTTTACATTTTATGTAAAATCGGGCTAT
>JAWXTU010000150.1:0-4582 GCA_044433285.1 bacterium | reverse complement strand
CAGGGTGTTTATTATACCTTTTTTGACGAAAATATCCGACAACAAGAATTTTGCTATCGGATAAATTGTAAACTTTAAAAATACTAATCGTATTTTCTTATTTTTAAGGGTCGACTAGATATTATATCTGGTTTATTTGCAGAAAGATTAATCACCCTATCGGCAAAATCCTTAAACTCTTCTAAAATATCTAGTTTTTCTTTATTTATTGACACCTTAACTGTAATATCTAAAGCTTCTACTAATGCTGAAAAAAGAGAATATACTATAATTTCATATATCTTGTCAATACTTCGTCTAAGACCAGGTTCATTCCAAAATAGTGATAAAAATTCAGATAAATCAAAAATATCTTTATCGTGAGATTGACAATAATTTAGTCCGGCAGACATCTGTGTAAATCGTTTGTTAAATTGACGATATATATAAGCTTCTACAATACCATTCTTATTTCGGTTTTCTTTACCAAGAATTGACAACACTGCTGGTGGTACCGCATTAGCATTAAAAACATCATCTTGATAACGTGCAGATGATGTTGACGTTCTACCCAAGAATGTTAAACATATTCCATCTCTCCATTTTTTTTGAAGAGTTACGATATGTTTCTAAATCTGTGAGTTTTATATCTTTATACACTCTGTCTCTATATAAAATTTCAGCTATTTGGATAGGCTTATAAAGATGGATTCTAGCTTTCTCTATAATTCTATCTAGAGATTGCTTGGCTTCGACTATACTCATATGTTGTTTCAAATAATGTTAATTGTTTTAGTTGTTGTGGTATTGATTCTTGTTTGTCTAATGCATTAATCATTTCTTTAGCAATGGCTTGTATCACTGGAACAGTTACTGAATTTCCTGCAACTTTTCTTGCTTGCGAATATGGGATGTTTATTTTAAATGTATCGGGAAACCCTTGTAGTCTCAGCATCTCTCTAGAGGTTAGTCTACGCTCTCCATTAACTACTAAATAATTATAACTACCACCTGCTCTTAATGCGCATGAATAGGGTAAAGGAGATACGTTGCCGCCAATATTTTCATGCCAGATAGATGGATATGGAGGTTTCTTTTTAAGGGCGGCAAATCTTTTTTGTTTCATCTCAGATGACAAAAAATAGCTTTTGGGGATGTCCTTGTCATTTTCTAAAATTTCAACCAATGGTCTATAGTAACCTAATGGTTTAGGAAATTTAAAGTTTATCTTAGATTTAAAACCAACTATATATATACGTTCTCTTTTCTGAGGTACACCAAAATCTAATGAATTAAATACTTTATGATAAACTGTATAACCCAATTCTTTAAGTTTTGATATTATAATATTAAAAGTTTGTCCTCCGTTATGAGTTGTAAGACGCTTTACATTTTCTAAGAGAAATGCTTGTGGTTGTTTCTCTTTGAGTATAGCTTCAATATTAAAGAATAATGTTCCTCTTGTATCTGCAAAACCTAGTCCTTTTCCTGCAATACTAAATGGTTGACAAGGGAACCCTGCTAATAATATGTCGTGATTGGGAATATCACTTGGTAATATATTATTTATATCACCAAATGGTTTTTCTCCAAAATTTTCTTCATACATTTTCTGAGCTGCTTTATCCCACTCAGAGGAAAATACATTATTACATCCCATGGAATCAAAACCTAATCTTATTCCACCTATACCTGCAAATAAATCTATTGTTTGATATGCTTTCATTCTTCTTTTTTAGTTAATAACTGACAGTGAGGTCAGCTGTAATTGTATTTCCTTTCGCTTGCGTAGTAATAAGTATCGATTTTATCTGTTTTAGAGTCGAGGGCATATGCGCCGTAACATTCAATATCGGGAGTGTGGCGAGTAACAATTTCGCCCAAATGGTGTTGCGTGAGTAGGTCAACTGCAAAATGATGCTCAAAAACTTTTATATTTTTGTGCGCTTTTATCTTTTTTATCAGTGATTTTTGTATCTCGGCACCAGTAGAATCCTTGTGGTGTAGTATACGATTTTCGGAGTGTCCGCCCTCGCGGTGCAGGTCAAATTCGCCATCGGGGGTCTTGTCAAAATCCACTCCCCACTCCAGTAGTTGTTTAATTTGCGTAGGGGCATTTTTTACCACCTTTTCTACTGCTGCAATGTCGCACAACCCATCACCTGCAATCAAAGTATCTTGGATATGCTTTTCGTAATCATCTGATAGGGTATTGGTTACCGAAGATATACCACCTTGTGCTAGGGTTGTATTGGTGTCGTCAAGCGTAGTCTTGCACAGTATTGCAACACGACCTCTATCGGCAACTTTCAGCGCGTAGCTCATACCTGCGATACCGCTACCGATAATTAAAAAATCAAATTTCTTTACCATCTATACTGCTAATATTATAGTTGTAAATTTGTCTGTTTTTGGCTATCTGTCATTACATAGCTCTATAATAGTGGCAAAGTTACAAAAAATATATTGATTGATGAAATCTTTTGTTGTAAAGTTTTTGCGGATTTCTTTAGATATCCTTCTCGTCACTAACACTTAAAATATAGCCCCTTGACTTTATCACGTCAATAGAGATAGTATCATCGGGCTCTATGTTGCTCTTTTAGTTGCTTTAAAAATATGTTTTACAACATTTATTACAATATTTAGCAACTTTTTGAGTTTTATATTAAAGAGCGTAACTGTTTTTATTTTACGGTTTTAACTTTTTGCGGGGGGGGGTAATTTGCTGATAAAAATAAAATTTAAAACGAGTATTCTACATTATCTAAAACTTAACTAGCAATGAAAAAACAAACAATTATTTCTCTGCTCGTACTTCTTTTTAGTGCGAGTATTTCGGCAAATACTGATAATATCACCTTTGGCGTTGATGAACGCTATGAGTTTTCTAGTATTGTTTGGAAATTAGCGGGAGCGGCAGAGTATAACAAATGTTATGTGCCTGTGTATGTTGAAGCGGTGGAAGATTATTTTAAAGATTACATGGACCATCCACTGATAGAGTACTGCAAAGAGTTGAGAGCCAAACAGAGAATAGCCCATTCTGCTGTATCGCAAGGGGCAATGTTTATGGAGATAGTAGATGGTAGAGTAAAAATTAGAGAGGGCTACGATGCAAACGACATAACTCTAGCATCTTATAGATGGACGCCCGAGTCGTACGTTAGGTATCTGGAGTTGATAGATAGTTTTTATGAGGAGACCAAATTCCACGAGTTTTTTGAGTCTCAAAAATCTGTATATAGCGAGGCTGAGTATTTTTTTGAAAGGCTTTTGTTGAATGATATCTCCACGAGTTATCCGTGGTTTAACTCCTATTTTGGAACTCAAAATAATACTATTCACATTAATCTGGGTATAATGAATGGATCTAGTAATTATGCTGTTATAGGCGATGAGAATTACGATATTTGCTTGCTTTTTGGCTGTTGTTTCTCTTACGAAGATAAGGTTGCTCTCTATCATAAAAGGAGCACATATATATTAGCTCACGAAATAATGCACAACCTTGCAAATCCGATTGCTGAAAAGTATACAGAGGAATTTGATAGCATCATTACGCGTATATATCCATACGTAAAATATGATTTGGCTATGGCTTCTTATGGCGAAGATGATATTATAGATGAGTGGTTTACACGACTGTTAACTCTTATGTATGCAAAGGATAATGGATATGACGATAGTGTTATAGAGAGTAATGTTAAACTAGATTCAACGCAGGGGTTTGTGTGGCAAAAAGCAGCTTTTGCCTATATGGATAAATTTGAGCAAAATAGAGATAAATACCCACTGATTGAGGATTTTATGCCTGAATTAGTAACCTTTTTAGATACTTTATCGCAAAATATTGAGCAATATGTTGATGTCAGTTTTGAGGTACCAAGGGTGATAAGCGTTACTCCAGATACAAATGCAGTATATCTATACGCTGATATTGATACGTTTATCGTAGAGATTGTATTTTCTGAAAAGATGGAATATGCTGTCGCATTCGGACTTATGGCAGAGGATGTTGAAGCTGCGAATAATGTTTTTAGAGAGGAGTGTGCAAAGCACGATATTAATTGGATGTTTAATGAATTGATGAGGTGGGAAAGTCAAAGTGTTATACAAATACGCTTGACAAAACAACTGCTAATCGATAGTAAATGCACTGGTATTAAATTGTCAAAAGCATACAAATCTATAATGGGAGTACATTTAGAAGATGATGTTTTTTTGAATTATAATTTTAAATAGAAGTGTGTTACTAGAACCAGAGGTGAGATTTCAATATGATTTGATGAGGATACAGCCTATTCTACATCTAGGAATGAAACTGAAATATAAACTCTAATCTTCACTCGCTAACACTTAAAATATAGCCCCTTGACTTTATCACGTCAATAGAGATAGAAGCATCGGGTTCTATAATTTTTCGTAGATAGGAAATTTGAGTGTTGAGGGCATTTGAGTTGTTTTCTGAAGCATTGCCCCACACCTCATTCAATATTCTTTTTCTATCTACCATTTTACCTATATTATCCACTAGCAACTTTAGGATATCAGCTTGTCTAACACTTATATTTGTCTTAATTCCGTTATACTCCACAAGGCA
>JAWXTU010000149.1:0-4586 GCA_044433285.1 bacterium | reverse complement strand
TGTGTGTGTAGTAAAACATTTGACACTGCCAAATATTTTACTGTAAATATTGTTAAAAATTTTATTTATCTTCATCACCTGCCTCCAAATAAACATCACATACAACAAACATATGAAACAATCTTAATTTCGGCTGCAAAGATATAAAATATCTTTTACATGCGCAAATTATTTTATACGTAATTTATAAATATCTAGCAACTCTTTTAAATCTTCTACTTGTTGTAGCAATCGCTTGCCGACGTCGCTATCTGATACCATCATTCGCTTGGTGTCAAACTCTACTAATAGTCGAGTGCCCTTGATATCAACGCCTTGCTCTATGGCTTTGCGCTTGCTCTCGAATGGTTCGTGCTGCACGAGTTGCAATCCGTGAGAGTTGAAGACTAAGGTGTAACCTGCAATGCCTGTCTCGCTGTGATAGGCTTTCGAAAATCCACCATCTATCACCAATAATCTGCCATTGGCGCGCACTGGGCTCTCTCCTTTCATTGTTTTAACCGGCACGTGTCCGTTGATGATATGGCGATGCGCTCCCTCTACCCCAAATTCGGCAAATAGATAATCGCATACGTCGGGATTGTTGCGCAAGTTATAGTACTCGCCTTGCTGCTCTTTGTGGGTGGTTTTATCTTCGACTAAATAGCGTTCGAATGTGGCTAAATGGCTCTTGTTGAAGGTGGGAGAATCTTCGCCACACCACCAATACCACATATAATCTACCGCTAAATCGTACTCCGCACGCTCTCTGCATGGCATACAAGCAATACGTATCATACTATCCATCTTGTCTAACAGCACTTTACCGCTACACACCTCACCTGCTATCTCTACCTCTTTGCATCTGCCATCGCTATCGAGGGGCACTGCGGCATGAAACAACAAGTTGCCGTTGTAAACTAAATAGACACTACCCTTTTCGAGAAGGAAATGGAGATGGTCGTGCAATTTATGGCTAGAGACAAACGAGTGGTGCAATCGATCCATCACATTGCGCTCTTCTTCAGTGAGTTTGAACGGTTGGGCTGGGTCTACTGTAGGGAAATTAGACTCTTTTAATGTATACTCTACACCATCAATCACCACCACCCCTCGCTCTTGATTGACTTTGTCTAGGCGGTTGCGGAATCCTAAATTCCACTCGCTCCTACGCTCGCGCAACTGATACTCCAACTTCCACTGAATGACGGATATAGCCTTGTGCATCTGTGCAATAAGACGTATATTTTTTTCGTCGTAACTCATATCGGCAAAGTTGGTTTTGGGCAAAAAAACTGTACACGGGTCGTTGGCGTATTGCTCCATGGCAAATGTGGCAAGCGACAATAGATTGATACCGTATCCATCTTCGAGTGTGGTGAGGTTGGCATATCTGAGCGAGATACGCAATACGGTTGCCATACACGCCTCATTGCCTGCTGCTGCCCCCATCCACAACACATCGTGGTTACCCCACTGGATATCTAGATTGTGATGCCCTCGCAACTTATCTATTATGAGATGCGCCCCTGGTCCTCTATCAAATATATCACCCACGATATGCAGGCGATCTACAACTAATCGTTGTATGAGTTGAGACATCGCCACGATAAATGCATCGGCGCTGCCATTTTGTATTATGCTATTGAAAATTGCATGCACATATGCCGATTTATTTTCATCATCTTCATTTTCGTGCATCAACTCTTGTATGATATACGAAAAGCTCTCTGGCAACGCTTTACGAACTTTTGAACGTGTATATTTTGATGCTACAGCACGACAGACACGCACTAGGCGAATGAGCGTAATCATATACCACTCGCTCAAATCCGCCTCTTCGCGCTTTACAATCTCCAACCGCTCTTCGGGGTAATAAATCAAGGAGCAAAGTTGTCGCTTCTCTTTGTCGCGCAACTCTTTGCCAAACTCCTCTGTAACTTTTTTTGTAACAGCACCGCTGGCATTGCGCAACACGTGGTCGAACGCCTCGTGCTCACCGTGTATGTCGGTGAGGAAGTGCTCTGTGCCTTTTGGCAAACTCAATATTGCCTCAAGGTTGATTATCTCTGTACTTGCCGCTGCGATTGTTGGAAATTTTTTACTCAACAACTCAAAATAACGTGATTCCATAATTTTCATGTTTTAAAGCCACAAAGTTAAGGCTTTATTTTGCTTTGACAAAATAATTTAAAAGATATTTTTTGTTGCACTATGTTAAAGTATATTATTTGTATGGAAATTAAATAATAAAGTAAATTTAACACGTTAAATAGATAAGAAGTAGAAAATTAACATAATTTCAAACATAAATAATACAACTATGAATTTAAAACAGATCATTAAAACGTCTTTACTGCTTGTATTAGTTATCGCAACAAGCACACTTACAAACTATTTAATTAACAGAGATAAAGCTGAGGGGAATTTACCGACAGAAGAATCGCACCCATTTCAATTTGCATCGCAGAGCGGAAGCAGCACCCCAACTGATTTTACTACAGCAGCGGAACGCAGTGTGGAATCTGTGGTGCACGTGAAGGTGAAAATCCAAAGGCAAAATAGCTACTACGGAAACAACAATCCTCTACTCGAATTCTTTTTTGGCATTCCATCTCAACCGCAGCGCGAACCTCAAATGCAAGAGGGTTCTGGTTCGGGGGTGATTATCTCGAGTGATGGATATATTGTTACTAATAATCACGTAATTAACAATGCAAATATTGTGGAGGTGGTGCTCAACGACAAGCGCACATACGAAGCGACTGTGGTAGGCACCGACCCATCTACTGATATAGCATTGCTAAAAATCGAGGCTGAAAATCTTCAGGCTATTATGTTTGGCAACTCCGACGATTTGCGCATCGGCGAATGGGTGCTGGCTGTGGGTAATCCGTTTAATCTCACATCTACTGTTACTGCCGGAATTGTGAGCGCCAAGGCTAGAAATATCAACATTATAGACGCTGAGATGAAGATTGAATCGTTTATACAAACCGATGCTGCCGTAAATCCTGGCAACTCGGGCGGTGCGCTAGTAAATACTCGTGGCGAATTAATCGGCATCAACACCGCTATCGCCTCGCAAACAGGCAGTTATAGCGGATATTCATTTGCAGTACCTACTTCGATTGTGGCTAAAGTGGTAGGTGATTTGAAGGAATTTTCGGTGGTGCAACGTGCAGTGCTGGGAGTGCAGATTGTGGATATTGACGACAAATTGGCTAAAGAGAAAAATCTTTCTACTCTGCAAGGGGTGTATGTGGATAATGTAACAGAAGAGGGTTCTGCTGCAGACGCAGGAATAAAAGGTGGTGATGTAATTGTATCGATTAACGGCAACCGCACAACATCTAGCGCAGAACTTATTGAACAGGTGAGCAGATACCGCCCTGGCGATGAGATAAAAATTGATTATATACGTAATAATCAAAGCAGAAGCACCACGGCTAAACTAAAAAACAAATCGGGAAATACGAACCTCATAAAGGTGGCTGACAATAGTGTATTAGGTGCGAAGTTTAAATCGCTCGACAACAAGCTGCGCGAAAAATATAGACTAAAATATGGTATTCAAATTGCATCGCTCGAGCGTAACGGTGCATTGGCTAAGGCTGGATTGACAAAGGATTTTATAATATTAAAGGTGAATGGCGAACCGATTCGTAGTGAAAATGAACTGATTGCAATTGTAAATCGCACTATCAATGCTGGCGAGCAAGACCGCGCTCTATTTATTACTGGTGCATATCCGAATGGTGATATAGCTCACTTTGCTGTAAATCTGGAGTAAGCAAAAATATTTTATCTGGTTAATGGCTCTGTTTACAAAAAAAATTGTATCTTTGCAGTCTCAAAATTAAAACTATAGGTTTAGTGCCTAAAAACAGATAAATTATGGAAATAACAGGAAAAGTAATTGCCATTCTTGAAAAAAGAAGTGGCGTAAGCAAAGCGGGTAAAGATTGGAGTTCGCAAGAGTATGTAATTGAGACAGAGGGACAATACCCTCGCAGAGTATGTTTTAATCTTTTCGGAGAGGATAGAATTAACGAATCTCATATTCAAATGGACGAATATATAACTGTATCATTTGATATTGATGCTCGTGAGTGGCAAGGTCGTTGGTTTACATCTATTAATGCATATAGAATTGCTCGTGCGCAAGCGATGGATAATTTCCCACCGCCTCCTGCTGATCCATTCCCAGCTCAAGAGCCATTTTCTACTGCTCAACCATTTAGCGGAAACAATCAAGCTCCTGCTGCTGACAACTCGAATGACGATTTACCGTTCTAATGGGTAATATATCGTTCTAAAAGGGTTATCGCTAAGGGTTATCGCTCAAAAAAGGGGGATAGTTATTAAGGGGTAATAGTAGCTAAGGGGTAATAGGAAATTAGCCCTGTAAAAACGCTCGTATAAAAAAAAACGCTCGTGAAGTTTGACCTTTACGAGCGTTTTTTTTATCGTATTTTAAAATTACCTTTCCTGACTTCGACACTTTAAAAATAGTAGATTTGTAACTGCTTGAAATTAAGACAGAAATGAATTTTACGGCACCAGATTTGGGTGCCTCGCTTTAATTTTATATCTTTGCAGCATGT
>JAWXTU010000148.1:0-4681 GCA_044433285.1 bacterium | reverse complement strand
GACTTGATCGAATGAAATTGTTCCCATATGTGTAAATGTTTAAATTCTCCGCAAAGTTACACATTAGTTCACGAATTTTCATCATATCGGGTGACTTTTTTAAGTCATGAGGGTTTCATATCTTTGGCTGACATTTTATTAATTCTCATTCCAGAATGATTAAAGTCATTACGAATATCTTTTATTCTTATATGTAAAGGAGCCAATTCATTTAAGATAGGATTTTCAATTGCTTTTCTAATTAATTTTCTATAATTTTCTTTCTCCTCCTCTTCTGCTTTGTCCATTTTTTTTAGATTCCAAATAACCTCATTATTCTGTTTATTGTCACAAACAGCAAAAAATGCAATATTAATAATCTCACGTTGCACTTCTAAATGCCAATTTAGATTCTCTTTAAAACATAAAAGAGTAATGATATTTTCCTGTAAAATAGTAATTGCTTGTTGATATAACGAGTTTTTTACACACCATTTTGCAGCCGCAAAACCATTCATTACATTTTCTGTTGGAGAAAATTCATCAAATGAATCTTTAATTTTTTCAACAATTGGAGCCATCTGTGGAACAACAGAATGCTTTAAATTTGAAGTAATCTCCTGCAATTCATTAAGTCCTTTAGATTCAACTATTTCAATTCCTCTACAGAAATTGCGCTCCATAATCACAGTTTCCAAGCTAGTAATAAATTTTCTAAAATTATTTAGATTCTCATCTTTTCCTTTCGCATCTTGCAATAGCGGTTTCAGTTCATTCTTACTTAACTCAACAAGTGAACTAACATCACCGCGATTAAGGAACTGAGCAGCAGCATAGGTCCAGTCTTGTAATGAAGAAAACGGTAAAAGATCAATTATTGGAGATTCATTAGCAACTTTATTACGCCCTTCATAGTTACCATATGAAATGTGCTTGATGGTTACATTGCGTAAAAATTTAAGATAGTTACCAAGAACAATGGTAAGCATAGGAAGGTACCTAAATCCATGTGTAATATCAAAATAAAGTTCATCGTCCTCTTTTATCTCTTGAAATACACGGGAAAATATCTTCCAAATCTCTTCTTCATTATTTCCGTCAGGAAGATTTTTAATTGGCTTTACTTCTAGAGGTAAATTCATTGCTTGTAGTTGAGACTCCAAACCTGTTTGTTTTATCACCTCTCTAGTAGTTCTATCTTTATGACCATTATCTACCCAATTGGCAGCCTCTGCTCCTTTAGTAAGAAGGATATATGATACATCCTCATTCGTCCATTGTTCTTTCTTTATCAAATAGTCTAATGTTGCTTCTTGAACATAGCGAACATTTTTAGATTTGTACGTACCGTAAACATATGAACTTTCGCCGTAATTACTAAAACCTAAAAATGATATAAAAACTTTTCTTGCCATAATTATTTTGTATTAATACTATTATACATTGCATCTAATTTATGATGTAATTCTTTTACAACAGATAAATTCAATTTTCCATCATAAATAGCAAAGGTTTCTACTTTGTGCTCATCACATTTTTCTTTTGATACTTTTTCCATTTTTGCCTCAGTAACAAAAATGGCTTTACTACCTAATCCGCCATAATTCTTTACAACACTCACAAACTTATCTACATCTGTATTATTGAAGACTTGAGTTTTACACTCTACAAAAATAGCTTTTTTACCTGTATTGACAATAATATCAACCTCATTTTTAATTTTACCATTAGCAACCTTAAAAATTGAATTCATATATATTTCTTTTACTTTACTCCATGGTGAGATAAGTTGTGCAACTTTGAACTCAAACCAACCCGAATTAAAGGCAAGTGAAATTGCATTTGGAGATGAAAATGAAAATTTTTGAGGCTTTCCATTCTTCACTAAAGTAATATCTACTTTATCCATCGGATTACTCTTATCGGCTTTACACCATTCAACAAAAGAATAAGGTGCTGAAGAATCAGATGTCATTAATTTTAAATCAAATCGTCCGCTCTTATTATTATTGAGTATATTTGATCTCTTATCATTTAACTTTGACATTAAACTTTTAAAATCATCAAAATTATACTTTCGACATAACTCTAATTCTTTACAAACTTTTTTGTCTTCTTCTGTATATTCTGAAAGAAGTTTATAGCTATCAGCTTGCCCTCTCAACAAGCTAAAACGAACATCAAAATCAATATCATCTACAGTTGCAGATGTGAAATCACTAAGATTAAACAGTAAATTATTTTGATCGATTAGATACAATTGAATACCTTGATATTTAGATGCTTCACGGGTAAAGATTATTGACCAATGTTTTGTTCCACTAGTGAGATTAAGAGATATGTTATCGTCAAAATAATCATCAAAAAGAGTCTCTGCGCAATACTGAATATCTTTACCGTTAGTAGGATCTAATTCAATATATTTGCTAGTGCTTTCTATGCCCAGCTGCTTAACAATACGCTGTGCAATATCCTTAGTGGAAGCAGAATGTATTAATACTACTTCATCAGGTGTTAGATGATTAATGACGTTGTAAACTGGTATTGGTTGCTCTCCAACCAATGTGATATGTACGTGTTTCATATTAGATAATGTTATTTTCTTTTAATACTTGAATGTCGATGTTCCAAGTCTTATCACATTTATACTCAAAATTAATATTTTTCCACTCTTTCTCTATCTTCTTCTCAGTTGAACAACGCTCTTTCAAGTTTTTAAATATCGCTATAAAATGCTCAAGATCTTTATCTTGTAATGGTTTAGTTGTTTTCTTACAATATTTATCAACTTCTTGAATACATATTTTAGGACCTTTTGTTGCATCCAAATTTAAACCTCTGCTAATATACTCAACTTCTCGATTTTTTTGCGCTTGTTCTTGCTCTTCGACCTTTTGTTTTCTTTTTAGATCTTCGGCTTTTTGTTTCTCCCTTTCTATAGCAGCATACTCCTCTTCTCTTTTAATCTTATTTTCTTCAAATTTATTTTTATCATCGTCAGTAATAAGTTCTATTTTTCTATATGCAGGTAAATCAAAGAAGGATTTGAAATTATTTACACTTGATTTGGCGTCAATAAATTCATTGGTACCTTTAGTATCTAGACTCATATATTCATACTCTGGTTTATTTACCACATTTTCCGAAGATAGACTCATTAACATTTTGATTGAGTCTGTCATGTCCCAACTTAGATTGAAATGATACATCATCTCTTTGAATAAATCAATCGAAATATCTTTATCTATTTGACAATCTGAAGTAGTTATTTTTACTTCTGAAATCTGAATTTTACCATAACCATATGGCTTTGCTTGTCCTACTTGATGATAACATTTATCTTCATTACCACAAAAGGTTAATGCTGACAGAACAGCACCCAACTCCTCTTGTTTTAGATTGTGAAAGTAAATTTTACCTGAGAATTTGGCACCGGCTTTCAATGGACTAATAATTGTATCCAAATTTTTATTATCCATTTTCTTTTGCCAGGTTGCATCTCTATTTACATACCGCTTCCATCCTGATAATTTCCCATCATTATATGTTTTAAAAACACTACCATCTTGCTTAATATATAATGGATAATATGATGCTTTTGGTGACCCTAAAATCAGAGTTACAGGTTCACCTGCTTTAGGCTCATTAACTGCAAATGCATGTGAAAATTGGACTCTACCTTTAAGTTTATTATTCTTACTCTCAGTGCCAAATATTGTTTCTGACAAATCAAGTCTCTCCTCTCTGTGAGAAGGAGACAATACTTCACCCACCGTTCTATTAAATGGAGATTTTGAAATATAATACGTTAAACCAAACCATTTGATAGAACTATTATCTTTTATAAAAAACACAGGGATACCTGATGATTCTAAATTTCGACTATGATATTTCCAATCTTCAGAGTTTGAATAAATTGATTCGTATTTTTCAAACTCTTCATTCTTGATAGAAATATTATTCATAGTATTTGCATTGGGAAATATAAATTCATAAAATTTACCAGCACCCTCTCCCCTTTTTGTATCCCAAAGAGCAGATTGACCTGTAAGCACTAATATACCCTCCTTTGCTGACTCAATATCATTATCTATTAATCGCACTCTTCCATATCCAGATTTTTTATCATAATCTAAATCATCTATATACCAAACCTTTAAGTCTTTATTTATTTCTTTAATTAACTTATACTTATACACTGCTGTTTTAGGATCATAGTTAACGTCTCCTACATCTCTTAAGTTGTCAAGATCATCTTTTGATGCTTTAGAAAATTCCTTCTCAAACTTCTTACTATGATTAAAATAAAATTCATCAATTCTTCTATGGTTAACTCGCTTAAAATTCCTTCCACAATCTTCGATAAAATAAGTATTATCTTTTTTCTTTAACCAACCACAGTGAATAGACGATTTCACATCACTGTTATCGTTTTTTTGAGCAAACCGAATATTAGGCGATACTTTCATTTTACTAAATGACAATATTTCCAGTACATTACGCACAGCTCCTTTCATAGTTGTAGCTGGAATGAAATATTTACCATTAATATTACTAAATGACTCATAACTTTCGCTCTTATCTTTTGCTTCTTCTTTTGAATGCCCATTTCTGACAAATATAGGTGTTTTTGCCTCGATGCTATATTCAATACTTCCACTAACAGCATCTCTAAATGGAACATCGTGAGAGACTTTACCTG
>JAWXTU010000147.1:1745-4752 GCA_044433285.1 bacterium | reverse complement strand
GTTTTTGATAAAGATATTGAAGTAACAGCTTTGATTAAATATTAGAAGAGACCGAAAAATCTCTAGAATTTTCGATGAGAGTTTTCTTGATTTTCTTTCTAGGAAATTTTGAAGTTTCCCGAAATACCCTAATTTTTCTAAGGAGAGATAGTTCATTGTGCTCTTTGAAAATTATCTAAACCTTTTTAAATTTCGTGGGGGTTAGTCCTCTACCTAAATAAATTGACAGTTTTTTGTGAATGAATCTCTAAAAAATATTATAGATACAATTCCCTCTTCTCCTGGAGTATATCAATACTTCAACAGAGAGGGAATTGTTATTTATGTGGGTAAGGCAAAGAATTTAAAGAAGCGCGTTTCATCGTATTTTATTAAAGATAGTAATTCTGTTAAAACTAATATTCTTGTATCAAAAATATGTGATATAAAATATATCTGTGTAGATACAGAAGTAGATGCCCTTTTGTTGGAGAATAATTTAATAAAAAAATATCAGCCTAGATATAATATTCTCCTAAAAGATGGCAAAACTTATCCTTGGATTTGTATAACAAAAGAGCCATTTCCCCGAGTTTTTAAGACTAGAAACGTAATGCGTGGTGCAGATTATTTCGGACCATTTCCAAGTACATACACCATCGATTTGATAATCGAACTCATACGTCAAATTTTTCCTCTCCGCACCTGCAATCAAGCCATCACTCTTGAAGGAGTAGAAAAAAATAGATATAAAGTCTGTTTACAATATCATATAAAAAATTGTTTAGCCCCTTGTGTTGCTCTTCAATCTCCAAGTGAATATATGAAAATGATTGATGAAATCAGACATATTGTAAAGGGAAAATCTCATATTATATCAGATTTTTTGTTGCAACAGATGAAAGATTTATCGGTTGAATATAAATTTGAAGAGGCGCATAAAATCAAACAAAAGTACGATTTAATCGTACAATTTCAACAAAAAACAGTTATTACTACTACCAGTGATAATGATATAGATGTTTTTGGTTATGATGATGATGAGCAAAGCGCATATATTAACATCTTGCGTATATCGTCTGGTTCTGTAATTCAAGGACTCACTGTAGAATACAAAAAGACATTAGACGAATCCAAAGAGGAGATATTATCTCTTGCAATACTAGAGTTGAGAGAGAAGTTTAAGAGTATAACTAGTGATGTTGTAGTGCCATTTTTACCTGATACTCAATTAGATAACATAAAATATTTAGTACCCCAAAGGGGCGATAAGAAGAAACTATTGGATTTAAGCATAAAGAATGTAAAGCAGTTTAGAGTAGATAAATACAAACAGAGTGAAAAATTAAATCCAGAGCAGAGATCATTAAAATTACTAACTGACATAAAATCAACGCTTTATCTTGATAAATTACCAGTAAAAATAGAGTGTTTTGATAACTCTAACATCTCTGGAACAGATGCGGTTGCTGCTTGTGTGGTGTATCTGAATGGTAAGCCAAGTAAAAAAGATTATCGCAAATATATAATAAAATCGGTGGTAGGTGCTGATGATTATGCCTCTATGTCGGAAGTAGTTTTTAGGCGGTATAGTCGTATGATTGAAGAGGGCACTCCCCTACCCGATTTGATTTTGACAGATGGAGGCAAGGGTCAAATGGAGGTTGTAAGAAAAGTTTTGGTTGAGCAACTCAATATCCATATTCCTATTGTAGGTTTAGTGAAAAATTCAAAACACACCACGTCATCAGTTTTGGTTGGTTCTCCCGCGCGCGAGATTGATATAAAACCCACAGACTATATTTTTAAATTTTTGGCAGGTGTACAGAATCAGGTACACGGATTTGCCATCGCATTTCATCGCGACAAGCGAAGTAAATCACAAACACGCTCGCAGCTTGATGAAATTGCAGGAGTGGGCGAAAAAACAAAAAATTTACTTCTAAACCGATTTAAATCCGTAAAAAAAATCTCTTTGGCATCTTTTGATGAACTAAAAGAAATTATAGGAAACACCAGAGCTACAGTGGTTTATAACCATTTTAATCCCAAATAACAACTCTGAGAATCCCATAAAATTTAAATTTCCACCACTACCCCACTTATTTTTGAAATTTAGTGGGGTTTTGTGAACTATTATCCTGCCTAAGTTTGTGGTATACTACTACACCAAATTAGGACAGTTTTGTAAGACAGATTGTGAAGTCAAAAAAAATAGATACTATCTAATCCCCTAAAATAATTGCCCCACTAAATTAATTTTTAGTGGGGCAAAAAATTTACCGAATAATATTTTCCGTTACTCTGTATAAACTTTTGGATATAGCTCACTCCACCATTCTGGTGATTCTTGTAACCATTTTGCGAACCATGCCATAATTGAGTTATGCCATTTTTGTTGTCTGTTAAGGTCTTTTATGATGGTGTGGTTTTCGCCGTTGACAACGATAAATTCTACCTCTTTACCCAACACTTTAAGGGCATTGTAGATTTGGATACTCTCGCCAATTGGTACGTTGGTATCTTCGCTACCGTGCAAAAGTAGTAGTGGGGTGTTTATCTTGTCGGCATTGAATAATGAACCTTGCTCGGTATAGAGTTTTGGGTTGTTCCACGGATAACTGCCTGATGCAGCCAGTTTGCTATATCCTACACCCCAAAAACCTTCGCCCCAATAACTTGTAACATCACTGATGCCTGCGTGTGAGACAGCAGCAGCGAAAATATCTGTCTTTGTTTGTAAATATTGAGTCATAAATCCACCGTACGATGCTCCGATACAACCAACTTTTGTTTTATCGATAAATGAATATTTATCACAAACTAATTTTGTACCCTCAATGATTTCGTCGGCTGTGCGGATACCCCATGCATTTACGTGGCGAGCCGAAATTTCTTGTCCGTAACCTGTTGTTCCACTAGGGTTTAGGATATATACAATATATCCACGAGATGCGAAGATATGACCACCATAATATATATCACCCCTGCGTTGTGATGGACTTGTACCGCCATAATAGTATACAAT
>JAWXTU010000147.1:0-1645 GCA_044433285.1 bacterium | reverse complement strand
TCAGTTGCAAATGTGTTCATATCTACTTCGTAAAACGAATAGGTGTAACCATATATCTCGGTATAGGCTTTTTTCATTGTAACCATTAGTAGTTTTTTGCCGTCGGCAGTGATGTCTTGCATATAACTTGATCTGTTGCCAAATGTAATACGTTCTGATACACCATTTTCAATGTTATATTTAGCTAGTAGATTTCTGCCACGTCCGTTTACTCTATCCATTGGGTCAGCTTGTAGGATTAAATCCCCCTCTTTTTTTCTAGCCTCTTCTTTGATGGTGTAAATCAAATAATCCTCTGCAGGCGACCAAATAAAATCGCTACCTTTGATGTTTGTGTATAACACCTCTTCTGCTAGTGTAGATGGGTCTATTGTTACGATATTTACACCATTTTTTGCTGTCTCTGTGTAGTAGAGTTTATTTGATTTCGGCATCCAAGATACTCTGTTTGTTATTTTTGGGAGTATAATTTTGCCTGATTTTACCTCTGTTAGTGTTTGGTAATAGATTCTATCTTTGCCCAATTCAAAACGAGTGAAGTATGAAGAGAGTAGATATTTACCATTAGGAGATAAAGATGTGGATGTTACACGAGTGCCAAGATGATTATCTTTTAGTTCGTAAAAACGGCTGTTTTTTGTTGTTATGTTAATTGGGAATAGCTCTTCATTATCTTTTTGTTCAATTTCGCATTTGATTGTAGCTGCGCCGTTGTCAGATGCCGAAGATAGTGTTTTTATTGCAACTCTATAAAGAACATTAGGTTCTATTTTTATAGGGCAACTGATTTCACTGGCAGCAGATATCGAGTCCTGTTGTGTTAGTTTATCTTTTATTTTTTTGCCATCTATGTACACTTCAACCATGTTTTGAGTGGTGATTTTAAGTGTTGCATTTGTGAATCTATCGCACCATACGTTAAACCCTGAGATATACATTGTATGGTTCTCTGTTGGTTGATTTAGTGTTAGTTCTCCGTTGTCGTTGGTTGCTACGTTTGAGAAATCACCTTTATTAAAACAGGTGCTTATCTCTGTTTGTAACAGCACTTTAGAGTCAAATTTTTCGCCTAAAGCATTTACGGTGTCAGTCTGGATTGGACTGTGAAAAGAGAATGATTTCAATAGATAATTCTCTACAGTTTGATTTGCATAACAGATAGAAGTTATGACTAAAAAAGTTAATAGTGCTAAGGATTTTTTCATAGTAAAAATTGTGATAAAATATTGACTACAAAAGTAATAAAAAATAACTGATAAAAAAACACCTTCTGTCAAATAAAAATAGGGATTATATTAAAAAAAATTGTACTTTTGTAGTTCTAAAATTTAATTGGATGATACAACTAGAAGAATATAGTATAGATACGACTTCCAAGGTGGCAACCATTGGTTTTTTTGATGGGCTACATAGGGGGCATTTGTTTATATTACAGAAACTTAACAGTATTGCAGATGAATATAATCTGCATACTATGGTGTTGAGTTTTACTAATCACCCACGTCTACTTTTTGACCCGAAATGCAATCTTAAATTGCTTACTTTGGCAGATGAAAAAAGAGATTTGTTGCAAGATTTTGGTGTGGATTATTCTCTTTTTTTAGATTTCACGTATGAATTGGCATCAAAAAGTTCCAGGAGTTTT
>JAWXTU010000146.1:0-4794 GCA_044433285.1 bacterium | reverse complement strand
TGAGTGATATAAGAGGTAAAATAGGCTAATAAGGATCAAAAATATTGCAAAAGAACTGTTTAGAGTCTCATATTATTAATTTAATTTTTTAATCGGGGAGTTTTTAGATGTCCCCTTAAATAATAAGAATATTTAAAATGCCCCGAAATAATAACAATATGGAGAATACTAGACAAGAAAAAATATCAAGACTACTTCAGAAAGAGTTTGGAGATATGTTTGTGCACTATGCGCGACAAATACAGGGTGTAATCGTTAGTGTATCAGAGGTTAGGGTGTCGCCCGACCTCAGCATTGCAAGGGTATATTTAAGTATATTCCCAACAGACAAAGCAGAGGCGATTATAACAAAAGTCAATGCCGACACCAAGTCATTGCGCTATGAATTAGGCAGACGTATGCGCCACCAATTGCGCATCGTGCCAGAACTCACATTCTACAATGATGAGTCGATTGAAAAGCTAACTCAGATTGACGAAATCCTAAAAGCCGACCCCTACCTACACGTAGATATGGAAGAACTCAACGGTGACGGAGTTTATAAAGACTAAGGAAATTACTAAAAATTAAGGTGATTATTAATTAAAGTAATCACTATTAGTTATTAAAAATTTGTTTGTTAATAACTAATAGTTAACAACTAATAATTCAAGCAATGTTCATACCATTTGTTGCTCAGCGATATCTCTTCTCTAAGAAGAAACACAACACAATCAACGTAATTACGTGGGTTAGTGTGGCGGGTGTTGCTGTAGGAACTATGGCTCTAATTTGTGTGCTCTCTGTGCTCAATGGCTTTGAGAATATGGTCATCTCATCATTCTCTCACTTCGATCCAGAACTAAAAATCCTCCCTGCATCGGGTAAGAGTTTCGATACAGATGCACCAGAAATTGGTGCAGCAAAAGCGGAGGACCTACACCGTGCTTGGTGCGAGGTGATAGAGCAAGATGCGCTGTTGAGTTACGACTCGTACCAAACATCTGCACGAATAAAAGGTGTCGACTCCGAGTATCTAAATATAGTGGAATTTGAAAAGATAACTTGGAACGGCAGTGTAGATTTTTCGCAGCCAGAAGAGGATTATGCCGCTATCGGTTACGGACTGTCGTACAAACTCAATACTGGTGTCGACCTCATTAATCCCATCACACTTTATGCGCCCAATGGCAACCGAGTAAACCTCGCTCGTCCCGATGCTAGTTTTAATCAGCTCCCTTTCTATTCTGCATCGCTCTTTGCGGTGGGACAAGCAGCGTACGATGATAACTACGCACTACTGCCAATTTCCACAGTGCGTGCAGCCTATCAACTGGACGAAACATACGCCACATCAATAGAGTTGCGTGTAAATCCACGAAGCGATGAGGGTAATAAAAAAACGATAAAAAGTGCGAAAGCCACACTTAAAGAGATACTTGGCGAGGATTATCTGGTGCTCGACCGCTATGAGCAGCAGACAGATTTTTTCCGAATTGCAAAGATAGAAAAGTGGACTACATTTATGATATTAGGGTTCATTCTGATGATTGCCACCTTTAATATTATAGGTTCGTTGTCTATGTTGCTCATCGAAAAACGAGAAGATATATCACTTTTTCAGTCGCTCGGAGCTAGAATTACTCAAATTAAACGACTATTTATCTTCGAGGGCTTTTGTATCTCTGCGCTCGGGGCATCAATCGGAACGATATTAGGCGTTGCGATTGTGCAAGCGCAAGCCTATTTTGGTATTATAAAAATGGGTGCTGGGTTCATTGTGGAGGCGTATCCTGTTGAACTGCAATATTTTGACTTGTTATCCGTTCTCTCATTAGTACTGATAATGGGCTATTTGGCGGCACTATATACAGCAACAACACAACTAAATAGTTATAAACTCGAACAGAAATATGAGTGGTAAAAGATTGATATATTTGCTTTTAATTACGATGTTTCTCTCCTCTTGTGTAGACGAAACAGAGGTGCAGGGTCTTAAAATTATACCTACTGCACTCAGTCTATCTGTGGGCGATTCATACCAAATTGAGATGATTATGGAGCCGTTATCATCTACTATCTACACTGTAACTGCGTGGAGTTCAAGCGATGAAAGCGTTGCCACGGTAGATGATGATGGGGTAGTAACTGCCGTGTATGCTGGCGAATGCTTGATTAAAGCCCAAGCGATGTACTATACAGAATATTGTTATGTAACTGTTACCTCGCCCACATATGCTATGACTTGCACCGATGCCATAATTTTCGACTATGGCGATGTAGAGAAGTCGCGTGTGAACAATCTTATATTACGTCTGTATAACAGCGATTTAACGATGGATTCTACTGGGAGCGTTGTCGGCGAAGGCACATTTCTTAATTTAAGTCTCTATTCATCAATCACCGATGATTATATCGAAGAGGGCAACTATACAGTATCTGAAAATGTTGTATCAAACACAGTTCAAAAAGGTGAGATATATTCTTCTGATGGAACTTATTATGTAAGAGGTTCATATTTAGGACAATATAGTGATTACGGACTCTCCGTTATTCTTATTAATGGCGGTTATGCAACAATAGCGCACTACAATGATATATACAATATCAAATGCCTGCTAGATGGCGCGGATAATGAACGTATATCAATCTCATATGCTGCTGAGCCAAAATACTATATGGTAACTGAGGCGGAACATACAGATATCAATTATACCTATTATAATTTAGAGCAGTTTGAGGTTGAATTAGAGAGTACATTAACGCACAAACGGTTGATATTTAACACCCAAGAGGGTATTGATGTAGAATTATACCTACGCACGCCAATCTCCTCTGCCGGTTTTTTGCCACAAGGTAGCTATTCAATGAGTGAAGCAGTGCAGTCATTTACACTGATGAACGCTACATCAGATTATCCATGTACCATTACAATTGATGGACAAGTGAAATTGTTAGTCTCTGGTACATTGATAGTTAGTTTGTCAGATACAGACTCAGCATACAGTTTTTCAGCTACATTTGTAGATGAAGATGGTAATCAATATACAATGCAGTAGAAACATTTAGCCTGATAAACTCGCAATATTACTAGTCGCAATATTTTTAGTAGCTCCTCGAAAATCTTAGCAAAGCAGTTTATAGAACTCATTTAGATAAAAAAACTAAATAATAGTTAGTTTTTTTATTTTTTTTTTGTACCTTTGCATCCGAAAAGTGTAACTATATTAAGGTGAGTCATATATCAGTGAGAGAGCGTATAGAACATGAGGGTTTAGTGAGTGGTATTCAGGGAGATAGAGTACATGTGCTTATAGAGCAGACATCGGCTTGTGCTGCGTGTCATGCTAAGAGTATGTGTGTGTCTAGCGACAAAAGCGACAAAATTATCGAAGCTATTGGCGGCAATCAAGAGTTTACCATTGGCGAGAAAGTGATGGTGATTGGTCAACGGAGTCTAGGTTTAAAGGCGGTGCTTTTGGCGTATGTCCTCCCATTTATTATTATCCTAACGGCTCTATTTGTTTTCGACATTTTTTTTGATAATGAACTTATTATAGGTACTTGTTCGTTGGGTTCTCTCCTGCCGTATTTTTTATTGTTGAGGCTAATGAGAAACCAGTTGCAAGCTAAATTTCAATTTTATGTTATTAAACGGGATTTTTAAAAACCCTTTGAACATAAGTTTAAACTAATAAAATGGGAACTAAAAACAGTTGTTAGAGGTTCCCGAAAAATTAATCTAATATGAATCTTATTGTAGCATCTCTAATTACATTGGGAGTGATTGGCTGTGTGGCAGCTATCGTGCTCTATTTTGTAGCCCAAAAATTTAAAGTAGTAGAAGATCCTCGCATCGATCAGGTAGAGGCAGTTTTGCCTGGTGCCAATTGTGGTGGGTGTGGTTTTCCTGGTTGTCGTGGTTTCGCCGATGCTTGTGTCAAAGCAGGTTCGCTAGAGGGTAAATCTTGTCCTGTAGGTGGTGGCGATACAATGACGCAAATTGCTGATATTCTCGGACTTACTGCTGATGTTTCCGATCCAAAAGTGGCTGTGTTGCGCTGTAGCGGATCGTGTGCCAATCGTCCTCGTACCACATCATTCGACGGAGCTAAAAGTTGTAAAGTGGCAGCTCAATTGTATGCTGGCGAAACTGGTTGTTTCTTCGGCTGTACTGGGTTTGGCGACTGTGTATCTGTCTGCTCTTTCGATGCTATCAAAATCAATCCTACTACTGGGTTGCCTGAGATAGATGAAGAGAAATGTACTTCGTGCGGTGCTTGTATCAAAGAGTGCCCTAAAAATCTCCTCGAACTTCGTAAAAAAGGTATCAAATCTCGCCGAGTATTTGTATCTTGTGCCAACAAAGATAAAGGTGGCGTAGCTCGTAAAGCTTGTTCGTCTGCATGTATCGGATGCGGAAAATGTCAAAAAGCGTGTCCTTTCGATGCAATTACAATCGAAAATAATTTGGCTTATATAGATGCTGACAAATGTAAACTTTGTCGCAAATGCGTTGTGGCTTGTCCTACTGGTGCAATTGTGGATGTTAACTTCCCAACACCACCACCGCAACCAAAACCTGCTGCACCAAAACCTGCACCTGCTAAAGCTGATGCAGCTCCAGTAGCAAAACCTGCTCCTGCACCAAAACCAGTTGTCGCAGCCCCAGCTCCTGTAGAAGCAATAACTCCTCAACCAGTTGTAGCAGAACCAGCTCCTGTTCCTGCCTCTGTAGAAACAATTACTCCTCAACCTGAAGTTGCAAAACCAGTTGTCGCAGCCCCAGTAAAACCAGTTGCGCCTGTTACTCCA
>JAWXTU010000145.1:0-4861 GCA_044433285.1 bacterium | reverse complement strand
CTACTTTTTTTACTATCCATGGCTTTTCTAAGCCTAACCCTAAGGCAAAAATATCTGTACTATTCATATTGCAAAGATAGTACTTTTTTTTTAATTACCCACACTAAACATTATAGAGCCACTTTTTTCTTCTTAAGAGCTTTTGTAACTAAATTTTTAATCGTTACTATTACCGATACTACGTTTGCTCTCTAACTGTTTAATAATGGTATTTATGGCTTTGTTTATCGCCTTGTTTACCTTATTGTAGTCGGGCATAGATGCACCTACAGTACCAAAACTAACATTTAATTGAATATTATTTTCATCAAGATACTCAATTAGTCTGTTTTGGTGTATGCGAAAAGCCTCACGCATTAAGCGTTTGTAGTGGTTGCGATCAACGGCGTGTTTGTATAGTTTTTTTGGTGCTACATACATACTACGCACGGTTGGTCGGTTATTAGCTATTGGTTTAGGGAGATATACAACACGAAGAGGATATACCAAAAAAGCCTTCCCCTCTTTAAAAAGAGAGGTAGTGGCTATACGACTACATAGGTGTCGAGATTTTGGTAATGCAAATTGTTTCACATTGCTAAAGATTTAGCGGCGTTTGTGGTTCTCTTTGATAAATGCCTCTACAGCAACCGAGATTGATGTATATTGCGGAGATGGTACCTTGATATCTACACGTAGACCAGCCTCTTCTGCTGCTTGTGCAGTAGCTGCTCCTAGTGTGCCAATCACTCTTTCGCCTTGTTCGAAATCAGGGAAATTTTTTATCAATGCTGAGATACCTTGTGGACTGTAAAAGAGCACCATATCATGGTTAAACTCCTCACCCTCCTCAAAATCATTACTTACAGTGCGATACATCAATGCTATATCATATTCTAAATTACTTTTAGAAAGCATATCAAGAATAATATCATTGTTGTTATCTGGTAGTACAACTAAGAAATTCTCTTTTGTGTGCTTTTTCAATACAGTAAACATATCTTGCAAACGACCAGTTGAGCCATAAAAAACTTTGCGCTTACGGAAGTTTAGGATAAATTTCTGTAGATATAGAGCGATAGCCTCTGAAACACAAAAATATTTAAGTTCATTAGAGATAGGAACACGTAAATCTTTAGCCAATCTAAAGAAGTGTTCAATCCCAGATCTTGATGTAAAAATTATAGCTGAATGGTCGGCAATATTAACTTTTTGGTCTCTAAATTCCCTTGAAAGTATAGGATCGACTTTAATAAAAGGACGAAAATCGACCTTGACGTTGAATTTTTCAGTAAGATCAATGAATGGAGATTTACCACTTTCGGGTTTCGGTTGAGAAACGAGTATCTTTTTGACTTTCAATGCTTTATTCTTTTATTGGTAATACAAAAATAGTAGTTTTGGAACTATGTTTATTATCAGTAATAAGGGTATAATTTCCAGACTGCAAAGGTACAAAAAAATATATAACAGTGAAACAAATCCTTGAAAAAAATATTGAATTAGTTTAAATAGGATAAGAAGCAGTATAATTACCACCAAGACAGAACCAATAATTAGGCTAGTGTGAGGTGCTGTATCGAAGGTGTATGTTGTGTATATTGATAGTGGTATAAGGGCTACACCAAGCAGTGCAATAAAAGTTTGGTAACTGTTGATATAGAGCGACGTTTTTTTATCCAGATAAAAAGCATATCCAATGGTTTTTGTAACTACCATTTTAAGGGTATAAAAAATGTATACACCTACCAAAATCACTGCAATACTCCAAGTAGGAATGTTGTTTTCAATGCACCTTATTTGTGTGTATATAAATATTGCATAGCTACATAACACAGTAATAAATAGCAGACCATCTATCCATGCAGCGGATTGAGCGTTGCTATAATTCATTGTTCTCTCCTTGTTTTTAAATAAATTCTTTAGCCTTTCAGAGTATGAATTAAATCTAGCCGTAAAGGTGAATAGTAACGAAAGAATAATCACTACTATACTCCACATCACCCAGGATGTATTTGCTAGAGTATCTGGTAGTGGAATTATCGGTAAATCATTAATTATTAGAATGCTATTCATTTATATTCTATAAATTTGTTTTATTCCTTTTATTGTTTTTAGTTTCTTTATCAACTGATTGAGCTGATTGAGTTGATTAAGTTTTATGGTTATATTACCCTCAAAAAGCCCCTCTTTTGTCTCTACTGATATAGAGCGTAAGAGCACACCACTCTCTTTTGATATGAACGATGTGATGTTTGATACTATCGCTATATCATCACGACCAATAATGCACAGTGTAGTTGTATATTCACTGTTGGTATTGCCCGACCATTTGGCATTTACAATACGATAGCCATAGCGTGAAATCATTTCTGGTGCGTTAGGACAGTTTTTGCGGTGTATTTTAATACCATCACTCACAGAAACAAAACCAAATATTTCATCGCCATATATCGGGTTGCAGCAGCGAGCCAGCGTATAATCAACATTTTTAAGGCTATTATCTATGATAAGAGCATCATCTTTGTTTGATATTTTTTGTAGCTCGGTCTCTTGCTCAAAACCCTCTGTGGTACGAATATTTATGATTTGGTCTACCTGCGGCTCATTGATTTTTGCTAGTGTATCACGAAACGCTAGTAGATTGATTTTCTCTTGATTGATAGCTACAAAAAATTCGGTCAGATTTTTATAGCCCATTTTTTTTGCAGAGCGAAATAGATCGGAATCATTGGTCTCTATCTTCCAATTTTTCATACGACGCTCAAAAATCTCACGACCCAATGCAGCCTCGCGATTTTCTATCTCTTTAAGTGCCTGTTTGATGCTGGTACGTGCCTTGCTAGATTGCGCCCAGTTTAACCAATCTGCCTTTGGTGTTTGGTTGGGTGATGTGAGAATCTCTACCTGATCGCCATTTTGCAATTTGTATTTAAAGGTCATATGCTTGCCATTTACGTTGGCACCCATACAACTATAGCCCAATTTTGTGTGGATACTAAATGCAAAATCAAGCACAGAGGCACCCTTATGTAGGCGATGCAAATCACCCTTAGGGGTAAATACAAATACATCATCATCATATAGTTGCATTTTAAACTCATCCATCACCTCCGTTCCGCTTGAGGCGCTATTTTGCTCGAGCATATCACGCAGGTTTTTCAACCACTCGTCGGACTGAGCAGAATCGCTTTTACCCCCTTTATATTTCCAGTGGGCAGCCATACCTTTTTCTGCTATCTCATCCATTCGGCGCGTGCGTATCTGCACTTCAACCCATTTCCCCTCCGGACCCATAACTGTGATGTGCAGACTCTCATAACCATTGGATTTTGGCATAGAGATCCAATCACGGAGGCGATTGGTGTTTGGGGTATACATATCGGTAATTACCGAAAATGCGTACCAGCAGGCAGCTTTTTCTAGTTCTACCGGGCAGTCGACTATTATACGAATGGCAAAAAGGTCATACACTTTAGTAAAAGGCACCTGTTGTTTGCGCATTTTGTTATATATAGAGTGTATACTCTTCGTGCGCCCCTTTATGTTACATTTGTAGTTGCTAATATCAAGTCTCTCTTTTACTGGTTCGATAAAGTTTTTGATATATGATTCTCTGCTTCTTTTTGTCTCTTTTAGTTGCTTAGCAATATCGTTGTATATCTCTCTTGAGGTATATTTAAGCGAGAGGTCCTCAAGCTCAGTTTTGATTGTATAGAGCCCCATTCTGTGAGCTAGAGGGGCGTATAAAAACGATACTTCACGTGCTATCTTTTGTTGGTCATCTATTGTATAATTATCCAGATGACGCATAGTATCCAGCTTTTCGGCTATCATAATCATAATAACACGCACATCTTGTGCAAGAGAGAGAAGCAATTTTCTAAAATTCTCGCTCTCTACCGATACATTACGCTCGTATAGAGAGTGTCCCTTAACCAAATCCTCTATAATAATAGCCGTTTGGTTGTCGTAATGTTCTGTAATATATTGTGCAGAAAGAGTTGTACTATATAGAGATGTATATAGTAAAATAGCCTGTATAGAGTGGTGTTGAAGAGAGATTTCGCGGTGAGCAATCATAGCCACACGCAGTGATTTTGCGATATTATCTAAAGTCGCCCCTTCGTTTTGATTTAATGTTTTTAAATCCTGCTTTAATTGTAGTTTTGTTTCGGCGTTAATAACTTTACCCTCGTGCGATAAAAACTGACGATAGAGGGTTAAAAACTCTTTGCGACTAATTTGTGACATATCTTAAAACCTTTTTAGCAAAGGGTCTGCAGCCATTTTTTCTAGTAATCGTTTAGTGCAATTTTTTCTTTTATCAATATCGTACGCCTGATACTTAGTGGCTTTCGTTTCCCCTTTTTTGTTAATACGAGCGTAGCAATATTTGCCACGTTTATTTTCAGCAATGAGGTATCCGTCTACAGTTGTTCGATAACTACCTCTTTCATCGCCAAAAAGTCTAATAGTAAGTGTGTCTCCATTTGGCTGAATCACCTCTATTGGGTGTGGTGTAGCTGGTACTTGTCGAGGTTTGTTATCTTGAGCAGACGCCCCAACAGCGATGCATAGTAGCACTGCTACTAGCATCTGTTTATTGGTTAAGCGTTTCATATTTTTAAGTGTGTGTTATTAAATTCCTTTTAAGGTGATGTTTTCATCTTCTGTTACAACTTGTATAATAAAGAACCCTTTCGGAGTCTCAAAGTGCATATTGTTATCAACTGCGTTTGTTGTGAAAATCATACGACCAGTAATATCATAACAATTCACCTTTATTGTATTGCTAGGGACATTTGCTAGAGTAGAGTAGCCATCTTTTGAGTATAAAACAACATCTGATGCTGCTACTACATTTTCTACATCAACAGTA
>JAWXTU010000144.1:0-5046 GCA_044433285.1 bacterium | reverse complement strand
GATCGAATGAAATTGTTCCCATATGTGTAAATGTTTAAATTCTCCGCAAAGTTACACATTAGTTCACGAATTTTCATCATATCGGGTGACTTTTTTAAGTCATGAGGGTTTCATAATAATTTAAGTATTTAGTTTGTATTGCGCTGATTATTCATTCAGATCATCAGCAGATTAATTGTTGTTTATTACATTATGACTACAAAGATAAAAACAATTTTTTAAAACAACAAGAAAAAATCAATAAAAATACAAAATTTTATGTTTATTTATCTATATATACTAGATGTCAGCTGTTTATCTTTGCAGATTTTTCCACTTTTTAATAGATTAAATTGGTTGTTTTGTATAAACTTTGCGATTAAATCGAGATAATTTAGCACAAAAACGCATAAAAATGTCATTTATTTACTAACGTTAGATGTTTTATGGCTTAATTTGTACTCTGTTTTTTAAATTTTAACTGTTATTGAAAATGATTACCATTTAGCTAGGGTGAAGACAATTATTGCCTCCACCCTAAAAAACTATTTTACTATTACTTTTCCTATATACTGTACTCCTGTTCCTGTAGTAATTCTCACAATATATAGACCCGATTGTGTCAATCCGTTGATTGTGATTTTATCGGTTGTCGGTTGTGCGCTAACAATGCGTTGTCCTACCATATTCATCGCCTCAACTACCATACCATCGCGCTCTGCTGCTGTAAATTCTGCATCTACATATAGCGTTGCACCTGCAGCGAGCGGATTAGGATATATTGTTAAATCTAGTATTCTAGTATTGTCTACCGCCACATCACCTTCTATTACAGTAAGAGTTAAAATCTCTATATCTGGACAGTCGGTACCATTGTCGATTGCAAACTCATATGTACCAACTCCAACTTCTGTATCTTCGCCAAATACCGCATCACGATATTCGTATGGAAGATCGTCGAGAGTAATGGTTTTCTCGGCATAAGTAGTATCTACATTTAGCACAGACAATGTTAACTCAACAGTATACTCGCAACCAGCATCTGTTAGCATTTCCACTGTATATACCCCTTCCGCGGTATATTGAGTTCCACCTAAACCGTAATAACCTCCATCACAAATTGTAGCATCTAAATATTCAACTTCACCATCTGCCATTGCTGTAAGGGTGAGTTCGATAATTGAGTCGCAACCGAAACTGTCAACTAAAGTATCACGATATACACCACTCTCTGTAAGAGCTGCGCCTGCAAATAGATACTCGCCTCCTTCACAAATAAATCCATTAAGAGATGTGATAGGATTTGACTCGCGATATGTAAGAGTTAAATATGTCAAACTATCTGCACCTGATGCAGCCACATCGTAATTAACATACAAACCTGCATAACTTTCGGTAAATCCGTTAGCATCGTATACATCACCCTCTGCACAAATCTCGCCCGTGATATTTGTCACCGCATTTTCGAGCACCGTGAGTGATAGACTAATAACTGAATCGCACATACTCTTATCTGAAGCGGGAACATACAATTCAAATGGCATCGTTTCGCCAGCTGTCAATTTGGTATAGAATATATCAAATCCATTTCTTTGATAGTCATAGCCTTCAGAGATAACATCGGAATACGATTTCTCTTCGACACAATTGATATTGATATTATCTATATTTACATCAATATTGATTGCATCTACATTGTCAATATAGAATGCAAATTTAATTGTATCACCAATATAGGAGTATATATCAAATATTACTCTACCCGTAGTTTCAAAGAAGTCTATCATTTGATAATCGTCTGACTCGTTATTACCAATAACTAACTCTTTATTCCAAGTATTGCCGAAATCGGTAGATATGTAGACTCTAATTTCTGACTCGCTAGGAATGTCGTAAGAAGACAGAGGATTGGTAAATTTAGATCCAGGAGTGAGGGTTAAATCGAAACCTAACAGACCGCTTTGGTCGATAATAACCTCAGGACCAACAGCCCATCTGTAAACAGCAGTTGTTGCATCGCCATTCATTGCTGTGTATAGAAGTGGTGAACTCTCTATATTTGCAACTTCATATGTAGCAAACTCTTTGTAGCGATAATACGACGCATCCATAAATTCTAACAACTGACTTTCTGCGTTAGTATTTGATCTAGTCCAACCATCAGGCAAGAAATTGCTATCAGTAGTAGTAAAATCTTCGAAATATGGCAACGACAACGGAGCAAATAGAGTTGTAAATGTTGCATATTCAGACCACTGCGGCGTATCATCGCAATTGCCAATACCTCTTACATATACATAATACTCTGTACGACCCTCAAGATTATTGATGTTAATATCTGCATATTTTGTAACATCTTGCATAAATGCAACATCTTCGGCTGTCATAGCATTTAACTCTTCTGCAGTACACTCTCTATCTACAACTACCACCCTCCACTTATTTTGTTCGAGAACTGGGTGGAAAGATAGATTGGCTGTAGCGCCAGTGATATCTGAAATAGTGAGTTCGTCTGGTGCCATACAAGGAGTAATTTCATACACATATAGGTCATCGATATATAAATCGCCAGAGTTAGGAACTATCATACAGATATATCGAGAAGAACCTGTATAGTTTTCAAATATAGTCGAACACTGCTCTAATGCAGCAGGTGTAGGTCTTTCGGATAACACAATGGTATCTAGAGGAACAAACGAAGATGGTATGCCTGGCAGCTCCATCACACCAATAACTACAGATGGTGTTTCGCCTGTAGAATAAGGCATTGCCTCAAAATTCAAACCTAAGTTGCGCACATTATATCGTTCGTCTAACTCGGCGAACAGTAGATATGGATTATTATAAATTTCTAGTATCGTATCTCCTGAGATAGAATATGTATTAATGCTATAATCACCAGCCACTGTGGTAAGTCCCAAATTTAGTAATTGAGATTTATTTGTGATGGCTAGAGGTTCATAATATGGCAATGTCATTTTACCCCTTATAGTAGTAAATGTGGTAGGATATGACCATGCAGGAGTATCATCACAATTGCCAACACCTCTTACATATACATAGTAGCCTGTTTCTGCTTGCAAATTAGTTAATGTAATATATGATGTTGTGGTAACATCTTGCATAAACTGGGCTGACTCTGGAGTCATAGCATCTAATTCTGCTGTGTTACACTCTTGAGATGTAACCACCACTCTCCATTCTGTTTGATCGCCAATTGGGCTAAATGATAAAACGGCACTCTCCGCTTGTATATTAGAAATAGACAAACCACTTGGAGCCAAACAAGCTGAGCGTTCGCTTACACGAATATCATCAATCCAGAAATTGGCAAAATAAGTTGACGAGATACATAGATGTTTAGATGAGCCTGTATAACTCTCCAGAGATACTCTGAACGGAGTAAGAACAGTGCCTGTAGTTGGCAAGGTTGGATAGTAGACCATTGAGATAGGGGAAAATGTACTAACGTCTCCACTTGTTTCCAACACACCAACATAAATTGGATATGATGAATTTTGGTCGCGAGATACAACTTCGAAATCTACAACCAAATCAGCAACGTTATACTCATCAGCCAATGTAGGGAGTTGCAAATATGGTATTGTATTATTCGCATGCGCAATACCAAGTATGGTATCTCCCTCTATTTCTAGAGTATTAAATTCATAAATCCCTACTAAATTGCTCCAACCAGTTTCACTAAACTCAGCCATTGAAGTAACAGATATAGGCTCGTAGAATGGCAAATCTACACTTCGGTTTTTGGTTGTGAATTGTACTTTAGCTGCGTTAGTAGTTACATCATCACAATTAGAGGCAACAAACAGATAGTATGTGGTCGATTCTTCTGTATCAAAAGTCAACTCTTGTTCTCCGTTTACTAACAGAGTATCAAGTACAATATTTGTTGCTGTAATAGAGGCTATATCATAAGCATTTGATTTAGACAACACTACCCTACTACCATTCGCCCCTGTATTGCTCCAACTAGCAGTTGCTGTATAAGTTTTAACCAAAGTGGTCTGAAGATTAGACGGAGGTATACAAGAAGAGAGATTATCTACTGTTACATCATCAATATAGATATCTGCTGAAGCACGAAGAGCGATATGTTTTGCATCTCCTGTGTATGTATCAAAACGATAATTGATATAGTCGGATATTGCAAAAAACATAATAGAATATTTAGATACATCGAATGTAGCTAAAGGCTCAAATGTCAAATCGTCTGTTACATTAGATACCAGACCCACTGTTAGTTGAGCATTGTCTTTTGACGAAACAGCATCTATAGAAATTTCGAGTTCGGAGATATTGGCTACAGAAATATTTGGCAATACCACAAGAGTATTTGCTACCATATATAGTGTAACATCTTGTCCATCTGAAACATTATATACGCTATTAGAGGTATATACATCACCCGACAGAACACTCCAACCGCTAGGCACTTGATTTACTGTACAATCTGTAAATGGCTCGAAATATGGAAGAGCGAACGGTGCATTGAGTGTGGTAAATGCAAACTGCTCATATCCAGTAGCCGCATCGCAAAGTGATTTTACATATAGATAGTAGGTTGTGCCAGCATCAAGTCCAGTATATTCTGCCTCTGCAACATTTACTGTATAGGCATTGTACGAATCTGGATTTGTGAAATCGGTAATCTCTGTAGGAGAAATAACAAGCGAGTATTGAGTTACAGCATTGGCTGCCACCCAAGATATTTTTGCTGACGAGGCAGTCAAATCTTCCAGATAGAAATTCTGCGGATCTGAACACTCCACCTCTGAAACTACAATATTATCTATTGCAGCAGGTAAGGCACCGTCGTACCCACCAGAATTTGTGTAGTAGAGAGCTGCAAATTTATATATACCAGCTTCGGCAACATATACATTACGTGAGTAATTAGTCCATTCTGCACTTGTATATAACTTATTGATAATTAGGGTTTACTGAATTTATCCAGCCACAGCAAATTTCAAAAATTTCGTGGTTGGGTAATTTTTGTTTGTAAAGTCTATAACTTCAAAAAATTGCCTTAAAATGGACTTATATTGG
>JAWXTU010000143.1:0-5196 GCA_044433285.1 bacterium | reverse complement strand
CAGCTTTAAAATACAACCCCTGAGTCATATCGCCCATATGCCCATCGTAGTAATCATATGCCAATTCTAAAGAAAAATCGCCACTTGTACGCCCATCAAGCATATCAGGGATAGGTAGTGCACTGGGTCCGAAATATAGTGGCGCAATTTTTGATGGTATGCTCAAATCTGGTTTGACTATTGCCGTTTGTGCACTAATAGTCCCGCCCCAAAAACCGCCCCAAAAACCACCGAAACTGTCACCGAAACCGCCAAAAGCCCCATCACCTGCTCCGCCAAAAGCACCACCAAAAGCACCATTACCTGCGCCTCCAACAGTTCCCCACAGTAGCCAAAAAACAATAAGAAGTTTAGCGTTTTTCATAATTCTAGTGCTATTTTTATAATTCTAGTGCTATTTTGGTGCAAATCGGTAGAGAATAGCTCCAATAATCGAGAAGACAATATTTGGTAACCAAACCGCCAAAAGCACTGGCATTGTGCCCTTTATTGCAAACATACTCGAAATAGTACCAAATAATATATATATTGCGCTGAGTGCCAATCCAATACCGAGTTGCAGTCCCATACCTCCCTTAATTTTGCGAGACGAAAGAGCTACCCCGATTATCATAAGTATCAACGCTGCAAAAGGGTTGGCAAATCGCTTATAATACTCATCTTTAAATGCTTGCGTATTACCTACACCGCGCGCCTGTTGTTTGTCAATATGTGCTTTGAGTTGCGTGTTAGTCATCTCTGGTGCCATTTTAGCCGAGATAAAAAACTCAGATGGATGCACGTTGAGTGTAGTATCTAATTTTGCTCCAGTGGTGATATTTTCATATATCCCATCAAAATCTCGAGTGAGATATTGGCGCATTATCCAAGTGGTATCCGACTCAATCCATTCGATAGACGAGGCAGTGGTACGACTGATAAGCTCTTTTCCGTTAAACTTCTCTAGTGATACATTTGTACCCCTATTTCGTTTCTCTTCAAATCGCTCTATATATAGTATAACTCCTTGATCTATCTCAAGTTGGATATGGCGCACCACATCTTGTTTGATCGCTTGAACATATTTATCTTCAAATTCTAATCGTGTTTTAGTTGATGGTGGTATTACATATCCACTCATAAAAAATGATACTACTCCAATTGCAGTAGAGGATATTATATATGGTCGCAGTAGTCTATTAAAACTCACACCGCTCGCTAATATTGCAATAATCTCGGTGTCGTATGCCATTTTTGATGTAAAAAATATCACGGAAATAAAGGCAAAAAGCGGTGTGAAAAGATTGGCAAAATATGGTATAAAATTGAGGTAGTAGTCGAAGATAATAGCATTTAATGGAGCATTATTATCAAAAAATTCATCTAACTTTTCAGACAAGTCGATGACTATTGATATGCTAATTATCAATACAATAGAGAATACAAAAGTACCTAGATACTTTTTAATGATGTATATGTCAAGTTTTTTCAACATACTTTTTTATTTTCCCAATTTTATTAGTTTGATTTTTTTTTCGGGGAGTTTTAAAAAGTCCCCCCTTATTTAAAGTGGAGTTCCCCCTATAGTCGGTGTGTAACTCGAGCCAACATCTCTGGTTTCCATATATGAAAATCGCCTGCTATGATATGTTTGCGAGCCTCTTTTACTAACCAAAGATAAAAAGCCAAATTGTGTATAGATGCAATTTGCATTGCCAATAACTCTTGACTTACAAATAGATGACGCAAATATGCCTTAGAATATTGTGTATCAACAAAACAATCGCTCTCTGGGTCAATGGCTGTGTAGTCGTTAGCCCACTTCTTATTTTTCATATTCATTATACCGTTGCGGGTGAATATCATACCGTTTCGTCCGTTACGAGTAGGCATCACGCAGTCAAACATATCCACTCCACGCTCAATTGCCTCTAAAATATTCGCTGGTGTGCCAACACCCATTAGGTATCTCGGTTTCTCTTTTGGCAATATCTCGTTTACCACCTCAATCATTTCATACATCTTCTCAGTAGGTTCGCCAACCGCCAATCCGCCAATAGCATTTCCATCACGACCTTGATCGGCAATAAATTTTGCCGACTCTCTGCGCAACTCAGGATATACACATCCTTGCACAATAGGGAAAAATGTTTGGTTGTAACCGTATTTATCTGGTGTAGAGTCAAAGCGATTAAGTCCTCTACTTAACCAACGGTGCGTGCGCTCCATCGAATCTTTGGCATATTTATAGTCTGCCGTGCCCGGGGTGCATTCGTCAAATGCCATCATTATATCTGCCCCGATTATGCGCTGAGTATCAACTACATTCTCGGGTGTAAAAAAGTGCTTCGAACCATCAATGTGCGATCTAAATTCAGCCCCTTCCTCTTTTAATTTTCTATTGCCAGAGAGCGAAAACACCTGAAAACCACCACTATCTGTAAGTATCGGACGGTCACAACCATTAAATTTATGCAGACCACCTGCTCCCTCTAATATCTCTAATCCAGGACGAAGATATAGATGGTATGTGTTGCCCAAAATAATTTGGGCTTGAATATCATCTTTTATTTCGCGTAGGTGAACACCTTTTACAGATGCTACCGTGCCAACAGGCATAAATATTGGTGTCTCAATTGTGCCGTGATCGGTGGTTATAACACCAGCGCGTGCACTGCTATATTGGCATGTATGTTGTAGTTTAAAATCCATTTATTAATTTAATTTTTCTTAGGAGAGTCTTTATAACCCCTCTATAATACAATTTTTGCGGTTTGTACTTCACCCTTACTCTCTACTTGTAAGATGTAATTGCCAGATGATAAGCTGTTTGTATTGATCAATTCCGTAGCCTCAGAGTTTGATTTTCTATATAACAATTGTCCTGATATAGAGTATAACGAAATATTAGCCCCTTCTACTATGTCAGTTACAAAAATTTTGTTATCTGTGGTGTAATAATTTAATGCACTCTTGGGTGCTTCGATATTATCTACACTGGTAAATGCTGAGTCAGAGAGATATATCTCAAATCTATCGCTGCTTTTGCTTGCATCTGGTTGGAATGTATAACTAATCTGTGCAGATAGAGCAATTTTTTTATTTGTATATTTATCCTCTAGTATCAAATATTTGTTAGGGTAGTTATCTAAATCAAACTCCTCTAGTGTGATAGTATGAGCGGATATAAAATTTGGTGTAACAACTGCAAGAGCAACTTTGTCATCTATTACCGACGAGAATGGTAGCGCATTGTAACTGTATTGGGTTTCGTTACTCTCTGAGTATATTTGAGTTTGACTGTCGCAACTCCATTTTCTCAAATCTTGATTAATTACATAATCTGTTGTATAATCATCACCGAGTAAGATAGTTGTCTTATCCTCAAAATCATCTGCAACAGAGGAAATTGATATAACAATTTTACTTTCGGTTGCTGTTGTTATATTTGATTTAGCGTTTATTCCAGACTGTGCGCTTGTATAATTGAGAGAAATTTCTCCATCGCTAGCCGCTTGTACAAAAAATGATTTATATGCTGTAAAATCAGCATCACTAGTCTCCAATTGAGTGTAACTAACACCATCACTATTAGGGATAGATACATATTTTACCTCTTGATTATCAACTGTTATATTTATATCAGATGCAGTGTGAAGTAGATTGGTACTCATTAAATTCCACCCTTTATATGCCTCTTGATTAGATTCGTTTGCAGCAACATTTACAGCCGCTAGCGGTGTTGGTACTTCTGAATTTTTTGAGTGTTTATATTCGATACTAACTGACTCTTTTGATGGAAAATAGAACGTAGCAGCATTATCAACTGTCAGTTCGCTAACTTGATTAATAGCAATGATATACCCCTCACCTGCATTTAGTTTGTCCCCCTCTTGCAACACCACCCAAGCATATTTTTCACTATTGGTGGCATCTGTCGACTCTTTGCCATATTGAGCGTGTCGTGCGCCGTCAAACTGCTTGATAACCCATTCAGTACCATAATTATCAATGTTTAAAACGCTGTCAATGCCTCCTGTGATATCATTTAATGCGCAATCAAATGGTAGCGAGAAGAAGTGAAATCTATCGTCGGTAACTGTTAAATCTATATTTATCCCATTTTCTGCTGTAATTACCACACCCTCTTCTAGCAGAAGATCAGCTGATGAACTATCATCTGATTTAAATACGACTGGAGTAGCAGTTGTGAACGACAAAGGTATTGTAGTAGAGCTATTTATATCTATTTCGTCGATAACTTTAATCTTGTAAAGTGTAGGAGATATAGTAAATGTATTTTTAAACTCTTTAAATACATATATATCTATCTGTGGTGGAATTGTATATATAGGCATGGTAGATGTATTTGTTTCACTTGAGTAAATTTTTGGTTGTGCACCGTAGAATAACATCTCCCTTAAATTGGTATTGTAAAATGCTTGATAATTAATTGATTCAACAGTAGCAGGTATAGATATTTTCTCTAATGCAGAGCAATTATAAAAAGTACTGGTGCTAATTGATGTTATGCTATTAGGTAGATTTATATCTTTAAGAGAGGTGCAATTATAAAAAGCACAGGTACCAATTGATGTTATGCTATTAGGGAGATTAATCTCTTCAAGTGAGGTGCAGTCGTAAAAATTATTTACTGGTATTGATGTTAAGTTGTTTGATAATCTTACCTCTTCAAGATTGGTGCAACCATAAAACACGGCAGTCGTAAATCCTCGCAAAGTGTCGGAGAATATTATAGAAACGAGTGATTTATAATTGGCAAATACGCGTGTAGTACAATTTGTAACTTGATATACCTCTCCATTAACATTAATAGATTCTGGTATAACGACGTGGGTAGTAGTATCTATATCTGGTCCTCCAACGATTTTAACTTCATCTCTATACCTTATACTACTATAGAAAACCTCGTATGTAATATCGTCAACTACATATTGAGTTGCAGCTGTGGCATTTATCTCGTGTACTTCAGCTTGCAATCCTAAATTTAAACTATTTGTTATGATTAATATGTTTATTATTATGTATTTAAGTAGATTTTTTTTCATATTTTTTTTTAGTTTTCCTGTTCGGGGGAGTATTTAGACTTCCCCTTATATTTGAGAGATTTTTTCTCCTTTTATTTTTTTATTCGGGATTTTTTATAATTCCGTTTTGTTATTAGAGAACTTTTATAGCTTCTCTTTATTTTAGGCT
>JAWXTU010000142.1:0-5201 GCA_044433285.1 bacterium | reverse complement strand
TTTATCAAAGCATTTGCTTGAAAGGTATCGCCATCTTCAGGTATCTCCTCCGTAATCCCTACATTATCCAGTGTTTGTATTTCAAATTTATCACCCACCATTGCATCTATTTCATTGCATTTGTTTTGGTTGTGAGTTGCAAATACTATTTTCTTTTTCATTATAATTTAACGATCTTATCTATTTTTACATTCCAAGAAAGCATCTTTGCCGATACTTATTATTTTGTTGTGTTTTATTACATTATCCAGTAGCACACAGTATGCAAAAGCATAATCATCAATTTTTCTCACAGAACGCGGTATAACAAAAGTGCCTTTTTTTGTGCGAGGACAAAAGTATAAAATAGTCATATCGTAGTTGTACAGCACCCCATCTACAACTTTAAACGCTCGGTTTTGTCTATGTATTCTAATATTATTAAGTTCTATACACCCCTCAAAAATATCAGTGCCTATTTTATTAAGATCCTTACCAAATACAATAGATTTCATATCTGAGCAGCCCGAAAAAGCTCTATCGTCTATCTTTTCTACGCTTTGCATACCACTGATACGGTCTATCTTGTTGCACATATAAAAGGCGTGTTCATCAATTTTTTTAACGCTTTTATTTACAACAAAAGTGCCTGAAATCCCTTTCGGGCATAAACTTAAATTGCCAGTCTCTTTTGATACAAGAGCACCATTTACGCTTTTAAACTGATCACTTGATCCAATAAAACTAGTGAAGTTATTGGTATTATTAAAAGCAGAAAATGCAATATGTCTTAAATTTGGCGTAAGTTTCATCGAACTTATCAATTGACATCCCTCAAAAGCATACTCATCAATGCGTCTCACATTCTCTGGCAGTATAATATTGTTTTTAAGAGATCTGCAATTATAAAAAGCACCACTCTTTATTGTTGTTAATGACTCTGGTAGTTCAGTTTGGGTTAACGAATTTATTGTGCGCAATTTCATACAATACGCAAATGCATTTTTCCCAAGTGATACTACATAATCGCCTAAATAAGCGTGTTTTAAGGCATTACAAGCCATAAAAACCCCATCTCCTATTGATATATGCTTACTTTTAATCTCAATTGTATCTACATTTTCACATTTTTCAAAGGCATAATCACCTATTGCATTGAGCGACGCCGGCAATGTTAACCTGGTCATACTTTTACAGTGCGAAAACGCCTTTTCTTCAATAAATGTCAATTTGTCAGGAAATTCAACATCCGTCAAATTTATACACCCCTCAAAAGCACTGCGCCCCACAGAAGTTATAGATTGCGGAAATATCACAAACCTAAGAGCCTCATTACCCTTCATAAAATTAGCAGCAATAGATGTCGTTCCCGCTTTAAAATGTAATCTCTCCGGCTTCTTCTTCCCTTTATATTTATATGCTATGTGGTCTAAATAAATAATATCATCACTCTGTCCATCTTCCCATTTGGTATTATTAAATGATGTCTCGTCAATTGATAAATATTCTGATGGTGTTATCGTAATATCATAAAGATTTGCATTATCTGCAAATGCCCTATATCCAATATCTATAACTGATTGAGGTATACTTACCTCTTTCAGATTTATATGGCTAAATAATTTACTATCAATTAACTCTACCTCGTTTCCAATGTTTAGCGTTATCGGAATATAGGCATAATCAAACACTACATTTTTAGTTTTAGATGTAGTGCATTCTATTGCGTTCCAATTGATTGTGTTAATACTCCTACATCTAACAAAAGCTTCATCTCCTATATGTTTCAGATTTTCATTTATCGTTAAATTCGTCAATCTCTCGCAGTTGTAAAACGCCCTTTTACCAATCTGCTGCAAACCAATTGGCATTGTCATTGAAGAGATATTTACACAATTTCTAAACGCTTCGTTACCAATATATTTCAATCGCTCTGGTAGTTCTGCAATCGTTAGGCTTTCGCAAAAAGCAAATGCTTTAGGTCCTATCAACGACACATTACTAAATACTATTTTCTCTAGTTGATAACAGTTACTAAATGCCCCTTCTTTTATTTCATCTACGCTTTGCGGAATATTTATCTCAACAAGCGATCTGCAATTACTAAATGCATACTCATCAATTACTGTTATATTTTCTCCTAACTCAACATCTGTTAATGATTGACAATTTGTAAATGCTCCCGATTCAATAGTTGTAGCAGCATTATCTATTGTTAATCTATTTATGCGTGTACAATTTGCAAATGCGTTACGTTTAATCCGTTCTACGCCACTCGGAATATATACCGAAATTAATCTATCACAGCCGCTAAAGGCATAGGAACCTATCTCTTTCAGATTTCGTCCCATTTGCACCGTTATCATATTTTCGCAATTGGCAAATGCTCTATATCCAATATTTAGTGCCGCTAGAATATCTACATCCCACAAACTCTCGCATCTATAAAATGCTAACGAGCCTATATCATATTCATTATTGTTAAATTCTATCTTATTTAGCGAGCTACAATGCGTAAATGCTTTATATCCTATTAGTTTGCACTCTGGCGGAATGCTAACCGAATCAAGCCTTGTGCATCCAGCAAATGCATATTCTCTAATCTCTTTTACGTTATTAGGCAATACCACTCGTTGCAAATTTATACAGCGAGAAAAAATGCCAGGTTCTATCATCTCTAGCGAGTTTGGTAAAATTGCCGAAGAGAGATACTCACATCTATAAAAAGCCCCTTCACCCAAATAACTCATTTGGCAGGGTAGTTCCACCTGCTTTAAATTCTGACAATTGCTAAATGCATATCCACAAACACTGTCGAGCCTACTATTAAAATTTATCTCATTGAGCTCTTTACAATCAGCAAATGCTCGTTCTTCAATCCATTCCAAAGATTCAGGAAAGGTTATCGAGATAATTTCGCTACTCTCAAAAGCCGATTTTCCTATATATTTCAGATTGTCCGAAAGGTTAATCTTCTGCAAATCCTTACCAAAAAAGCAAAACGGTGCTATTATCGTTATGCTGTCCGCTATACTACACCTGCCATTCTCCACCGATCCTTTGTAAGCATACGCAATATTATTTACATAAATCATACCGTCAGGATGGTAGTTATACCAACCTGTGTAATGTAGTGCATATTCGTTTATCCTTTTTACCGATTTTGGTACATCTATATTGCTAATCAATTTGCAATTGTATAATAGATAAGCAGGTATAGTCTGTACATTATTGCTTATCTCTACATATTTCAAACTACTGTTACTCTCAAATCCCCCCACCATACGCTCTTCTGCCTTGTTGTAGTAACTTCCAGAGGTTTCGCAGTCAGTGGCAAAATATCTAATTGTATCAATATTACTGCATGCTTGCAAAATCTCATATCCAATATGCGTTATGGTATTCGGTATCGTAAATGATTCTAATTGATCACACCATGCAAATGCAAAATTGTCGATTGATTTCAGCCGTCTACTCAAAATCATTTCGCTTAGATTTCGGCAGTTGGTAAATGCTCTTTCGCCAATCTTCGTTACCCAATCCTCCATCTCAATATATCTAATGCCCGACCACGCAAATGTATAAGGGGCAATCTCTGTTACACGCACAGGTATATCAAACCCCTGTAGCATATCGCATCCAGCAAAAGCACCCTCTCCGATATAATCAATCTCATCCTCTTTTTCAAATATCACCTCTCGCAGGTTTTTAGCCCCACTAAAGGCACTTTCACCAATCGCAATCACTTTATATGTCGAATCTCCATCGCTTACAGTGGTCGGAATATATAGGGTTTTTAGCTTTTTGTAGTTGTTGTTTGAGTACTCTTTATATGTCAATTCAACCTTATTTCCTTCTAATTTATTAAAATAAAGGGTATTTCCTCTATATTTTTGATAGAAATCATATGCAAAAACTGTTGTGTTGTTAACGCATAGCAGCATGATTATAATGCTGATTTTTAATGCGCTAGTGCACCAACTCTGTTTTTTTATTGCGTTTTTCACATTATATACTCTCCAAAGGGCAAAGGTAACAAAAATTTTTGATATATCAATTTTTTTTTTATATTTCAGAAAAAAATTGTACCTTTGCAAATCAAAAATATAGAGGATTTTTAAAAATCCAGCTAAAACAAACTAGTATATAATGAAACAAATATTTCTTACAGGAGCCACAGGTACTATGGGATGGGCTATACTTCAAGAACTTATCGCTCGAAAAGATAGGTTTAATATAACAATCTTAGCTCGTGAGGGTAGACAAAATCGACGAAAATTGGCTCCGTTAAAAGATAAAATTACTATAGTTTGGGGCGATTTAGTCAATTATGATGATGTGTATAAATGCACCGTCGGAGCCGATTATGTATTGCATGTGGGCGGATTAGTATCTCCTAAAACAGATTATTTTCCCGATACAACTCGTAGAGTAAATGTAGTAGCTGCAGAAAATATCGTAAAAGCGGTAAAAGCACAGCCAAATCCAGATAATATAAAAGTTTGTTACATAGGTAGCGTAGCGCAGACATCAGACCGCAACGAACCTATCCATTGGGGGCGCACTGGCGATCCAATTAGTATATCAGTCTATGATCACTATGCTATCTCTAAAACAGTAGCAGAGAGGGTGTTTGTCGAGAGTGGACTCAAATATTGGGTATCTCTTCGTCAGTCTGGTATTCTATATCCTGGAATATTAAAAAATTACGACCCTATTATGTTTCACGTGCCATTGCGTGGCGTGTTAGAGTGGGCTACGGTAGAAGATTCTGGACGTGCTCTTGCCAATCTTTGCGAAGATTGGGTGTCAGAAGATTTCTGGTGTCGTTTCTATAATATAGGTTCTGGAGAGCAATATCGTATGAGTAATTACGAATTTGAATGTCGCCTCCTTGATGCAATTTCTTGTCCTCGACCAGAAAAGATATTTAACCCAGAGTGGTTTGTTTTGCGCAATTTCCACGGACAGTGGTATTCCGATTCTCAAGTGCTCGAAGATTATCTTCATTTCAGAGCCAATACACCTATAGATGAATACTTTAGCAACTTAAGAAAATCAGTACCTTGGTTCTTTCACCTCAGCAAAATATGTCCTCCATTCATCATCAAATGGGCAATGCGCCCAATGGCATACAAAAAGAAATGGGGTACACAGTGGTGGATTAAAAACAATGATACACAGCGTATTGCCGCATATTATGGTTCGAAAGAACGTTGGGA
>JAWXTU010000141.1:0-5247 GCA_044433285.1 bacterium | reverse complement strand
GATTGAAAACAAGCTAAATAATCGCCCTCGTAAAAGGCTCGGCTACCTCACACCAAATGAAAAATTTAAACAAATATTAACTATGAATTCAGTTGCATTTGCAGGTTGAATGCAGCTTTTCCATACTTTTATTCTTTCATTTATAAGTTTTGACAATGCCCTCTTTTCGTCTACTCTTTTCAGCTAACGCAAACTAACATCTTGTGCCGTTTTAAATACTGTTCAGACTCTTTAAAGGCAACGCTTCTTGTGGAACAATCTTATGCGCGATATGGTTAAATCCTACCTAGAGTAGCTCGTTCACACAAGAAGTTTGTCACCTTTAATATAGAGCATTTATATTAGTTCTGCAAATGTAAAAGAGTAGTGTAACAAATTCGTATAATACCAACCAACTTTCTCGACTAAATAAATATGGTTTAGGAATTAAAAACTGTGTTGTATTTTCATTCTCAGATCAGCCTTTAAAGTTATTTTATACTATTGACAACATAAAGAATAGGCTGATTTCTAATTTATTATATAAGGATGCGAAGCGATACAACTCATTTGATGGCTTTATAACATTCTCACAAAAAGAATCAGATCACCTATTTAAACGGAGAGATAGCCAGAAACTATACATTGTAGATAACCCTGAGTTACATTTGCTAGTCTCAGATATAGATACCGTAATGGACGACGTACCAAATAACTATTGGTACAAAAACCTTTTGGCTCTTGCCATATCTCAGCAAACACAAAAGGTTTATTTAAATAAGCTGCCAAATCAGCTCTCTCCATATATTTCTAGGCTATGGAGTGAATATTTTCATATACTAAGGGGTCTATGGAACGACCAAGCGAAAGTTAGGATAGAACAATTTATTGCTGACAGTACAACTATAGCCTTTTTAGTAGCCAACGATACGCCTAATGAGTTTAAAAATGCCATAAGGAAACAGTTTGCGCAAAAAAATAGACAAATACGCTTCCGCTCTTTAAAGGATTTAACTACACAGAAGGGGGTGCAAGAGCAAAAGATAATAGTTTTGCAGTATCGATATACCGATTTAAAGTATAAGTCATACCCTAACTCTTTTGATCGTCTCCCATTAAAGCCAAGTCAAAAAGCGTTAGTGGTTATAAATAAATTAACACACTATACCTATTTTGAATGGGGTAAATATCGCTATTATAAATCTTACAATGGTCTACTATATTCAGATTTTAGAAAAAGGCATCTGGGGTGGGAAAATATAACATTCAATAAACCCTCGGTAATTGATATAAATGAGTATATAGATGAATCTGAGGCTAATGAACGAAATTATCATGCAGACAAATGTCGGGTCTACTACAAAGATGGCCGACCAAAAGAATATTTGGCTTGTGAGAGAGTATTATATTTACATAATGGATTACAAAGAATAACAGCATTAAAAGATCTATCTTCTGAAGAGAATATAAAACTCCAGCTTCTCGATGAGCTAACGGAACAAGTTAAGTTGCTAATAACTGAAAAAACAAAAAACAATTCCGTGCTGGAGGAGATAATAAGAAAGGATTGCAAATACTCTTTATCAGATGCTGAGATACATTCAAATGTAGAGTTATGGAAGATATTATTAAGACGAAAAGTAACCCGATTAGGAGAAGATGATGTTTACGCTCAGATTTTCAGTACTCTTAATGATGCAGACAAGGTTTCAAAAGGTAGCTTCTCTAATTGGTGTGATCCAAACAATACAATGATGCTACCTCGAAGTAGAAAATGTCAAATAGCTCTTCTTCGGTATCTTGGGTTTGAGGCAGGATCCCCTTATTATAAGGTGATAATATCTAAGAAGCTAACAAGTATAAATAAGTCTAGGTCTCTCAATAGTCAAATAGATAGTTTGCTCCAGAAGATACTCCTGGTAGATATCGACGACGAATTATATAAGACAATGTGTGATACCTATGAAGATATCTTTACTCTTTTAGATGTTGATGGTTTAGAAAGCCTTAGAAGTCTAAAAGATTTATTAGATATTTCATTGAATGATGTAACCAAAATAGAATGCGAAGACGATGATACAGAATAAACGAAATTCACTAGAAAAATTTATCCACGACCAAATGATTGGTCCTGGAGGATGTAACAATCGCTATGATTATATTTGCGAAGAAAACGGCAATGTGAGTGATGTGATTAACACGACTCCTGGATCACTGTATAGCACAGCAATATTATTCCCTAAGAAACGAGTGTCTGTTGCAACTCCTACTGATGTTCTTAACGAAGAGAATGACGAGGCGGCAGAAGACATCCAATCTGAGGAAAGTGGCGTTGATGTGGATATAGAAGAGAAGGTTGGTGCTTTATCTCAATCTGAAGAAGATGATCTGTATTCGCTAAGTCAAAGATTTCCTAACTCTATAGGTATATCGTGTTGTTTAGATGCTGAAAGTTCAATTATAGTTCCAGATGATTTAAAAGTGACTGTTTCTGGTCGATATTATACCAAAGTCAAAGATGAACACTTCAACTGTATAGTTATAAGACCAGAAATTACATACTCCGAGATAGAACTTTTTTATAATAAGAACAAAGAGTTACAACCTTATTTTACACTAGACAGTAAAGGAATAAGAATAACCAACACCCTAAAAAAGCAGGAGGAGTATTTAAAGGCAAAACAAATCTTATTAGGAATAGACTTACAAGAGTGTAAAGAGATTGCAAAGATTGGTGCCGAATCTTTTGACCCCATCTACGAGACAAATAAACCAGAGTATCGTTATCTGAAATCTTACAAGGAGAAGCTATGGTCTAAGTTGAGACAAATAAAGGATGATGTATATTTGAATGATTCCGAGAAGAGCATTATTTTAGATCGAATCAAGTCCGTTGAAAAATACCAAACTATTATCTCCCACTTTGATGATGCTCTGAATATTTGTAATAGTAGATCATTTGGATATTGGACTGGATATGACTTTTGCCATGTTGTTGACCTATCTATGCTTTCATTTGACACGAGTAATAGAAAAACAATATATTCGCCCAAAGCGAATCCTAGTTTAAAGAATATTGTTACATATACTGTTGAAGATGAATCGGGAGAGATTAATGCATCACTATCTGTTTGGGTTCAGCTTACAATAAGTCCTTTGGAGCCCAACAAGCGATACTTTAAAATACAACTTGAAAACACGTCTGATCCATTTGAGGAGGATAGCAAACAGTACTTCTCAATAGTAACAGAAAAGGTTAACAAAAGATGTTTCTTTGGGGTTGAGGTAAAGATAGAAAGCGACAAACTATGTCCATACAAAGAGTTGGGGCAAGGAGGTAATGTTGATAGTGATATAGCTCGACTTAACTATTTATATAGATCTATTCGTGATTATGGAATAGGTCATATGTGCTCTGTTGTTTGGGGTGAAGATATTAGTGGCAAATGGGTTAAATCTGAATTTATACCAACCTATGAAACTCCTGATGTCGAACCTACACCAAGAGATAAACATGCTGAATATGTTACATCGGGGGATAAATATGTACCGAAGGAATTTTTAACTAATTCAAGAGCATTAGAGTTTAAGTGGTTATCTAAATTCTCTAGCGCAACGAATCAAGAGGTCATCTCTCAACTTTATGGATTTGTTGACACATATAACAAGTGGATAGAGCAGCTAAAGGTACAATCTGATAGATCGCAATTCGCTGATCTTAATATCTCTTTATGTGAACAAGATTACCACCGAATGAGAAGTAATATTGAGTTATTACTTGAGGGTAATGATCAAAATATAGAGTCTTTTCGCATGATGAACTCAGCTATGTTTATACAACTATGGCATAGCAAAAACTCAACATTAGAGGAGACTGATTATCAATTTTATGTGAACACAAGCGACCATATATTTGGTAGTAACCCTGCGACATGGAGACCTTTTCAGCTTGCTTTCATCTTACTTAATTTAGATGGCGTGATCCAACGTCCAGATGATCCAATGTGGGATGCCCGTAATGAGTTGGTTGATCTTGTTTGGTTCCCAACAGGAGGTGGTAAAACAGAAGCTTATTTAGGTATAATTGCTTTAACCATTATAAATCGAAGAGTAACGGCAGATAGTATTGAGCATGGAGGTACAACTGCGATTATGCGTTATACATTACGCCTACTTGCAACACAACAATTCCAACGAGCGATGAGAGTTATCTTGTCTTTAGAGCAACTTCGAAAGTGGGATAATGAAAAGTTAGGCGATGAACCTATCTCTATTGGTCTATATGTAGGTCGTGACTCTCTTCCCAATAAAGCTATAGAACTATTGGAAGAGTGTAAAAGATGGTCTAATATAAACAATAATAAACGAGCGGAATCTAAAATTCCATTAGATCGTTGCCCTTGGTGTGGTAAGGATCTGGAGTTTAGAAATATAAAGTCTGATAGTAACCCAGCAATAGAGTTTCTTTGTTCAAATATTAACTGTACGTTTTCAGATTCCTTGCCTATTAAGCTGTGTGATGAGGATATTTACACAACTCCTCCAACGCTATTATTTGGCACCGTAGATAAGTTTGCGATGATTGGCCATAATGTATCTACCGATAGTAAAAAACACAACAACGACTCTCGAAGAATATTTGGCGGTGGTGATTTAACCAATCTGCCACCATCTCTTATTATTCAGGATGAGTTACACCTTTTGTTAGGACCATTAGGTTCTGCTGTAAGCTTATTTGAGGCAGCAATCGATCAACTGTGTTCGACAGAAAAGGTGCTGGAGGGAGGAAAGAAACTTGTTGTCAGACCTAAAATAATATCTTCTACTGCTACTACTCGTAATACCGAATTACAAGTCAGAGCTCTTTATGATAGGCAAGTCAATATTTTCCCTAAGAGTGGTCTTGATTACGATGACTCCTTCTTTGCTTTTTATAAAAGAGAGAAGGTTGATGGTGAAGTTCGCTATATTTCCAAAAGAAAATACATAGGCATATTACCTATGGGAAGGACGCAGATGACAACTCAAATGAGGCTCATCGCAACAATATTTGTTCATCGAGCTCTTTTTGAAAATGAATATAATAATCGATTAGATGATGATAAGGTAGCGGAGGCAATGGATTTCTATCACTCCACTATATCATATTTAACAGTCTTAAAGAGGTCGGAAAAACCGATGCCCAGTTCTATACTGAGTTTACAAAATATACACGAAGGCTATTTAAGCGTGTTGCCAGACAAGGCAATATGCTTGAGTGTTACTATG
>JAWXTU010000140.1:0-5256 GCA_044433285.1 bacterium | reverse complement strand
TTGATCGAATGAAATTGTTCCCATATGTGTAAATGTTTAAATTCTCCGCAAAGTTACACATTAGTTCACGAATTTTCATCATATCGGGTGACTTTTTTAAGTCATGAGGGTTTCATAATTATTATTTTTGTTGCAAAGATACTATTTTTATTTGATTTAACTGCACTATTTTTCGATTTCTAGTATAGAATTTACCTTATCCTCTACCGATGTGAGTTGTTCTTTGCATGCCTTTACTAGGTCTGTTGCCAGTTGCACTTTATTTGCGAGTTGGTCGATAGAGAGTTCGCCACTCTCTATTTCAGCTACAATTGTCTCCAGTTCTTTTATTTGTTTGTCATAACTCTTTTTACTCATAATATTATTTTGTTTTTTTTGTTACACGACTTATAATCTTACCGTCAGCTAGAATTGTTGTAATTTCATCATTTACGTTTATATCTTTAATACTTGTGGCAGTTTGATTGTTTACTAATGTATAAGAATATCCTTTTTTTAGAATGTTCTGAGGGTTGAGAAGGTCTATTTTTGTATTTAATAATTCTAATAATCTTCTATTCCGCTTTAAAATAGCCGTACAATATATTTTAAAAGTTCGATCGAATAGTTCTATATTATTTCGATTTTTCTCTAATGTGATTTGTGTAGAATTTTTTATTTTTGATTCGAATTTATATATTTCTCGTGCGTGATTGTGTATGTTAATTAAAACAGATTGCGGCATACGTTGCATCAGCGAGGCGAATTGCAGGCGTGAGTTTTGCAACTGCCGCATAACACTCCCCTCCATTCGTTCGCTCAGACTGTTTAGTAGTTGAAGATTTTCAACCGACAATGATAAAATAAACTCAGCAGCCGCAGTAGGAGTCTTTACGCTCTTGTATGCCACCAAATCCAAGATGCTCAAATCGCGTGCGTGTCCAATACCGCTAATGATAGGTAGTGGGAATAGCGCACATTCTTCGGCAATTATCTCACTATCAAATGCTTGCAAATCACTACTTGCGCCCCCGCCTCGAATGATAACTACAATATCAAATTTATCTAGTTGCTGTTTAATCAGATTCAGTGCAGCACAAACACTATTTTCCGTCTGCTCGCCCTGCATCGTGGCGGCAAATAGGGTGGTGCTGTATGTAAATCCATATTGGTTGCGGTGCAACTGCTCTATAAAATCGGTATATCCAGCTGCGCTTTCGCTTGAGATAATAGCAATGCGTTTGACCAGACTAGATATCTGTAAACCCTTGTTGCGGTCGATTATACCTCTTTGTTTTAGCGAGTTAATGATTTCATTTCGACGCTGTTGCAGTGCACCTAAAGTGTAGTTGGGGTCGATGTTTTTCACATTCAAACTCATACCAAAAAGAGGGTGATACTCAACGCTTACAGCCACCAGAATATTCATTCCCACTTTAAGCGGAGAGCCCGTGGTTGCAATAAAATTTTGGTGCAATTCTCTAAACGTGTAGCTCCAGATTGTAGCGCGTTGTTTTGCTACGATAGACTCCTTGTTTTTCTCCTTCTCAATCAGTTCAAGATAGCAGTGCCCAGAAGGGTGGTGTGTGATGCTGTGCACCTCTGCCGTTACCCAAATCTCGTCGAGCAACGTAGTTTTCAGACACTCTCGTATCAACAAACCCAATTCAGATACCGTTAATGCCTTCATTAGTTAGTTATTACAAATTTTGAGTTGAACAAATTTTTATGGTCAGCTATTTGTATTATATAGATGCCAGAGTTCCAGCCCGATACATTGATATATTGTTCGTTTCCGATATAGTCGGCATAGATTACCGCCCCCTTTATATCGTATATTTTAACAAAAGCATTATCTGAGATATTGTGTAGTTGTATGCGGTTGGAGTCTTGCGTTATATATATGTAGTTCTCTTTTGTAATATTATCCACGACACTAGATAAAGAAGAGTAGACATTCATAGCATTTGGTATTCCATATCCTAAATTATCAGAGGGAGTGGAGTATAGCGATGCAGATGCACATATTTTTGTGTATAGCTCGGCTGGGGTGATATCAGGTAAGGCACTCATTAGTGATGCAACCATTCCAGCAACCACTGGCGCAGAGAACGAAGTACCATTTGCAGAAATTACGTAATTGCTTGTGAAAACCACAGCGCACGCACTCGCACGAGCAACCACTTCTGGTTTAATCCGACCATCTGCGGTAGGACCATACGAGCTAAAATAAGATGCATACCCTTGCGAATCTACACCACCAACTGTTAGTACCCCTTCGGCATCGGCTGGCGATGCAATATAGTGCCAAGAGCTATTGCCCTCATTACCTGCGCTATTAACCAAAAATATACCCTTTTCTACAGCCATAGCTGATGATACAGAAGCACGAATAGTTTTGCCATCTAAATCATCATAAGTAAAATCCATTCCAGAGTAATCAAATTGAGAATACCCGAGAGAAGTATTCACCACATCTACCCCTGCACTATCAGCCCACTCTAGCGCACGACAGAATAGATCAATCTCTATCAGCCATTCGGTGGCAGCTATTTCTGTGCGCAGGAGATAGTAGTTAGCATCTGGTGCGGTGCCAATCATCAAATTTGGGTCGTTGGCAGCCATTGTGCTCAATACATATGTGCCGTGATAATCCTCATCGTATATGTTAGATGTAGGGTCGGCAAAATCGTAAGTGCCAAGTAGTTGTCCGTTGTGTCGTATCGAGTCGAACACAGCCATCTCGTCTGCATTCTCATATCCAGCATCTATCACAGCAATCGTTATCCCCTCACCTCTAAACCCTAAATCGTGAAGTTGGTCGAGTCCGATTTGTATTTTCTGCGCCTCAGTATCCTCGAAACTAACAGCACTGGTTGCATCAGATTTTAATGTACTACTTATCACATTTTGAGCATCATACGATACAATCTTTGTAATTTCCACCATATCCACAAAACCGAGAGTCTCGATTTGAGTTGCCACATCTGTCGTCATATCTGCGATAACTCCATTTTGCCATTTGATTTGGTGCTGAATTGCAGCTCCATAACTTATGATGCTATCCACATAGATTTGCGAGAGTGGGAGGTCGGTCGAGTCGATAGCGATTTGTAGTTTCCTGCGACGTTCGATAGATTTATCGCTCAAAAATTCTTCTGGTTTATCTATCGAGTAGATAGTACCATTTTTATCTGTAAATTTTACAAAATAGCTATTCTTGTCGCTATCTGTCAGATTATTAGCCCAGCAGAATAGAGTAGATAAAAAGATTAGTAAAATAGTAAAGTTTGTTTTCATAGTCTAGAAGTTTTAGATATTTTTGTGATATTATCCGAGTAAAATTCCGCCACCTAATACATCGCACCAACCCTCGCCAGTGTAGAACACCACGCTCTGACCAGGAGTGATACTCTCTATATGATCGTCAAATACGATTTTCACCTTATCCGTCCCCTCGTGATATAATTTAGCTTTGCCCGGTTTTGATTTATATCGCACCTTAGCCATCACCTCCTGCCCCTCTTCAAAATCCTCTACCATCATCAAGTTCAGTTGATTAGCGTAGCAGGTTTTGCTCAACAAATCCTCCTTTTTGCCAAGAGTAACACGGTTATTTTTAGCATCAATATTTACCACATATCTCGGTTCGCCAAGAGCAATTTGCAGCCCCTTTCGCTGTCCGATTGTGTAGTGCGGAAAACCACGGTGCTTACCTAAAATCTTCCCCTCAGTATCGATAAAATCCCCTGCGCCATATTTTGTATCAAAATTTTCCACATTATCTTGCAAAAAAGTACGGTAGTCATTGTTGGGTATAAAACAAATCTCTTGACTCTCTGACTTTTTCGATAGCTTTTCGTGTCCATGCTCCAGAGCAATTTGTCGCACCTCAGGTTTAGTCAGTTCACCTAGCGGAAAAATGGTGCGTGATAGATTCTCCTGAGTCAGTTTCCAGAGGAAATAGGTCTGATCTTTTGCCTCATCTACACCCTTACGCAGGAAATATCTACCCTCATCAGTCTTGCCAATGCGGGCATAATGTCCAGTAGCAATTAAATCGCACCCGAGCGAGTTGGCAACATCTTGCAGCTTACCCCATTTGATATCGGAGTTGCACACCACGCACGGATTTGGAGTGCGACCATTAAGATATTCATTGATAAAATCAACAATTACCGAATCGTGAAACTCCTTTCTAATATCCAAAATATGGTGACCAAACCCCATACCCGATGCCATACGTTGAGCCTCAAAAATTGAATCTACCGAGCAACACCCCTTCTCTTTTGCCATACACGACTCAGTTATTTGGTCGAACGTGCGATACGTAGCACCCTCCAACTCATAACCATTGTCTCTCAGTATCATAGCAGCCACCGAACTATCAATTCCGCCGCTCATAGCCATCAATATCTTGCTTTTATTTCCCATACCGCAAAGGTAGTGATAAATTTTTGAATTACAATAGAAAAGGTAGAAATATTTTGTAGAGTAAAAAATGATTTGCTTATCTGAATATTTGTTTGTACCTTTGTACCTTAATAAACAGTCGGTGATTACCGAGTATGTTATTCATGGACTTAATCCCGATGCCCCTCTGTGGCATCTAGTGGATTGATTTTATCAAACGTGTGATGAACTAAAATATAGATGAATATGAAAAAGTATATAGCTGATATTAAAGCCATTTTGTCTGAGGCAAGGATAAAAGCCTACACCATAGTAAACAGTGCAATGGTAGAGACATATTGGCGCATTGGTGAAAGTATAGTCAATAATGAACAGAGCGGGGAAACTAGGGCGGAGTATGGTAAAAGCACCCTGAAAGAGCTATCAAAGGCACTTACAACTGAGTTTGGAAGTGGGTTTTCATATGCTAACTTGCGTAATTTCAGGCAGTTTTATCTCACGTATCCAGATGTAGAGAAATGCTACACACTGTGTAGCAAATTGTCGTGGAGTCATAACAGACTTATAATGAGGGTTGAAAATGAGGATGCTAGGGTATTCTATCTTCGTGAATCAGCTGAAAATAATTGGAGCGTAAGAGTTCTCGAGCGTAATATAAGTACATTCTACTATCAGCGTCAATTATCTACTGGTAAAGAGGGTTTGTTACCTATAAAAATAGAGGATCAAAACCAAGTAACTGATTTTAGGTGACTTCTATTAACTGATTCTTTGAAAATCAAATAATTATGCTTATCTTTGCAGTGTAAAACTAATATAAATCATTATGAATTTTAAGTGCACAGGAAAGCGAGGATTATTTGA
>JAWXTU010000139.1:0-5302 GCA_044433285.1 bacterium | reverse complement strand
ATCAAATAATCCTCGCTTTCCTGTGCACTTAAAATTCATAATGATTTATATTAGTTTTACACTGCAAAGATAAGCATAATTATTTGATTTTCAAAGAATCAGTTAATAGAAGTCACCTTAAATAACTATGTTCTGTAATTATACTTAGATTTACTACAAAACTTTGTATTTATAAACTTTTTATTGTAACTTTGCAGTCTGTTAATCATTTAAATTTTAAATAATACAAACCCATATTCTAAGTTTAAATACTAGACTTAATATATACCAATTATGTTACCTGAAGAAAAAGCACGTACTTATATCGACAGAATGTTTGAAGATGCAGGATGGGATGTCGTATCTCGAAATGACTATACCACTTCTACATCTGCTGTAGCTGTAGCTGAAGGTATTATGCAGGAACATAAAGAAGCGGATTATTTACTTTTTCTCGATGGGAAAGCTATTGGTATACTTGAAGCCAAAGCGGAACACGTGCCCCTTGAGGATAAAGTAAAATCTCAAGCTGAGGGTTACACAACCAAACTACCTAAATGGTGTTCTTCTTGGTTCGAGCAATTGCCATTTGTGTACATATCAAACGGAAAAACTCTGCTTTTTCGAGATATGAGAGCCTCCACCCCAGATTATACAACAATTCCATCTATTCACACTCCAAAAGAACTTTCGGATATAGCAGGTATAAAAATTTACTTTTCAGGTTTACCTAAATTAAAAAAACGAGGGCTTCGCGACTGTCAGTACGAAGCTATAAAAAATCTTGAAACTAGCTTTAGAAATAACCACAATAGAGTCTTAATGGTATTAGCAACTGGTGCAGGAAAAACATATACAGCTTGTATGGTTGCGTACAGGTTACTTGCTTATACTCCAACTAGACGCATACTTTTTTTAGTTGATAGAAATAATTTAGGGAAACAGGCAGAAGGTGAGTTTGGCACGTTTAGACTAACTGAGAATGGCGAACCATTCAACACTATATACACCACTACCCGACTAAAATCGGCATATATACCCAATGACTCCAACCTCATTATCACAACAATTCAACGTCTTTTTTCAGTATTGACTGGTAAAGATTATGAAGAGAGTGATAATGACGAGCTATCAGACGAAGAACGTGAGGCAGACACAAATATAGTAGAAATAGAAAAAACACTATTACCTCAAGACTATTTCGATGCTATAATCATAGATGAGTGCCATCGATCTATATATGGTAATTGGAAAAAAGTTTTGGATTATTTTAATTCTGCTAGACTTATTGGATTGACAGCGACTCCTGCCCCTGAGACCATTGCATTTTTCAATAAAAACTGCGTGATAAATTACAATTTAGAACGTTCTATTGCTGATGGTATCAATGTTGACTATAGAGTATACCGCATAGCTACACAAGCTACAGAGGATGGTGGAATTATCAACGAAAATGAAGAAACACAAGAAATTAAATGTATATCTGGAGCTTCAAGTATAGTTAAAGAAGAGCAAGCAAGATACTTTGCTGCCTCTGATCTAAACCGTTCTGTAATCAATCTAACTCAGATAAGAGTTGTATTAGAAAGTTATAGAGACGCTATTTATTCTGACCTATACCCAGACCGTGAACCAAAATTAAGATATATCCCCAAAACCCTGATATTTGCTCAGAATGATGCTCATGCTACTAATATTGTCAAAATAGCAAAAACTGTATTTGCAGATCAATGTGATGATTTTATACAAAAGATAACATATTCAGCAGGAGATAGTAACAAATTGGTAAGATCCTTCCGTAATGATAAGACTTTCCGCATAGCTGTTACTGTTACACTTGTTGCTACAGGTACAGATATAAAACCGCTTGAAGTGGTGATGTTTATGCGCAATGTTAATTCTGAATCTCTATACACTCAGATGAAAGGACGAGGTGTACGCACTATCGGTGATGAACAACTAAAGAGCGTTACTCCAAATGCACAAACTAAGGATCTCTTTTACCTGATTGATGCCGTAGGAGTTACCGAACACGAAAAATATATTGGCACACGGGAGCAGTCTGAACCTGCAACATTATCATTAAAACAATTATTAGAACAAATATCACACAGCTATCTGCCAGATGAACACCTACGTTTATTGGCTAGTCGTCTCTCGCGAATCAATACAAAAACAAAGGAAAAACGTCAACAAGAATTTGAACATATATCGGGTATTTCGATGCGAGAACTTGCAATGAATATCTTTAATACAATGGAGAATGGAGAGTTAGATGCATTTGTAAATGTAAATGAGCCCAATCTAAAACGAAAAGAGTTGGTGGCTTTACTTACAAATAATGCAAAAGCAAAAAACTATCTATTAGAACTAAATGCAGGATTCATCACTGTACTTATGCCTGGAGAAGACACTCTAATTAACAAAGGGTTTTCCATAGAAGAAGCAAATGATACGACCCAAGCATTTGAAAATTATTTAGAATCTCATAAAAATGAAATAGAAGCACTAAGAATAATCTACAACAACAAAGGTGAAGCTATAACTTACCAGATGCTTAAAGAGTTAGAAGAAAAATTATTAATGGCAGACAGACACTTTAAACTACCAACGCTATGGAGTCACTACTCTCTCTTAAAACCACAAAAGGTGAAAATATTAAAGGATCGCACGGAACGAGAAGCACTGACAAATTTAATACAACTTGTTCGATTTGCTTATAAGAGCAGAACTGAACTAAAATCTCTAACCTCCACAGCTGCAAGTCGTTTTGAATTATGGTGTGGTCAGATACATAGGGATTTAAATGAAAAACAAAAAGAACTAATGAAAATTATCGCTGGATATATTGCAACAAATGGAGCTTACACTCGAGCTGATATTGCCGAGCAAGATCAACCCCTATTGGTTCAGACGATAACTTCTTTCGGTTCAAAAGATTCAGTTGATGAAATCTTAATATCACTCTCAAAATTTATATTAGCTGCATAACAAAATTTATTTATGGCAAAAAAAATCGTCAAGAACGAACAATCACTCACCCAAAAGGTTTGGAAATTAGCAGATATAATTGCTGCTGCAGGTGTCGGGTTTACAGATTATATCACCCAACTAACATATCTTCTATTCTTAAAGATGGACTATGAAAAAAACACCTATGATTTAGGAAGTTCTATAGAGGAAGAGTATAATTGGGCAACGCTTACATCTCTCGATGGATTGGAAGTTGTTGCTCAATACGAAAAGATACTAAAAGCACTAAGTCAAAAAGATGATCTAATTGGCTCAATATTTATTAAGGCGCAGAATAAAATCGAACAACCTGTGCTCTTAAAACGAGTTATTGCACTAATTGATGCCGAAGAATGGTTATCTATGGAGGGAGATTTAAAAGGCGCAATCTATGAAGGAATTCTAGAAAAGAATGGTCAAGACAAAAAGAGTGGCGCAGGGCAATACTTCACACCACGTGCACTAATAAATACTATGGTAGATGTGGTAAAACCTCGCATAGGAGAAACTGTAGCTGATCCTGCTTGTGGTACTGGGGGGTTTTTACTTGCAGCATTCGACTATATGAAACCTCAATCACAAGACAGAGCTAAACAATTATTCTTGTGCAATGAGGCTCTACATGGCAACGATATAACTCCACTTGTTGTTACGCTCGCCTCCATGAATCTATATCTTCACGGAATAGGAACGGAGCACAGCCCAATAGTCTGTAAAGACTCTCTTGAGAGTGAACCTGAAAAATTGGTTGATGTAATTCTGGCAAACCCGCCATTCGGTACTCGCCCCTCTGGGTCAACCGATATTTCTGCTATGCGTAACGATTTATATGTTTCAACAAGCAATAACCAGCTTAACTTTCTACAGCATATGATGTTGATGCTAAAAATTGGTGGTCGAGCAGCTGTAGTTCTTCCAGACAACGTACTTTTTGAAGGCGGTGCAGGAGAAACGATCCGCAAAAAATTACTTACGGATTTTAATTTACACACTATACTTCGTCTACCAACAGGTATATTTTATGCCAATGGAGTAAAAGCAAATGTAATATTCTTCAAAAAGAGCGGTTCAACCAGAGATATTTGGTTCTACGATTATCGCACTGAGATTAAACACACTCTGGCAACAAATCCTATCAAACGTCATCACCTCAATGAATTTGTTGAGTATTACTCAACAGAAGACATATCAAAACGAAAAGAGAGTTATTCGGAAGAGAACCCCAAAGGACGCTGGCGCAAATATGCAGTTAAGGATATTCTAACACGTGATAAAACAAGCCTCGATATTACTTGGATAAAGAGCGGTGATGATGCTGTAAATTATTCACTTGCTGAACTTATGACAATGATTGAAACCAAAAGCGAAAACATCCGTTCTGCAGTAAAATCGCTAAAAGATATTATAGGAGAAATTGAGGAATAACACAATGGACACAAAAAAACTAAAACAAAAAATATTAGACCTCGCTATCCGAGGTAAACTAGTTCCCCAAGATCCTAGCGATGAGCCAGCATCTGTACTATTAGAACGTATACGCACAGAAAAGGAGCAATTAATCAAAGATAAAAAGATAAAACGCGACAAAAACGAATCATATATCTATCGTTCTGGTAAATCATATTATGAGAAGCGTGGCGACAAGACAGTCTGTATTGATGACGAGATTCCATTTGAGATACCTGAGAGTTGGGAGTGGTGTCGAGTGCGTGATATATCTCAGTCGTATATTGGTTTAACATACAAACCAACAGATGTGTCAAATAATGGAACGATTGTATTACGTTCATCAAATATTGCTAATGGAAAATTAGTATTTAATGACCTTGTTCGTGTTACTTGTGATATATCAGAAAAGTTGCAAGTTGAAAATAATGATATTATTATTTGTGCGAGAAATGGAAGCAGGCGATTAGTAGGAAAATCAGCAATTATATATGGGATAAGTGAAAAAATGACGTTTGGAGCATTTATGGCAATATGCAAGTCTAAATTATATAAATATGTCTATCATTATCTTCAATCTCAACTATTTTTCGACCAGCTGTTCTTTGTAAGTGGCACTACCACTATTTATCAATTAACGCAGGCCAGATTTAATGATTTTTTAATTCCAATACCACCAATAAACGAGCAGATAGCAATTGTCTCAAAACTCGAACAATTAAATGGATATATAGATCGACTTAATCTAGATGCAGGTGATTTGAAAAATATTATCAAACAAATAAAAACCCAAATTTTAGACTTAGCAATACGAGGAAAGTTAGTTCCTCAAGACCCAACGGATGAGCCCGCATCTGTTCTGTTA
>JAWXTU010000138.1:0-5351 GCA_044433285.1 bacterium | reverse complement strand
TCTGACGTAATCTCGCCCCCTGTAATCTCAGCCAGATGAAATAGACATTCTCGCACATCTTGCGCCACAAAATCAGCCGATGTTTGGTTTTCTAGCCCCTCAATAGTGAGTTCAATAGCATTTTTAGCTTTTGTAAGAGCCTCGTAGTGACGCACATTTGTTACAATCAAATCGCTTGATGAAATTTCAGGCACTTGTGCCGCTTCAAATATCACACTTCTCAGATGGTCAGTATTAGTCTCCTTTTTTGCCGAAATCTCAATTCTTTCACGGTCGTATCGTTTAAACCACTCACGCAGACTACCTTTCTCCTCATCATTGAGACAATCGATTTTATTATTTACGATTATCACCTTTTTCTCGCCTGCATACTGAAAAATGCGTTCTGCAAGCCATTGAGTATGGTCAGAAATAGAGGTAGAATCTACAATCCATAGCACTATTTGCGCCTTTTCAATCATATTATAAGTGCGCTCAATACCCAGATTCTCAATCTCATCTGTGGTTTGTCGTATACCAGCGGTGTCGATAAATCGAAACATAACCCCGTCGATATTTACCGTATCCTCAATTACATCGCGAGTAGTACCGTGAATATTGCTCACAATGGCACGATTATCGCCTACTAACAGGTTGAGTAGGGTAGATTTACCTGCGTTTGTCTCGCCTACAATTGCAATAGGTATACCATTTTTTATGGCGTTGCCAGTGGCAAATGTAGATTGAAGTTTCTCTATTTGTCCTTTAGTTTTATAGGCTAAACTGCACAACTGAGTGCGGTCGGCAAACTCCAAATCCTCGTGGTCGCCAAAATCAAGTTCAAGTTCAAGCAGTGCCGCAAATTCTAGCAGTTGCAAACGCAATTGAGACAAGTACGACGAAAAACCACCACGCATCTGGTTGAGAGCCAGAGAGTGAGCCGAACTAGATTGCGCCTGTATCAAATCAGCCACAGCTTCGGCTTGCGAGAGATCAATACGTCCGTTAGTAAATGCCCTTTGCGTAAATTCTCCAGCTGTTGCCAGTCTGCATCCCTGTTGTATAAGTATTTGTAAAATTTTTTGTTGTATGAAAAGCGATCCGTGACAGGCAATTTCAATTATATCATCACCTGTAAAACTATGTGGGGCTCTGAAAATAGAGATAATTACCTCATCAATAGGTAGTTTATCTATTGGGTCGACAAACTGTCCGAAATGTAGGGTATATGCTTTTTGATCTGCCATGCAGAAGTTATCTTTTTTAGATACAAACACCTTATTTGCAACCTCAAAAGCCTCTTTACCGCACAGTCGTATAATAGCAATTCCACCTACCCCAGGGGCGGTGGAAATTGCAACAATTGTATCGTTGTCTAAATATTCTCTTCTCATAAAGATTTAAATTCGCTCAAGTACGCACTTGATAAGACCCTCTACCGAGCCTTTGTATTCCGTATTCATATTGTGCGAAACACGTCCTGCTATGATAGCACAAATTGTTATCGCTTTATGGTCTAACAGAGCACCTAATCCTGCCAAAGCAGAACTCTCCATCTCGAAGTTGGTGATAATCTGACCATTATGGTTGAATGACATAATTTTTTCATTGAGATTTATATCAGCAGGACGAGCACGTACATATCTGCCTTGTGGTCCGTAAAAACCAGGAGCAGCAATAGTTATCCCCTTTACCATATCAAAACCAAGTCGGTCAACAAGCTCTTTATCAGCCGATACTACATAAGGTGCGCCGATACGTTTACTCCAATTTGTATGAGCGCAAAAAGCAGCCTCTAGTTCCAAATCAAGCAGACCCTCAGGCACCTCGTAATAGTTTAGCAGCCCATCAAATCCCATAGATTTTTCGGCAACTACATATGTACCAATCGGACAGATATCTTGTAATCCACCAGATGTACCGAGTCGTACAAGGGTTAGGGTAGTATGATTTTCCTTCACTTGGCGAGTTGCAAAATCAATATTTACTAGCGCATCAAGTTCAGTAACCACAATATCAATATTATCGCAACCAATACCGTGCGAAACACACGAGATGCGTTTACCTTTGTACATACCAGTAATAGTATGGAACTCTCTACTTGAAATATCGCATTCAACGCTATCAAAGTTCGATGCCACCATAGTAACACGAGCTGGATCTCCCACTAATATAATTGTTTCCGCAATCTGCTCTGGTTTAACATGCAGATGAAAAATACTACCATCGCTATTGATGATAAGTTCTGATGATTCAATTATTCTTCCCATATTATTCAATTTATATTCAGGGGATTTTTAGAACTCCCCATAAGTATTATTTTATGATGCAAAGGTACAAAAAATAATTTATACTAGCAAAGGGTATATGGAAAATTAAATAATGTATACAATTAGGGGCAAAATTCAAAATCGAATTTCACCCCTAAATACTCCACAAGTCATTGTTGTGTAACAATATACTTTATTAGTTAATATTCAGCGTATCATTAGGTAATACATTAGCTTCATCGTTATCAATAGTTATTTCTGTTTTTGTAGATGAATCTGTTTCTGTATCATGGAAATAGCTAGATAGTTTATTGTCAGTGTTTTGTAGCCAAACTAAAGTAATTATAGAGACTAAAGCAATGACAACAAACGGTGCAAATTTAGAGATAAATTTTTTATTGCTTAGAGTAGGTATGATCTTCGAATAAATTAGATATGCTGGTATTATTGCAACGATAATAATAATGAAAAGGATTGGTATAATAGCCTCGATAAGAGCAAATACACCCATTATTGGGTAATATATAATAGCAGCGGCAACTAATGGATAAAAGATAAAACGCATTAGAAATGGATAAACTAAAGTATTAAACAACACTTCAATTATATCTAAATTTTCTTTTCTACCAATCTCATCTCCGTTATTTGGATCTTTGTATACCAACCAAGATGTAAGTTTTGGTATTGGATTAAAAATTGTAATACATAAACCTATTATATATACTATAGGAAGCATCCCCGATGCAAACATATTCCATTGTATTTTGAAGTCAACTTTCCCCCAGGCGTATATAAGAAGGGCAACAATTGCTACAACAAAGATAGAAACGATAATGTCTCCGATTTTAATGCTTTTTGATATATCGTTGTCGCTACTTTGGTTAGTTGATTTGTTGAAGAAATTTTTAATTTTCTCAATAAGAGTAGTTGTACTATTAGGCTCTCCGATAATCATATTCCAATATGGCACATCACCCACTTTAATTTGATATAGTGCAGCAAGACCCAAAGAGGAGATACCCATCCACATTAATGATGAAATAAATACACCTCCATTCATAGTACATAGCAGCAAACTAAGTAGGGGAGTGAACATTAGTAGAGGTTTCACTATGCTTTTCTTTAATAATGCCATAATGGTGGCGATAAAGTAAGATAGCAAACCTATAGCCGACACAATATTTACTAGAGTGATGCTGTCAGCCGATGCAATTTTAATGATTTTTACAGTTAGTAATACCCCGAACAATACGATTGTTACAATCTGTGCAATTGGCAATAACTTTGCCGTGTTGAATTTTTTCATAAAGAATTTATTTAGTTGATTATTTGTATACTTTGCGCCATGTCCTTTTAGTTTTCCCAAGAGTATCAGTTCTTTTCGCAAGTGTACGGTCGTTAGATTCGGTTTTTATTGTCTTCCAGTCCCTGTTGCAATGAGAGCAATGAAAATCATATCGAAATTTATTGTCTGTTGTCTCTATTAATTTATAGTCACGTTTGTGTGTTATTATTTCAGATTTTATATCACCATTCCAATCATAGTTTGTTTTCTCATCATCATGATCATAAGTATCGACTCTTGTTGACACCTTAGTGTCAATCAAATTTTTTGTATGCGTAACAGAACCTGTTTTTCTGCAATAGTCGCACCTGTTGAACTCTAGTTCATTTGAGATGAAACCCCAAGGAATAAATATCATAAATGCTGTTATGAGGGCTAATATAATCCACAACCCTTGAAATAATTCCATATATAGGACACCAATAATCATTATTGGTACTATTGCAATTAAGGTTGCTATAATTTCTATATTAGAATTACTTAAAAATTTAATAGGAAAGAATATTGTTATCGTAAGGTATATTAGCATATATAATACTACTATGCTAAGAATAAATGTTCCAATAAACACCCAAATATAAGGGAATGAATCGTCGGTTGTATCTGTTGTTATATCTGAAAAGTTAAGGTGAAACATACTTATCAAAGGAAATGCAAACGGAAGATCAACCCAATCAATAGAAGTTATACGTGATAGTAGAGGGCGTGCTTTATTTGCCACATAATCAATAGTATACTCGTTCGCATTGTTTCTCGGATCTGCTACGGTTGTTGTGCCATCAGCTTTGTATTTGATAAATATCCCCTCGTAATTATAACTCTGCTTTGTTCTTATATGTCTGTAAAAAGTTAGTTTACCTCCATCAGAAAGTGGAGAAATTGAGATTGGCTCACCGTATTTGCTATCAATCTCATCTTGTGTCATACTTTCCAGTTTTTTCTTCGACACATAAACCTTAAATTCATCGTCAAAGGTGTCATAATATACAGGCATACCTTCAGCAAAGTTGGGCCATAGTTTATTTGCACAAACTGCTGTATAAGAATCTCTAGAGTTTATTATAATATAAGGTAACCCATAATCTTTGGGTTTTTCAAATCCTTTTGCTTGTTTGTGGAAATATTCTTTTCCTGTTATATAAGCTACAATAGAGAGTGTTGAATCGTTGGTCTCTTTTTTAATTTTTCCGTATTTTTTCACCTCTTTTTCCGTCATGCTATCTCCAAAATAGCTTTGAGATCTAAACTCACCATCTTTAAATGTTCCAGATAAAGTAGAAGGGGCGACCAATCCTCTTCTTCCATCGGGTAAATCTACAACAGCGTAGCCGTGTCGATATCTAATGATGGGTTTGAGTTGCAATCCAACAGGCAGCGATTCCCATTTATAGTTATATTCATCCCGTGGTTGTTTATTTGATAGATCAGTTGAAAATAGGGTATATTTGGTGGTCACCCAATCTTCTGGAGTGTATTCGTAACTTTTAAAATGAACATCACCACGTTGTCCCGCAAGAATGAATATCCCAATGGAGCCAATTAGAGTCAGAATGATTGTTATTTTATAATATCTTTTCATTTTATAAATTTTCGAGTGTTCTTTTGATAATCTATCTTATTTTTGTTGCCAATTTTTGCACATATATGTAAAGGGGACATCTAAAAACTCCCCGATTAAAAAATTAAATTAATAATATGAGACTCTAAACAGTTCTTTTGCAATATTTTTGATCCTTATTAGCCTATTTTACCTCTTA
>JAWXTU010000137.1:0-5358 GCA_044433285.1 bacterium | reverse complement strand
AGTCACAACAACAGGTTTGTAGAGCATCTGCGCCTCACGTACTGTCACAGATTTGCCCTCATAGCGAGATGGCTGGATATAGAAATCACAAGCTGCCATATATGGATATGGATTACTCATTTTGCCAAGTAGAATAACTGTTTGCCCAACCGCTGCCTCTGAGATCTTGGATTTAATCAGCTCTTCATCTCCACCATAACCGATAATATACCATTTAAACTTAACACCTTTATCTAATAGACTTTTAGCTATAAAAGGTAGATTGTCAAAGTTTTTTTGGGGGGAGTATCGTCCTACAGACAGAAATATATATTCTCCCTTTTCTTGTGGCATATCTTCTGCGCTACCCATTTTGCTTCTATCTCTTACAAAAGTAGGTGATAGAATATTCTCAATAAGAACCAATTTTTCCCTTAAAGTGGGGAATACTTGACAGAATGTTCGACTAACATCATCAGAGATGGATGCTATATAGTCGTAGCTATTCCAATCAGGCAACTCTTTCTCTGCATTAACACTTATGTTTGTGTAGTCGGTATGAATCCACGCTATCTTCTTCTTTGCCTTAATCTTCTTGCGGACAATCGTGTGAGGAGCTAAAAAACTAATTGCCAAATCATATTCACCGAAGTGCTCTAAAGATCGTAATAGTGGTGTAGTATTCTCCGACACATATTGCAATTCAGCAGCGCTGTTGGTTAAATTATATCTTCTTACAAATCTCCAACTCTGCCATTTCGCAAGAAGCCTTGCTGCGAGAATATCCACATAACCCTGTTTCAACACAGTTGTCATTGGCTTCTCAATAGAGGCGTATTTCATATCCTCGGGCAGGAGATTCACCTCCTTAGGAATTAGAGCCATAAACTCACCCCTGTGGCTGTGTATGAATAAATCTACATCGTATTGAGAGTAATCAATGGCATTGAGCAGTCCAATCAATGAGATCTCTGCCCCCCCAATCTCCATATAGTGTATGGTTATGAATATTCGTTTTTTCATTTTTTATGAATGATATTTTTTACTCTGAGCTTTGTGTCATCGACTATTTTTCTTACAAAAATTCCTGTTTGCTGTAGGAATCGATGAGGTAAACAGAGTAAAAAGAACTTTTCGGGTAGTGTGATGGCACTTTTGTCTATATTTGTAGCTATTTCAGATACCCATGAATCTTTATGATTAAGCAAATTACCTGTTCGAAAAACCAGTCGTAGTGCTTGAAATGAGCGATTTATGTATTGTGGATAGTAATTACGGAGTATACCATCGTTAACGAGCTGCTCTCGGAGCGTTAACCAATACTTTTTTTCATATTCGAAATCATACTTATATTGGTAGCTAGTTGAACTATCTCTTTGAAAGTAACAATAGACAATTTTGTCTATTGTAATAACCTTATTTATCCGTTGACTTATTTTTATATTCATCAATAGATCCTGTCGTCTTTTTATTGATGGGAAACTATCAATATTAAATAAATTTCGACGATATAAGTTTCGCCAGGGAAATGCCTCTATGTTATTTGTCAAAAGAGCTATAACAAACTCTTCACGGCTCATCTCTGTTGGCAAATAGAATCTATTGAGATCTGTTTTATCTGATTTATATACAAAACTACCCATCACAATATCAACATCTTTGCGTAAAGCAGAGATAAGAGTCTCTAAAGAGTTTTGCGGCAACCAATCATCGGGATCGACAAAAATGATAAACTCTCCATTTGATTTTTCGACACCACATTTGCGGGCATTAGCAACCCCTCCATTAGGGATATGGAGGACTTTTATTCGCGAGTCAATAACTTTGTATTGGTCACATATTTGAGGTGATCGATCCGTTGAACCATCATCAACCAATATAATCTCAAATTCAATATATGTTTGATTAACTAACGAATCAATACATCGTTTTAGATAATCTTCTACATTGTAAATGGGTACTATTATTGAGATCATTCTATAATCGTGCTTTATTGGGTTCATTTATTGTCCTATACAGTAATATTTAAACCCAATTCTTTTTAGCTCTTCGCCACTATATATGTTTCGTCCATCTATCACAACATTACCATTCATCGCTTTGTGTATAACACCCCAGTTGGGCATTCTAAACTGTCTCCATTCAGTGATTACCAGTAGGGCATCTGCATTAAATACAGCATCATACATATCTTTGGCATAGTGAACGACATCTCCTAATCGTCTTCTACACTCTTCTTTTGCAACAGGATCGTAAACCGTCACTTTGCATCCCTGTGCTAGTAATTTCTCTATGGTAACTAGTGCAGGGGCTTCTCGCATATCGTCTGTTTCTGGTTTAAAAGACAATCCCCAGATAGCAATTTTTTTATTAGTGAGTTCTCCTGAAAAATGGTTGTATAGTTTAGTATATACAATTGTTTTTTGATATTCATTAACCTCATCAACGGCTTTTAAAACCTTCATCTCATAACCACTCTTTTCAGCACTCTTAATTAGAGCCTTTACATCTTTTGGGAAACATGATCCTCCATAACCACATCCAGGGTACAGAAATTTATTACCAATCCGTATATCAGAACCAATGCCTTGTCTCACCATATTGACATTTGCACCAACGATCTCACAAAGGTTGGCTATATCATTCATAAATGAGATACGCGTAGCCAACATCGAATTAGCGGCATATTTGATCATCTCGGCAGATGGTATATCAGTAAAAATAACACGAAAATTATTGAGTAAAAACGGGCGATAAAGTTCCGACATTAATTTCTTGGCACGTTCGGATTCTACCCCTACTACCACCCTGTCTGGTGACATAAAGTCCTTTATAGCAGCACCCTCTTTCAAAAATTCGGGATTAGATGCAACATCAAATGGAATATCTACACCTCTTTTGTTAAGCTCCTCTTGAATGGCTTCCTTAACCTTTTGTGCTGTACCTACTGGCACAGTTGATTTAGTAACCAGTATGGTGTATTTATTGATATTTTGTCCAAATTCTTTTGCTACGGATAATACATACTGGAGATCAGCACTACCGTCTTCGTCGGGAGGAGTTCCTACTGCCGAGAAAACTACCTCTACACTGTCTAATACAGAACAAAGGTCGGTTGTGAACTTTAAACGTCCGTCCGCATAATTGCGTTTTACCATATCTTCTAAACCAGATTCATAAATAGGTATTTTACCATCTATTAGGCTATCTATTTTCGTCTGATCTATATCTACACAGGTTACATTTACTCCTACCTCGGCAAAACATGTTCCTGATACTAGTCCTACATATCCTGTTCCTACTACTGCTATATTCATATATTAATTTTAATATTATATATTTCCTCCTCTAGCCCAATTAGGGATTAAGGTACTATTTTTTCAAAAATCTTTTTCGCTCCTCTGTACTAAAGAAAAAACAAAAAGCTAGAGCTACATAAACAATCAAAAACAAAACGACTTTAAGAACAAATGCCCTCCAACTCAATTCATCAATGTATATATTTAATATTAACCCAACCCCTATTGTTCCTCCTATTGTAATCCAACTACTGCAAAGTATCTGCTTGAAAAAAGAGACCAGATTAAGGTGCAACTTTAGCACAAAGAAAAAGTTCATTGCCACTTGAGCAGCAATCCATCCTACTGTTATGCCTCCCATAATACCTACCCCCGCATATTGTGGAATCAAGAAATAGCCACCCACAAAGCCCAAAAATAGGAATGTGAAATAAACTACAAACTTATATTTAACGTACCCCTTAATCTCCAAAATTGAATTTGCAAAAGCTTGGACAAGCGGTATCGTATATGCCACCATTATCATCAGTGCAATAAGCCAAGCATCTTTATATACCTCGTCGTGTAGCCAAAGAGCAATAAAATCTTGGCCAAAAAAGAGAAAGCCCAATAAGACGACCATTAGAATTGCAAAATTATAACGTCCTAACTTTTCAAATACACGCTGACTATTCTCCTCACCAGCCACTACCACTCGTGCTGCCATAGGCGTAAACAGCCCCGACAATACTCCAGAGAATGCACCATAGTAGGTACCCAACATTACTCCAACAGATAGTACAGCAACCGCCGTAGTATCGGTGGTAATGCCCAAAAGAATCTGTCCAAACTGCCATTGAAATTGCGAAATTACGGTAAGTAGTAAAATCCATACCGAATATGAAAATATGGGGCGGACATCTCTAAAACGTCTCTGCGAAAAGTTATAGCGAATATGTAATCTCTCTCTAGTAAACAAATAGGTAATAAATGCAAGTACTACATTATAGCACGTATCTATTATAACCAATGAGATAGCCTTGCCACCATACGTTAGTATGGCATAGACTGTAGCGGTACGCAATACGATGCGTAGCAATCGAATACCTTTTGAAAAGATAAACTCTTCGTAAGCCGAACAGATTGCAAAAAAAGAGTTGGATGGTAGAACAATCGCAATATTAAAAACCAATATCAAAAACATTGTCTTAGCTCTGCTCAACTCTATTGCCGTAAGCGAGTTTCTGAAAATGGATTCTAAATTAAAATAGACACATAGCCCCAGTAATACAACTACAGTCGATATTATACCATATATCAACAGTGTAGTTCCCAAAAACTTCTCTTCACCATCTTTATCACCTCTGGATCGAAAGTTGGAGACAAATCGAATAATTGCATTGTTGAGCCCCAAATCCATCAAGGATAGGTACCCCACTAAAGAGCCTATTAACGTATAGAGCCCATACTCCGAATTACCTAAGGAGTTAATTATAAAAGGAGTCAAAACGAGGCCAATAAGTGTCGTTAGCAATATTTCTGCATAACCCAACACGGCTCCTATTTTCAACTGAGAAGATGGCATAGCGTAATTTTAATTTTCAATTGAATCATATCTTTCTGCGCAATATATTGTGGGATAAATCGCAAACAGAATTACCAAAACACTTAGAGAACAAAAATATAGAACAATTAATTTATTCGTCACTTTCAGGATAGCGCTCTATAGCACCAAAATAATACAAATACCTTTGTCTAAATCAATAAATTCTATTCTCTTCATCATTTTTCAAACACCACATCAAATTTCTCAAACACAGAGTTCTTACTCTTAAACTCAGGCACAATTTCTTTCATAAGTTTCACGGTATCATCAACATTTACAGCAACTGCTAACTTATCCATCTTGCCGAATTTATCCAATAGATCGGCATAAATGTATTCACGAACCTTGGCAATGTGGATCTTTTGATGTTTTGTTGGGAGGGTGTTCTCTTCGGTGCTAAGTAGTTCTTCGTATAGTTTCTCGCCTGGGCGTAGACCTGTGTATTTAATCTTAATATCTACATCTGGCTCAAAACCTGCTAGGCGGATCATACGT
>JAWXTU010000136.1:0-5515 GCA_044433285.1 bacterium | reverse complement strand
TTATTCCATTCAGCAGAGCGAAGGAGAGTTTTTTCTCTCTTTCCTCTCTGAAAAAATATTTTATCCTATTCCCTGCAACATTCAAATTCCTCAGTTGCATTTACAAGTTGAATTCAAGATAGAAAGAATTCTCATAATCTTGTCATTTGCATACATAATAACATTCCTATTTAACACATCAATCTACGTTAATAGTATTTACATTTATACTCTAATTATCTTATATTCTATGTACTTATACATATCAAAAATCAAATTAGAGATGTCACCAATTACTATATTGTCTATAATTATGATTGGGTATATATGTATTACAACAATAAACTCAGAACTATTAATATATAAAGGTTTTAAGATAATAAACATAATTGCTTTATTTATTACAATGCAATATAATAGTTTAATATTCAAAAAACACGAGGAATTTACAGTAAATACATTCGTAATTACATTACTAACCTTTTATTTAGCGTTTACAATAAAAGTACTTCTTTCACAAGAGAATGTAATCTTATTAATTGAGAGATATTTTGACAATATTGGCATATTTGCGATTTTAATTGCTCTTTCTACTGTTATAATATTGCGCTATATTCAAAATATGAAATTGAAATACATAAAATTCATATCGCTATTTTTAGTAGTAACTTCTATAAGTTTTATTATATTTCTTGAGTCAAGAACAGCGATTATTACACTGCTATCATATGTAACTTTTAGCTGTTTGAAGTATATCAAGCAAAAAACAATTAAGATTATTTCGGTTTGTGCTTTATGTTTATTTGTTATCGTCTTGGCTATGTTAATAAAGCAAGATTCTAGTTATGGTCGTTTTTTAATATGGAAGACTGCGTCTTACATTATAAAAGATAATCCAATTTATGGTGTCGGATATGACAACTTTGCATCTGTATATCCAATATACCAAGCTTCGATGTATGAAACGAACAAAATGTCAAGCAAAGATATATATGTTGCAGACAATACTAAAATGGCATTAAACGAATACATTCAAATCACTGCAGAGTTAGGTTTTATCGGTTTTGTTTTACTAATACTAATCATTTCTACATATGTCTATTACAACTATAAATACATTTATGTATATTTATGCATCTGTATATCTATGTTTTTTAGTTATATATTACATTCTTCTATTATTTGTTATTTATTAATTGTGGTTTTATCCTTAAGTTATACTCCTTCCATTTTTAAGCTAAATCGATTATCATCCTTGATAGTACTCTTTCTATGTATGTTGCTATCTGTTTATTCTGTTGGTATATGCTTATATAAACTAAATCGTGAAAAAATGATAAGTATGTTATGGGTTCAATCACCAGACAAGCTAAATATATTTTATAATATAAACGAAAGGTATTTATGTGATAATTATAAATTAGTATTCAAATTGGCAGAGTATAATTACATCCATAACAATATCGACCAATCATTAATGCTGTTAAATCAGTTAGATAATACAATAATAAGAAATGAGATAGAATTATTAAAAGGAAAATGTTACATAAAAAAGGGTGATTATAATTTAGCTGAAAAGCACCTGTTATTGAGTGTCGCAATTTGCCCAAATAGGTTTATCAATAGATATGATTTATTTAAATTGTACTTAAATAATAAAATGGAAAAAAAAGCTATTGAAGTTGCAATGATAATTCATAATATGGAGGAAAAAGTGCCTTCAATCCATACTATGGCTATTAAAAATGATATCCTCAATTACTTAGATGACAAAAAATAATATATGAAATGGTTAAATTTACAGAAATTATTATTAACTTTACAAAAAAGGTTGTTGTATTTATTTAAATAATTCATATGAATATAAACCAATTATTGATAAAGCCAGGTACGATTTCATTTTTAACTACTTTCCAATGCACTGCAGAATGTAAAAATTGTTGTTTTGGATGCAGTCCTAAGACAAAGGGAAAACTGTCTCTTGAAGAGATGAAGTTATACTTAGATCAGGCTATTATGCATTACGGTGACGGTTTGAAAGTTTTAGTACTGACAGGTGGCGAATGTTTCTTACTTAAGGATGATTTAGTAGAGATAATAAGATATGGCGCATCAAAAGAATTAGTTGTACGAGTCGTAACAAATGGCTTCTGGGCAAAAACATACCAAGAAGCATATGAAACCATACACAACTTAAGGGAAAATGGACTAAAAGAGATAAACTTCAGCACGGGCGATGATCATCAAGAATGGGTACCATATGATAACATTGTGAATGGCTGCATGGCTTCTATGGATCTAGGTTTAGTGTGTTGTGTAAACATTGAAACTCATGACGATTCTAAAACAAATTTTAAAACAATGCAAGCAGATTCTCGATTGACAGACTATTTTAATGTTCTAAAATTTCCAACTCCTCTTATTATTAATGAAGGTGTATGGATTCCATTTAGTAAAGATTCGCGTATTTCATAAGATCATACTAGATTAAAAAATGAAACTTCAAATCAAAGATGTACTTCAATATTAAACACTATCGTGGTTAATCCATACTCTCAACTAATGTCATGCTGCGGATTAACCTCAGAATATATCAAGCCCCTTAGGCTTGGTAGTCTTAAAGAGAATAAAATGGATGAATTATATGAGATGCAATTCTATGATTTGGTTAAGATTTGGCTCTATACAGAAGGAGCTCATGCTGTACTGAAATATATTTATAATAAAAGAGGAATTGATAGGAGAATAATCGGACATTCATGTTACGTTTGTGCGGAAATTTTTAAAGACACTGAAAATATTCAATGTATTAAAGATAATTATCAAGAAATAATGCCATCTGTAATGTTTAAATATTTTTTAACAAAAACTAACCATTAAAAACAACACTATGTTTGATGAAAAATTAAAGAAAGGAGTAGTTACCATCCTTATTCCGTCGATTCTATTGCCTTCTTGCACTCCCTACGATGACTATTTTATTTACGATGATATTTCATATATCAATCGTAGTTTACAAACTCAACCTTTAGGAAATTCTATTGCTGTTCCTATAATCAATGACAGTAAAGATCAAGAATTCCTATGTTTTATAAACAAACTAGCCGCAGATATAATAAAAAACCCATTAATAGCGCAAGAATTTGCAAAAGACCCTAAAGTATTTTCAAAAGCATATGGATTTGAGAACTTGAATAATCAATTTAGATGATCAACTATGGCAATTAGTGTTGGCTTTAGGTGACGAGGATCTTCACAATGCAATAGAGACTAACAACATAGCTACATTTATATCTCTATGCTGCGAAAAGGGATTAATATCCAAAATTCAAAAAGATGAATTAGTAAAATATAAAACTGAGATAATCACACCTGATGGACCGCAAATGCTGGGAGTCGTGGCTGCTGGTGTTGCTGCTTTTGGAGTAGCTGTTGTAATAATAGTTGCGGGAGTAGGCTGTGCTGGTGCCGCTACCGCAGGGACTTTAGCTTATGAACAGTATCATTATACAGAAACGCAGACATGGGTGATGAGACATCTAAGGCCATAAATAACCGTGACCCACAGGTATATCAAATTTGGACACTAAAAAAGGGTAGCGAGAATACACATATTATGTTGTCTGAGTATAATCAAAGGATAGTGAATGATTGCATTGATGTATTAAACAAAGAATTCCCAAATGAAATGAAAGATGTTAATATTCAAGAGTTAAGACAGCTTATCTCTCTAAATATGCCTGTTAAATAATTAATTATAATATATTTATGAGAAAAATACACTATATAACGATTGAGATATTGTCATTACTTTGTTTGCTTTGGGCATTCTATCCATTATTATTTTTTAATGATTTAGGAGATAATGCTTCTATTCCGATTCATTATAATTTTAAAGGAGAAGTTGATGGATGGAGTAGTCGCTCATCATTGTGGACACAACCTATAACTGCACTAGTAGTCTACATGATATTTTCTATTCTCGTAAGATATCCTGAGAAATTAAACTATCCTATTAAGGTTACAAAAGAAAATATGGTTATGCTTCATAAATTAATGATAATCATGCTTAGATATATCAAATTGATATGTTTGATTCTTTTTGCATATGGAAGTAACTTGTCTTTTGGGATAGCTATTGGTGAAAATGGAAATAAGAATCATTATGTAATAGTAGGACTAGTAGGATTAATGTTTGTTACCACCTTATTTTACGTATTAAGAATGTTGAAATATAAGGAATAGTACTAAATTCGACATAATAATAATGATAATATCTAATTTGAATTATGAAAAAAAATAATTTTTAATTGCGTCCCTCCTTTTCGTACTGATTTTCCTTCTGCGGCATTCTCAATACTGAAATCATGGTTGGCGAAACATCATGTTGACTCCTCAATTATCTATTGGAATTTGCAGTTGCAAAATTTACAAGATGATTTCATTCGTAACTTTAAGTCGCTCTTAGGTGTGTCAAACGGGTTGTCATTATATGTAAATTATCTGGTTTGCAAAAGTAAGAACAAGGTATTATATAATAGTTTCAAGAAAACACTCCAAGGAAATTCTCCTAAATTTATAAGTGAAAATATTGAGTATTACGATGATTACATGCAGCGTTTTGCTGTTAAGATGGATGAATTAATAGATCGGATTTTATCAAATGTCAACATTAACGAAATTGCTTGCTGGGGATTTTCAATGAAGTTGGATGGGTGGATAGTTTCATCAATAATTGCAGAAAAAATGAAAAAGATTGCCCCCACATACCAATCGTAATAGGTGGTATTAATACGAAAAAAAATGCCGTTGCATTTTTAGAGAATTTTGCTCAATTTGATATTGCAATGTGGGGAGAAGGAGAAGAGCAATTGTTACAACTTTTAAAAACTATTAATAATAGTAACGACTATAGTCATATACCTAATATTGCTTATAGGGATGGAAGTACTATTGTGTCGACAACAAAAATGAATGAAAAATTTGTTGATTTATCTAAAAAGGACTTATATCCAGATTACGATGATTATTTGCTGAATTCAACCTGCAAATGCAACTGAATTGAGGTCAAGGAACTATAAGGACATAAAAAAAGGCGAAACAAATCGGAGCCAAGCTCAAATTTATTCCGCCTAAGCGATAAAAATTTCTTATCTTTGCTATAGATTCCAACCAAAGATTCAGAAGCAATATGAAACATTTAACCGCAGAACAAAGGTACACAATTTTTGCGATGCTGCAAGAGGAGTACCCACAAAATGAGATAGCCAAAGTAATTGGCGTAAGTAAAAGTACTATAAGCCGTGAACTTAAACGTAATTGTGATAAGCGTAATGGTAAGTATAATAATGATTTAGCTCACCGAAAAGCACAAGGGCGTAAAAAAGGGAAACCACACGCTCAAATACTAACGTATAAGATGCGTAAACGCATCCGAAAGCTACTAAAAAAAGGATTTAGTCCTGAACAGATTGCTGGTCGTGAGCGACTTGAAGGGCGAGAGATAGTTTCGCACGAAACAATATATAGGTGGATT
>JAWXTU010000135.1:0-5577 GCA_044433285.1 bacterium | reverse complement strand
CGCGAGGGAGCAGAGGCAGCAAGTTGGTACACCAACCACAACTACCACCTCACCAACACTAGCGGTATCAACGCCAAAGGGTCGTGGTATTCATCGTTTGGTAAAACCGCAGTAGGAGTGGAGTTGCGCAACGAGAATATACTATCCAATGTACTCGGTGAGGAGCTCGACGAACCAGTGAGCGTATGGGGAAATGATAGCTCCTACTATACTTATTCAAAAAACCGCCTGAATATCAACTACTTTGCAGAACAAAGTATTTTTATCAATAAATTTAGTGCGTCGGTAGGTATCTCTGGAAACTACAATACAATGTTTGGCAACAACATCGCTTTTGGGGCAAACGTAGGGTATCAATTTGTGGAGAATGGCAACGTATTTGCATCGATAAATCGTGGCGTTCGTCTACCAACTTTTACCGATTTATATTACTACAGTACGACACAAATTTCTAATCCAGATTTACAGCCCGAAGAGAATTTAACCACAGAAATTGGGGTTAATTACGCTATAGGCAATTTCACTACTCGCGCAAGTGGTTATTACAGAATGGGTAAGAATATTATCGACTGGATAAAGTTGCCAGACGACGAGCAGTGGCAAAGTGTTAATCACAGCGAAGTGAATGCAGTTGGTGGTGAGGTGATGTTGGGATATAGTTATGGTGAATGGCTACCAAAAGTCGAGGCTACATATAGTTTTTGCAATTTAAGTATGGATAGTGGCGAATATCTATCAAAATATGCACTCGACTATCTCCGCCACAAATTAACACTTACAGTAGAGCACCGCATATACAAAGGTTTTGGTGCAAACTGGCAACTAACCTACCAAGAGCGCAACGGCGAATACAGTGATATAGACGGCATTACACAAAGTTACCAACCTGTGTGGTTGCTTGATGGTCAAGTATTTTGGAAAGGTAAAAACACCAAACTATACATCGAAGCAACCAATATCACCAATCAACAATATTATGATTATGGTGGTATAGCGCAACCAGGCATCTGGGCAAAAGGAGGTATTTCGATAGCATTGAATCGTTGAGGGGAGAGAGGTGTAAATGCTTTATTTTAAAATAGTTAGTAAATATGGAATTTGGTAAATTTCAGAAAGCATATAATTTAAAAAGAAAATTTACATTATATTTGGTAGTACGGAGATTTTTATATAATTTTGCAGAAAATAAATCAATTTACAAAAAATAAAATCTAATGAAAAAAAATTTTACCATTGCAATGCTATTACTATTTTCTATAGTGGCATTTTCTCAACAAAATCACAGATATGGAGATATGAAATTCCCTGCAGAGGGAGAAGGACATCCTAAAATTACTGAAAATACAAAAATTGTGTATGTAGACAAAGAGCAATATTCTGGTGGATTCAACCTTATTATGTCTCACACAGACTTCTCTGATGGCGTGGCATGGTACAAAGACCCTGCCACTAAAAAATGGGGGTTGATAGATACACTCGGTAATATACTTAGAACCCCATATCTTATTCCTGAAACCTTAGAACCTCTACCAAAATTTGCAAACGGCAAAGCATTTGTACGTGCTCCTCAAGGAGAAACAGGATACCACGTGATAAATAAAAAAGGAGAAGTGATTAAGAAATTACCAAATATTTCTAAAATTGACAAATATAACTTAGAAGATGGATATGCAGGTGTATTATATTATGGTGATTACTACTCTGGTTATAAATATGGATTTATTGATTTAGAGGGAAAAGAGATATTCGCAGCCACTTCAGCCAAGGGCAAATATGTTAGTTCCCCCACTCCATACCGTTTCGGTAATGGACTAGCCCCTTACCACAACCAGATTACTAATAAATGGGGGTACTTCAACAAAGAGGGTAAAATTATAATCGAGGCAAAATACGATAAGGCAGAAATTTTTAGTGATAGTCTTGCTGCTGTTTGCCTTGAAAATAAATGGGGATTTATCGACCCACAAGGTAATGTAGTAATAGATTGTAAATATAGTATCAAACCAGCAAATTTCAATCACGGAAAATCTATCATTTACAGCACAGTAGGTATAAAAAAATGGATTATTGACAAGAGCGGCACACAACTTGCAGAGCTAAATACAGTAAGCCCATTCAACCATAATGGGTTATCTGTTGCCGAAGTAACAAAGAAAGGAACCAATTCCACTTATAATGCACTTATTAATAGTGATTTAAAAACACTTGCGAGTTTTGGTGCAATGGGTTGGCGAGATTCAAATTTTACTATTATTGATTATGATGATTTCTTTGTAGTAGGCAGAAATTATGTTACAGATAGAGACTTAAATGTTATTTTTCAAGTTTATAGTATTGACGCCTTTTGTGATGGTCTTGCTTTTGTTCTTTTTGATGCACCAAAACAAGATCGCCAATCTGCATATGTAAACACTAAAGGAGAGATTGTAATACTATTTAAATACAACGAATTTTAAAAAGAAATCTACCATATTAGGGTAATTGGTAGATTATTGAAAGTAAAGCCACTGTTTTTATATGAAAAAACAGTGGCTTAATAATTGTTAAATATCCTCTTTTGCTCTACTTGATAATATAAGTGTATACATAAATTAGAGAGTAGCTAAAAAATTAGCAATATCAGCATCTCCATTTAAAGTGGTAATTTTACCCCCCCCCTTTATCTGTTGAAGAGAAGTATTGATTTTTTCAATAAATTCGCTTTTACTCATAACCGTATCATCCTCAGAAACAGGTGAAATTTTATAGCTTTTATTTCCCTTTCTCTGTATAATAATCTTTTCGCCACTGTCGAAGTAGCTCTTTTGGTTCGCACGGAACTCTCTCGAACTGATAACTATCATAACTGAATTATTTTAATTTTTTCATCCATATCTAAAAGCATCGAAATCGATGCTTTTAGATATGGAATTTTAGTTTAAGAGACTTCTAAAAACTCCCCAAACAAAAATTTATTTAATCGTAGATGCAATTCGTTACTCTCTCTCCTCAAAATATCTTAACACATCACGTCCAAATCCTGTTATGGCGTATTTTTGATATTTGCTTGTTGGTTTATCCTTTATAGTTAATATAACCATCCGTCGATCAATAAGTGGTTGTAAGTATTTATCGCTATTCTTTTTTTGTTGAGTAAGTCCTAATTCATTAAATATTGTCTCTTTAGATTGAGGAATAGTTTTACAGAGACGAAGAATTTTAACAGATTCTTTTTCCAACACCAACAAATACTTCCTCACATCGTCAATTTTCATATTTAAATCTATTTGCTCACTACAAAGATATTGATAAATAATATTGATTATATCATCATCTTGGTTACTAATTTCAGCACCATCTTGGTTACCAAAACCGGCCCCATCTTGGTTACTAGTTCCAGTGCCATCTTGGTTACCAATTTTAGCTGAAATTAAACCGCAAGACCCGCCACTAACCTGCTGTTTGTCAAAAAGATAATCTCTAACACAACTACTACCAGTGCAATTATCACTCCCATCTTGGTTACTAATTTCAACCCCATCTTGGTTACTAATTTCAACCCCATCTTGGTTACTAATTTCTGTACCATCTTGGTTACTTTTATAGCCAGCAACAGGGAAGGTCATTTGAATGAAATTTTCAGAAAAAGAGAAACACTCCCTACCATAAATTTCAACGATACGAGGAATACCTAAACCCAAAGATTCTACTAATTCAACATCACTAAAAATGCGCATTAACTCTTTATTTTTTGGCATAGATGTGCCAGTAAAAAACTCTTCCTCACTCATCGATTCTGGTAGACGACCGAAACTTCGTATCTCTATTCGATCTGGATATATTTCAAATGTAGGGGACAATTCATAAGTATAATCATTATGAACAAAAGAGTTAATTACAGCCTCACGTAGGGCTACACTATTCCAATAAGGTGTATCAATCCTATATGGGTATGTTATTTTAGTTGAGATTCTATTTTCAACCTCTAACTTATCCAATACTTGATTAACTATTTTTATTAACGAGCAGCGCCCGAACTCCTTATTCTCCCCCAATTCTAACTTATTAAGAGACGAGAATTTAGCTACTTTAACCGAGTTGTTGTTCTCATCTGCCATAAGATAGGCAACATAATTATATTTGCCCTCATCTGTAAGAAACTCTAAACTCTTTTTGAAATTCTCATTCAAAGGTTTTCCCTTTTCATCATAATAAATTCTAAGTTGAGAGAAGGTAAGATCTTGTCTGTTAGATTTTATACGACCGATAGAATTTTTAACTCTTCGTGCAAAAAGGTTATCAATCATATTCTGTTCCATTGGTTCTGCTGAAGTTCCTATGCGGATGTACGTACCCTTAGGACTCATTCCGCATTTAGTCTTGAAGTATGGTTTTTCACTGCCACTAGCAATAGTTATTTTTATTATATCTTTTCCATCTCTGGCTAAAGATTCTACGGTAAAAAGTCCCATTGCCGAAGGTGAGATATTATGTTTAATTCTATCTTTAATCTTCAGCATATCACCATCAACATCATTCACACCAACGGTATTACCATATCTATCAATACCTATGTATACATAGCCTCCTTCATTATAATTAAGGAAAGCTATGATTTCTTTTTCAATATCTACCTCTTTTGTTAAAACAACTTTGTATTCTACCCTTGTATTTTCTTTATTGCTAATCATATTCTATCAATCCAAAATTTAGTCAAATTTTTAGTCCAACAACATTTCTATTTTTTCCTAAAAGTTACATTTGCTAATTGAACTTTAGATTATCTAACTGCTAGTTTTATTTTTATTCCGCAAAGCGAGCTTCTACTACAGCCCAATCTATTAGTTGCCAAATATTTGACAAAAACTCGGGACGGCGGTTGCGATAGTCTACATAGTAGGCGTGCTCCCAAACATCTACTACCATAATTGGTGTAAGATTAGAGCGTAGCGGGTTGCCTGCGTTAGACTCTTGTGTGATAACTAATTTGTTGTCAGCATCTTTTGAGAGGAATACCCAGCCCGAACCAAATAGAGTTGCCCCTTTTTGTTCAAACTCTTTTTTGAACGTATCAAACGAACCAAATGCCGCATCTATAGCAGCTGCCAAATCGCCTGTTGGAGCCGCTTGTGGGTTTGGCGACAATGTATCAAAAAACATTTCGTGGTTGAAAATCTGACCTGCATTATTGTAGATACCACCCTCTGCATTCTTGATGATAGTTACTAAATCGGCATTTTCAAACTCTGTACCAACAACTAGATTGTTGAGATTATTTACATAAGTTAGTAGGTGTTTGCCCCAGTGCAATTCAAGAGTTTCTGCACACATAACAGGCGCCAACGCCTCTAGGCTATAATTCAAAGCTTTTAATTCAAATCTTTTAGTTTCCATAATTTAGTTATATTAGTTAGTTAGTTAGTTAGTTAGTTAGTTAGTTAGTTAGTTAGTTAGTTAGTTAGTTAGTTAGTTAGTTAGTTAGTTAGTTAGTTAGTTAGTTAGTTAGTTAATCCGTTCGTTAATCCGTTCGTTAATCCGTTCGTTAATCCGTTCGTTAATCCGTTCGTTAATCCGTTCGTTAATCCGTTCGTTAATCCG
>JAWXTU010000134.1:0-5623 GCA_044433285.1 bacterium | reverse complement strand
AAGACGTAATACTGCCTCGCCTTTTAGTTTAGATGTTATATTTTTTCTTTTTTCCATAGCTCTGCAAAGTTAATACTTTTTTTTGACTTTTTAGTGCTCGGGTTTTATTAGGGCTAATATAGATTATTTAATCGTTGTAATTATTTATTTTGTTTTGTAAACCTACTCTAATTTAGCATTTGTGTGCAATTTTTACCACCACTAAGATATGAAGGTTATTTAACGAACAGAAACTCATAATAATGTCCCTAGACAGATTTTCTGTTGATTATAATTAAGCTTGTAAAATTTCAAAACGAATAAATAAAATTTCAGAGGACAAAGGTACTGAAAATTTATCAAAAAAACAAATCGGTGAATGTACGTATTTTTCATATACACAAATCAATTTGCAATCATGCTAAAAAATAACTACGGCTATACGAGGTAATATCGTTTAATTGTAGTTATTTTTAAAAGCACCTATCTATTCTGAGGATAATTAATCCTTGATAATTAACAACTTAACAAATACGTATGGTAACGCTAAAAACAATAACCACAGCACTGAACCAACTGGAGGTTCTTCGTTATAACCAGGTCCACCGTCCAGACGAGTGTTTGCTTCATTTGACGATACATCGCTACTTGAGAATGGAACATCTATCTTTGCTGATGACAGTGCCAAAGATCCGATTGTTGTGCTACTCGAACTGCTGCTGCTGCTTACACTTTTGCTACTACCGTATTGCGAGGCAGAGGAACCGCCACTAACTGACACTCCGCCACTTACTACTGCACTGCTAGAGGTTGAGCCACTACCTAAAATCGAAATATTTTTACCTGCCGACGACTGCAAACCAGATGCCGATGATTGCAAGCTCTGCACAGATGTGCCGTACTGAGGCTTTGAGGTAGAGGGCGAAACTTTTGCACTAGAATAGTTCTCTGTATAGTCTAAAATAGTACCCGAGCCACCAAAAAACGATCCACTAGATTGGTTTTTAGTTGAAAGCGGTCCACCTCTGTATGTAATATTTGCAGTTGTTCTTGTTGGGTCTGTGGTTTTACCTGTTGTCTGCAACAATAGATATGCTACTGCTGGCAACAACAACACAACTATAAATGCTATTATACTATTGATTTTCTTATTTTTCATCTTGAAATATCTTTTATATATATTAGTTTCCTATTCGTATCTCTATTTAACAACCACTTTACTGCTCACGCCATCTACTCGTAAGATATAGACCGCAGGGGTTAATCCGCTGATTGTCATCTGTGTTGCATTTGGTGTATAGCGTTGTATTAATTGTCCTGATGCACTGTATAGCTCTATCAAATCCACATCGCCCACGTTGGCAACCACAATCTCGCTGCCGCTAGTGTATATATTCACATCGCTAAAACCTGAACCATCACCACTCACTACATCATCTGTCGAAGTGGCTATGCGGTTAATCACAATACGATATTGACCAGTGATATATCCCGCCTCAGTTGCATTGACTGTCAACGAAGTAGCCATCTCACCTGTAGTTACATCTTCAAGCAGATAATTGTCGTTGCGCAGAGCCAAACTATATTCCCCAGCTGCAGGCACATAGAGTTCGAGGTAGACGATATCGCTTGTGCGATACTCACGACCGTTCACCGCTAGTTTATAACCTTTATCGAGAATATATATTTGTGCGCGAGTGTCGAACGACGACCATTTCTCCATATCAAAACCACTCCAGTAGTCGGTAGTGTTTGCCACTTCGTGGAATGTGGCTGCCGTCATATCAATCAGCTCGCCTTCTTGTAGCAGGTCTACTACTGCATACGGAGTTGATTGTGCTGTAACTGCCATAGGAGCATTGAAACTCTGGATATAATTTGGAGAGTTATCATCTGCTTGATAAACGATATCACCGCTCTTGAATGCCTGAATAAAGAAACTTGCAAGCGGTTCTAATTTTGCTATACTAGATAGCGTTTGAGTATAACCTGTGCCGTCCTTAATCGGTACAGTTACAATTACATCATCCGGAGTTCCGTAAATTACCTCATCGTCTGACGAAGCCGAACTATCAAACTCAAATGAGATTTTATCTACATCTCCTCCTCCACCAGATGATGCAACATAAGCAGGCAGACCCACTAGATTGTAACCTCTATGTCCGATTGACGTTGTATTACCACTATCATCTGTTTCTGTGGCAGTTACCGCTATTTTACCTCCTGTGGTAAGTGTGGTTGGCGTATCATAATCTTTGGTAAAAGTAAATGTAGCAGATGCATTGTTGGTTGCAATATTGTAACCTTGATATGCTTTTAATGTAGCATCATCGCCTAATGGTACCCAATTTGTCGTTGTACTTCCAGTTTTAGCGCGATTAGCCTCATCGTAATATACCACTTCCCAGTTTGTTCCATATACATCACCACCGTATTGACCATTACTATAGAGATCTGAAACAACTACATCTTTAATAGCAATATCAAATGGCAATGTAAAGAAGTAATATTGAGCGTTATCGATAGTTCTAACAATAGATAGTGTTGTTACATTAACATCATTTACATCGAAATCTAATTGCGAAACAACATCATTATTGCATTGCATCTCTAGATGAGTAGCATTAAATTCAGAAGCAAATGTAGCTGTAGTACCTTGAATTACAGTAAATTTAGGGAGAGTCTCATCTGCTACAAGAGCGTATGACTTACCATCAACATCTTCAATTACACTTTCCATATCGAAATTGACAGTATATTCTGTGCCTGTTCCTGATGCAGCAATAGCAATTGTAGGGATAGTGATAACGTCTGTAGTTGTTGCGTCTGCTGGATAGATACCACGTATTGTTATCGTACGATCTGCTAAATCAGACATAGTAGGCGTTACCCCCTCATCAATCTCACATTCAAAGACATAACCCTCGTATGTATAATAGAAAAACTCTTGCAATTCCCACACTGCATATAGAGTGATTTGGTCGCCATAATCATAATCATCAGAGCTCACCGACTCACCATCTGCAAAATCAGCGGTTTCAGCAGTTGGGCTTGTACTCCAGCCAATAAACTTATACTCGTTAGAAACATATGTACACTCATCGAGTGGAGAGGTTTCGCATATAGAGAGAATCTGCGTTGGCATAGCATCGCCACTACCACCATTAGCATTAAATATTATACTACAAGCATTGTTATAATAGGTATGAGTATTGAAGTTTTCAAATTTTTCCCACTGGTTGTAAAGCGCAGTAGTATGTTTATATTCAGACTTATACACATCTATTAAATTTAAATAGCTAGAAGTACTATAGTTGTGCCATGTAGACCAATAAAGATATGAGTCTGACACATCATCAAGATAGACCACACAACCAATTGAGTTAAGATTAGCATAATCAAATACATCATATGTAGTGATGTCAGCCGTAGCTGATGCATGCGGTTGGTGATAAATTGGACCCTCTATGTATATTGAGGTGAAATCACTATTATTAAATGCAGAATACCCGAAATATTTATAGACTGTAGTACCCATAATGCGAAGTTCGCCACTAAGTTCACAGTCATAAAAAGCTTCGTCGCCTATAGTAGTAAGAGAAGCAGGGATAGTTAAACTACCTGAAAACCCAGAGCATTGATAAAACGAATCGGATCCGAGATAAATTAAAGTAGAACCCAAATCAATAGCAGAGAGATTACGACATTGATAAAATGCCATATTACCCACAAACGTAACATTCTCTAAAGAGAGAGAGCCACTAAGTTCGTAGTTTTGATAAAAAGAAGACTGATAAATCGAATCTAGTGATTCTGGGAAATTAAGCTCGCCAGATAAATAATGGCAATACATAAATGAACGCACCCTGAGTACCCGCAATTTACTACTATTATCACTAGCTCCATCAAATGTCAATGAGCCAGTAAAACCGCAAGAAGCAAAAGCTGCTGAATCGATTGCCTCTACATTTTTACCAATGATAACAGAGCCCTTTAAGTTGCTAAGGTCGTGAAATGCTGCATAGCCAACTTCGGTTACGTTGTATGTATAAGTTATGCCATCGACTGTATACTCGACAGTGGCAGGGATAACAAAATCGGCATATGTAGCATCAGCTGGATTACCACCAACAAGACCTGTAACTGTTACTGCACCAGTAATAAAATGCGTAGTAGTAGCTGTAGTAATAACATAATCAAAGGTGAAATCACCTTCCGAGTCTGTGATTGTATCGCCAACGACAGGTGCGTTAGTATAGTAAGCCTCGTTATATTCGGTATGAGTTTTGAAATTTTGAAATTTTCTCCACTGGTTGTAAATGCTAGTAGTATGTCTATTTTCAGCTTGATACACATCTATTAAACTTGAATAACTAGAAGAACTATAAAGGAACAATGTAGACCAATAAATATATCCAGTTGACACATCATCAAGATATACTACACAACCAATAGAGTTGAGATTGGCATAATCAAATACATCATATGTAGTGGTGCTAGTCGTAGCACTTTCGTGTGGTCGGTGATAAATTGGACCCTCTATATATATAGAGGTAAAATCACTCTTATTAAATGCAGAATAACCGAAATATTTACTAGTTGTAGTACCCATAATTAGAAGTTCTCCACTAAGTTCACAGTCATAAAAAGCTTCGTCGCCTATAGTAGTAAGAGAAGCAGGGATAGTTAAACTACCTGAAAACCCAGAGCATTGATAAAATGAATCTGATCCGAGATAAATTAAAGTAGAACCCAAATCAACAGCAGAGAGACTACTACATTGATAAAATGCCATATTACCCACATACGTAACATTCTCTAAAGAGAGAGTACCACTAAGTTCGTAATTTTTATAAAATGCAGACTGATAAATTGAATCTAGCGATTCAGGAAAATGAAGTTCGCCAGATAATTCAGAGCAATGCATAAATGAACGTAACCTGAGCGCGCGCAATTTACTACTATTATCACTGGCTCCATCAAATGTCAATGAGCCTGTAAAACCGCCATAACGAAAAGCGCCAACACCGATGGTCTCTACATTTTTACCAATAATAACAGAGCCCTTTAAGTTGCTAGAGTTCTCAAATGCAGAATCGGCAACGGCTGTTACGTTGTATGTATAAATTATGCCATTAACAGTATACGGAACGGTGGCTGGGATAACAAAATCTGCATATGTAGCTTCAGTTGGATTACCACCAACAAGACCTGTAACTGTTACTCCACCAGTAGTAGAAGCGGAAGTGGCAGCCGTAGTAATAATATAATCAAAGGTAAATTCACCTTCCGCAGCTGTGAATGTATTGCCAACAGCAGGTGCGGAAGCATAGATAGATGCACTAAGCAATAAAGAGAAGATAGATAAAATGAACTTTCTCATATGTTGTATATTAAGGTGTGTATATTAAGGTGATTTCTATACTATAATTTTCTTCGCCAATTATACGCGCTAATACGTTGGCTAATAATAGCATAAATAAACGCTCCAAAGTTAATATTTTTTTTTGATAATACAACACCACCCCCCCCCTTTTTTAACATATCGAAACATATTATTGTATATAATACACTAACTACAAGAAAGTTAAAAAACACAACAAGGTGACAAATTAAAAAAATTCCGATTAAAAATCGCCCATTT
>JAWXTU010000133.1:0-5659 GCA_044433285.1 bacterium | reverse complement strand
TATCCAGAATAAGTGATGTTAAAATGATTTTATTGGTTGAAATTACTATTATGAAGTAAAATTTTAAGTAGTATAATAAATTCATAAAACAAGTGGTAGCATTTTGTGTGTGACAGCTGATTTCATGCACGAATGCTATTTTTTTTATGATTGTTTTAGTTGCTAGAGATATTGTAAATTATTATTTAATTAGAGAATTAGGAGGGTTCTATGTCACAAATTACATCACAAACTCAAAATCATTATTTGATTACAGAAAAAATCAGTAAACTTATGATTAAATTCAGTGTTCCTTGTACACTGTCCTTGCTTGTCGCATCGCTATACAGTATTGTAGACCAAATCTTCATTGGTCATGGTATTGGGTATATAGGAAATGGTGCAACAAATGTTGTATTTCCACTGACCATGCTTGTTTTTTCCGTCGCCTTAATGCTTGGCGATGGTGCGGCGGCTTTTTTAAGTCTTTGTTTAGGCAAGAATGATACAGAAAGTGCACATAAAGGCGTTGGTAATGCGTTGTTACTTTCGATTATATCTGGACTTATACTCACTGCGTTGTTTGCGTTGTTTCGCGATCAATTGTTAGGCATGTTTGGTGCAACCGAAGCTAATTTACCTTACGCACAGGAGTATTTCAAATATTTACTGATTGGATTACCATTTTATACAATAGGTTCGACATTGAGCTCAATTATTAGAGCAGACGGTAGTCCCCAAACTGCTATGAATACCATGTTGATAGGATGTATTGTAAATGTTATTTTTGATCCTATTTTTATTTTTGTATTCAATTGGGGAATGATGGGTGCGGCTCTGGCGACCATTCTTGGTCAGATTGCTACGGCACTACTCACTCTTAACTATCTTAGAAAGACAAAATCTTTTAAACTTCAAAAAAGCAGTTTTAAGATAAGTGGTAGGATTTTGAAGAAAGTACTGCCACTTGGTATTACCAGTTTTTTAACTCAGTTTGCAATCGTGCTCATCGTAGTTGCATTAAACAATGGTATGGTTATTTATGGTGCCGCTACAAAGTATGGCTCGGATATTCCACTGACTGTTATTGGTATTGTTATGAAAGTGTTCCAAATAGTAATTGCCATTGTAGTAGGTATTGCAGTCGGATGTCAACCTATTATCGGATTTAACTATAGTGCAGGAGAAACTTTTCGCGTAAGAGAAGTTTATAAGAAAATGATTGTTGCTGAACTTATTGTAGGTGTGGTTGCAACGGTTATTTTCGAAGCTTTTCCAGTACAGGTAATCTCTCTTTTCGGTAGTGAAAGTGATCTATATAACGAGTTTGCTGTTATAGTTTTTAGAATTTTCTTATCAACAATTGCTTTGTGCTGTCTCCAAAAATCATCGAGTATTTTTTTGCAAGCATTAGGAAAGCCTGTGTTATCCCTTGGAATGTCACTGCTTCGTGATTTCATATTGCTTGTACCTCTTATTATTCTTCTTCCAAAAGTGTATGGCATAATCGGTATACTTTACGCGGCACCTATTGCAGATGTGGTTTCCTTTATTGCCATTATTATTGTTATGAAAAAAGTACTGCGGGAGTTAAAAACTGGTAACGTACAAGATATAAGCACTGAAGCGCCACATTTGGCAAGGCAAGGAGTGTTACGAACCAATCAGACAATCACTATCAACAGACAGTTCGCTAGCGGTGGACGTGAAGTTGGGAAACGACTTGCAGATGCACTAGACATTGCATATTACGATAAAGAGTTACTTCATGCAATTGCTGAAAAAAGTGGATTTAGTAAAAAATTTGTGGAAGAGTATGATGAAGTAGCTATTAAAAATTATCATTTTACTTATGGCCATGCATTTTCCAGTTATAATAGCTCTCCAATGACGCAATTACTTAAAAAGCAGTCAGAAACTTTACAACAAATTGCTGAAAATGAAAATTTAGTTATTATTGGTAGATGTGCAGATTATATTTTAAGAGACAAAAATCCATTCAAGGTGTTTATATATTCTTCCGACATGGATGCTAGAATTAAACGCTGTTATGAGAAAGTACCAGAAGATGTAGGGGTTAAAACAGAAGTTGAAATGAAGAATAATATTCAACGTGTTGATAAAAAACGTTCAGAGTATTATGAACATTATACAGATCAAGAATGGATAGATATGAGCAATTATAATCTTTGTATTGATACATCGAAAGTTGGGGTAAAAGGTGCTGTGGAGCTTATTTTAAAAGCTATAGAACTTTAATAATAAAGCATCTTAGAAATGACCATATTTGTTAACTTCCAGAAAAAGTAGACCTAAATCCCTTGCTTCCAGATTTTCAAAGCAAGGGATTCTCTTTTTAACTATTCTTCTTCACTATTTTCATCATTAAGGAATTTCAAAATTTCTTCGTAACTGCGTTTACTTTTTGCCACTGCACTCATGAGTTCTTCTGTCTGGAGTAACTCCCGTTTATCTAGTAGCTCCTTTAACGTTGCTGTAGCAGCATCATATCTTTTCTTTGATTTTACTACTTCCCCTTGTGCTTTTAGAATCTTTTCTTCTAATACTTCTCGACTTGTTGTTCGTGCCATGATTATAATTCCCTTCTTTTATTATTTATATTTTTCAACATGGTGCTTATTTCGCTTGCTCTATATTTTACGTTGTTTTCATCTAAACCAAATGCTCCTAATATCGTTTTCTGTGTTGCTGTCACTGCATGATCTAGTCGATATACATTATCTGTTTGTCTTACCATTTCTATTTTCTCTAGTTCTCGAATTGCAGCTGGTACAGTCATATAATTCGGCTTTTTCTCCAGTTTCTTCATTTCGTATACAAGTGAAGTGTACATTTTATTTCTTATAATTAAGGGTCAATCATTTTTTTCGTGGGATTACCACCACGTAATATATTCATTACTTCCGCCACCCTTGACCGGATGCAAAAACAATGCTGTTTGTTTATTACCGACGGCGAAGAACTCAAGAACAATCTTCTTTTTTCTCCGTCTGGAACACAGTGTAGCATTGTTTTTGCATCCCCTCAAGGGCAAGTCCCTACGGGATGGCTATTTACACCTCTGGCTCAGTAGCCTAAAAACAATCATACTCCATAACTTTACTATTGCGCAAAAAAGGATCTACCTATAAGATTGAATTGCATCTTGGCACGATGTAACAACCCAATCTAAAGGAGACCCTCTATTATGGATTATATACGAAATGGCGAAAATGGACAATTAGTTTTTACACAATCTACAGATTTTTTGAAAATTCCTTCTTGTCTATATGGATTTGTGAATCATTCTACTGTGACAGATACTACGGTCTCTGGAAGAACTGCATTCTGTTTTCAAGGCAATTTAGATGCCACTGAAGATGATATTATTTGCAAATGTGGCTGTAGGATGCACATAAATAACCACCCAGAGATTACCTTGAGACATCTTCCATTTGGTGGATATCTTAGTCAAGTGAAGTTTAATCGAAACCAATATTTGTGTCCTAAATGTAGAAAAACAAAAATGCAGTTTATTGCGTTTAAAGCAGTTGGGCATCGTATTACGGAAGAACTTTATCAATACACTCGTGATCTACTAGCAACTGGAAATTACACCAATAAAGAAGTAGGTGAAATTACAGGTCTTGGCAAAAATACAGTTAAGGATATTGATAAACAGCGCCTTCAAGAGTTGTATACAATAGATGGTACCAAACTAATTAAACCAGAGCGTAAAGCGAAATTCCTTGGCATTGATGAATTCAAACTACACAAGGGCTATAAGTATGCTACTCACATCATTGATATGGAAACTGGTCATATACTATGGATTGCAAACACCAAGAAGAAGCAGGTAGTCTATGACTTTATTGAGCATGTCGGTCTTGAATGGATGGATAATGTGGAGGCTATTGCTTGTGACATGAACTCGGATTTTCAAGAAGCATTCGAGGATAAGTGCCCTCATATTCAACCTGTTTTTGATTACTTCCATATTGTTAAGAACTTTAATGATAAGGTAGTCAGCGAAGTCCGTAAAGATGAGCAACGTCGCTTGATTGATGAAGGTGACGTGGATGCTGCACGTTCTCTGAAAAAGACGCGTTATATATTGATGTCTTCTAGAGAAACACTTAAGCGAAAGGACAAAGATGCTAGTGAAGAAAAAGTAATTTCAAAAGGCAGCTCTCTTTTTGGTACAAAGGATTATGTCCGTAAGGGTGGTCATGAGGAACGTTATGATGACTTGCTTAGCCAAAACAAACTGTTATTTACTCTTGATATTATCAAGGAGAGTTTAACACTCGCATACTCTCGTAAAGATGAAGTTATAATGGCTGAAGATATCATTCGCATTATAGATACTTGTGAAGCCTCTGAAAACAAACATCTCTTATGGTTTAAGCGATTACTCGAGAATCACTTTGAGGGGATTATAGCTCACGCAACTTATAATATATCTGCTGGTAAGATTGAAGGTATAAATAATAAAATCAAAACACTAAGAAGACAAGCTTACGGATATCGTGATGACGAATATTTCTTTCTCAAACTGTTTGACATCAGTAGAAAATCTTATATTAGAAACCCATCATCCCACAAAATTTGTGATTGAGCCTAAAAAAATGATGAAATTGGATAGAAGAGCAGAGGAAGAAAACAAGTTTTTAAGAAGTTTATTTAAAATAAAGAAACAAGGAGTCAATGCGGAGTTGATAGATACCTTGGTTGAGAAAATAGATGTTTATAGTACTGGAAAAGTAGTGATTTATTTCCGATTTAAAGGGGGCGATTTTAATGCAAAGTAGTAAAAATGTAGTGGCAGGATATTATCGTCTTTCATTAGAAGATGATAATATACAAGGAGATAGTAGTAGCATTATTACACAAAGAGAGATTATTCAGAAGTATATACGTTCTAATGAACAGTTAGTAGATTATGAGTTTCTAGAATTTTATGATGATGGTTATAGTGGTGCCAATATGAAGCGACCAGGGATTACCAAGCTGTTAGATCTTGTGAAGCAACAAAAGGTTTCATGCATTATTGTGAAAGATTTTTCGCGGTTTTCAAGAGATTATATTGAATTGGGTTCATATATGGAACAAATATTTCCATTTACAGGAGTGAGATTTATTTCTGTATCAGATCATTATGATAGTATTGATTATGCAGGGAAAACAAGTGATTTAGATGTAGAATTCAAAGGGTTAATAGCTGATTTCTATTGTAAAGAAATATCACAAAAGGTAAAAAATGCCTATAAACAAAAATGGGAGCAAGGAAAGCGTATACCCGGTAATAGTCCCTTTGGTTATAAAACAGATCCAAATGACAGATATGGATTAGTAATCGAGCCAGAAGAAGCAAAAATAGTACGTAGAATTTTTAAAATGAAGCTAGATGGTGTTAGAACAATTGATATGTGTAAAACATTTAATGAAGAGGGCGTTCTTACTGCTGGGGAATACAAAAAGTTACGTCGTGGAATATCTGAGGATAAGATACGTGAGGAGAAAAAGAAGTGGGCAAAATACTCGATCAGAAACGTATTGATAAATCGTACATATATTGGAGTTATGGAGTATGGGAAATATTACACTACAGAAATACGAGGGCACAGTAAAAACAAAAATAAAGAGGATTGGGGGGCAGTAGAAAATCACCATAAGCCAA
>JAWXTU010000132.1:0-5716 GCA_044433285.1 bacterium | reverse complement strand
GCTGCTTAAGCACGGATTTAAATATAAATATTAATTTAAAAATAACATTAACTAGCACAGAATAAGTAATATCTGTCTTATTTTATAAGAAATGTTGTCTAAACTAGGGGCAGTACTTTAGGTCTAAGCAAAAATCATCTGCTTTTGCAACGTTGTTTATTCGATTAATTAAAATCCCGAGCTTTTCGTTGTCTCGGTCGAGTAGGGCGACTATCCCCCATTTTGAGGATAAAATCTCGGCTACTCTATTTCTGAGCCAGATAGTTTCGCGCCCTTCATCTAGTTTGTACCCCTCATAGAGTGTTACTCCATGCGCTCCAGTGCCTTCGCCTGTGTGTCCTGCGGTAATAATAATCATAAGTTCTAACATTTAATTTGATTGATTAGTTTGGTTGATTTTGACACTGCAAAGGTACGACATCTGGGAAGTGCCGTTGGAGGCTTTTAAACGTATACATCACGTTATAATGCGTTTTTGTATGTTAAATAATTTTTGTACCTTTGTCCATTGAAATATATAAATAAAGTTTAATAGCGATGTTACTAAATCTCAACAACGAAGAAGATCGCCTCAAAATATGGGAAAAGGCTAAAGCTATAGAGGGATTAAATCCTGAAAAGTATCGCCAGGATGTTTGTGGTGCGTGGATTGCATATAGTAGATATGGAGATCGCAACAATATGTATGGGTGGAAGATGGTTATGGTAAAACCGCAATCAGTTGAAAGAAAAAAATAATTCAAACAGATATGTATTATGATAATCTTATTAATTATTTCTGCAATCCTATGTTTAGGATATGCAGCATTAGTGAAAATTAAATTTAATGTCGGTTCGATTTCGCAATCGTATTATAAATGGAAAGAGTCTATCCACGCAGGCAATCTGTTTTTAGCGTGGACTGTAGTTACTGCGTTTACAATATTACCTGTATGGCTACAAGTAACGCCTGATAATTATCAATTCATTGCTTTTCTGTCGGCAGCCGCTTTGATGTTCGTCGGCTCAGTACCGCTTTATCTATCTACTGAAACTTTACCTCATTATCTCCTAGCAGCTGTATGTATTATATTGTCAGTTGTCTGGAGCGTTATTGTAGGGGTTTGGTATGTGCCGTTGTGTCTAATCCCATTATCGCTAATAGCAATTAAACGTTTTGATTTCATCTATTGGGTAGAGATATTTGCGATATTATCTATATACGGCGGATTAGGTATAAAAATGTTTCTGAATTGAATGTACGACATAAACGTTAATATAGCTAGCACAGAAAAAGCAATATCTTTTTTTTCGGTGCTAGTTATGTTGTTATAATAAAAAAACATGAAAATTTTAATAGATATAAATCATCCTGCTCATGTTCATTATTTTAAAAATATTATTAAAATAATGGAGAGTAAAGGTCATAGTTTTGTAGTTGTAAATAGAGATGATGCAATTATAAATAAGTTGCTTGATATTTATAATATCAAACATTTTACACGTAATAAACGTAATACAAAAAAAAGTACGATTCGAGGTATATTGTATTTGTTAAATATGATAAGGTATATAATTAAAAAATCTATAACAGAAAAACCCGATATGTATCTAGGTTTTGCATCATCAGCTTGTGCAGTAGTTGCTTTTTTATTTCGGGAAAAATCTATTATTCTTGATGATACGGAGCATAATAAAATGAATCACGCAATATATACTAGATTCTGTAGTGAAATTTACACCCCATTTTATTTTGAAAAAAAATTAGGCAAAAAACAAAATTATTTTGATGCATATATAGAGCAGCTGTATCTTAGAAGTAATTATTATCATAACGATACAGCTGTACTTAGTGAGCTAGGTCTTCAACAATATAATTATATCTTAGTTAGATATATTTCTTATGACGCTCAACATGATAAGTACGTTAAACCAATTTCTGAGATGATGAAAAAGCAAATTATAACAGAGTTATCTCAGAAATATAAAGTAATTGTTTCTTGTGAAAGTTCTGTTGTAGATGATTTTTATAAGCAATATATGTTTAAGATTTCACCAGATAAAATGCATAACTTAATTGCTAATGCAAAGTATTTTATTTCAGAAGGCGCAACTATGGCTTGTGAAGCCGGTATTTTAGGAACACCATATTTATATATGAACCCTTTATCTGTTGGCAATATAAATACTCAAGTAAAGAATTACAAACACGCCTCACAGTGCGTGGATGAGGATATTATATTAAACGTCATTGACCAAAATCTTCAAACTACCTTTAATGAACCACAACGAAACCAACTTGTCAAAGAAATAGAATCTACCACAATTGACCCTACTTTAATGTTAGAAAATATTATTAGTAAATAGTTGGATATACACTTAAAATAATAAATATGATATTTAGAGGTCGCAGCCCAATAAAAGCAATGATAGGAGATCAATATAACTGTATTGTTGAATTGATTGGAATTTATCCAAATTTACTGGATGAGTGGAGAAAAAAAGAATGTGAACAACGCAGGATCATTGCAAAAGAATACTCTGAGGGTGATAGAATTGTGGAAAATGATACTTATAATAATCTTACTATAGGATTTGAAAATTTATCTACAGTAGAAACTTTCTTTAATAATTCAATGTTTTTGACAGTCTTTTCTTATTTCGAAGGATTTATCAATACTATAGCAAAGAAAGAAAAATATTGAAATTTTAGCTAATGGTAAACGTAAATATAATCCTAAAGCTGAAGAAATAATATCTAAAATAGAAGAACAGAAGGGCTTTTCTCTTTCTGCGGAAATTGCAACTAATCTAAATAAAATTTTGGAATTAAGAAAAATAAGAAATTATATCACCCATAATAATGGAGTGGCAGGAACTAAAAAGGAGAAGGATGTTAATTCTTTAATTAACGGTATACAAGGTGTTAGTATTTATGATGGTAATGTTGCAATAGATGATTTAAATTTTATTTTGGATGTACATAAAAAAATATATTCGATATTAGACGAATTATCAACTAAATTAAATTACTAGTTACAATATTCTACAAATAAGGTCATTGTATAAATTGAATCTACGGTTGAAGATTGATGAAATAATATTTGTCTATTCAAATAAAAAATCGTACCTTTGTGGCTTGAATAAAAAAATATAAAATAGTTATGTTTGGATTCCCAAAATCACAACGAAAAACTTTTGTCAACACCTTTATTCGTAAAGTAGAACTTATAATCAATTTTAGTCCTGTTGATAAGGGTGAGTTAATGCAATGTGCTGAAAAATGTTTGCAGAAAAATTTCCCCAATATTGAAAATAACTTGTCAAAAGATTATAAAATCAATCTAACAGCCACAGGTAGTCCAGAGATTCTAGTGAATTCTGAAGCGAAAGGATTGAAGTTAATATCAGAAGATAGAAAAAAAGTATTATTTGTTGATAATGGCTTAATTAAATATGTCGTTGATGGAGATAGCTATATGGGTTATGAAGATATGGTTGATACACTAAAAGACATTTCTACAATATTTGAATCCCTTAAAATAGTATCATTGCAAAAGATATCTCTACAAAAGATAAATATTTTTGGATTTGAAACGAAAGATACTTCAATAGATGCGCTTAAAGATCTTATATCGCTAAGTCTACTGGGTAATAATGAATATTTTCCCAATTCAAACGATATAAAGCAAAATGTAAACTCTATTATTTATAATAACGATGTTAGTCATTTGAATATAATTTACGGACTTTATGTTCCTCCTTCAATAAATTTGAACGAAGTAAAGAAAGGGCAAGTTATTGTTGATATAAATATATCACATACTAGTAGTTTGTTAACTGTAGGTCTGTGGGATAAAATGAATGAGCTTAACGATGAGTTATTTAATGTATTCAACTGGGTAATAAACGATAATGCAAGAAAGTTATTGGATAATAATTAATAAGTTTGTAGATGATGAATTGTAAAATTACAAATGATATATATATTAATGATAATGATATGATAGGGGACTATACTGTTGGCTCCTTGCCTAGTTCTAAGTCTAAACTTAATGGTTGTTGTAAAATTATTATCGCCTCTTCTATACTTCTAGCTGCACCGTTTGAATATACGGCAGCGAATGTATATAATGATGATTACCAAAAAATAAATAAGGCTGTAAGTGATATAGTAAATGAGCCAGTTAATAGATTAAGTGAAGAACTTCAGTCTTTTACAGTATTACCTGATAATTGGGATGGATATGGTGCTATTGCTGTACTTGAGAAATGCGCTAATAATGCAACACTTCTAATCTATAAAATACCAGAAGAGTATATAACAAAACTAGACTCTTTTTATCCAAATCCTAATGGAACAATAACGTTTGAGTGGGAAAATAATTTAAATAAAACACTTTCATTAGAAGTGGGTAAGGATACTATGTCATATTATGTGGAGACAGAGTTTGAAGATCCCATTTTTGCAGCAAAGAGAGGTTTCGATAGAGTTTCTATTGATGAGTTAGTATTTCATATTTATTCCTTTTTTATGTAATGAATGAAATTCCTTCTGAAATTAGTGATGAAGAAAGAATAGTACGTACAATATTTTCTCCGTATCATATTGATAAGAACAAAAAAAAATTAAAACCTGGCGCATTCAGACCACCTAGTGGGTCTAATGAAATTTCGGTAGATAGGTTTGATTATACTTCTATCGATGCTTGTAAAGCTAAAGGTAAATTGATGAATGGAATCAATAAATCATTTACTGGTATAGCATTATCATCTGCTGAGGAAGTTAAGAGTATTAGTGGTGTTACTATCGTAGCGTCCCCCTCTCGTAAGAATAGATGCCACGCAGATATAAGTTATGATTTTGTCTTGAAAAAAGGAGAAGAATGCTCTCCTGAAAATCTATTTAAAATTAAACAACTTACGAAACAGTTTAAATTATATATGGATAGAGATCCGGACTCTGATCATTGGTGTGGCGATGAGATAAAATAAATATCTAGCTATCATTACTGTCTAGTTGTTGTGTTTATACGTTGAATTTAATACTAATTCAAAATGGATTTTACCCTGAAAATATATAAAGAATTACTCATGACTTTTATTGATAAAGGTTATGAGTTTTTTACCTTTAAGGAGTATTTGATCACCACCCACCCTCAACGCTGGGCTGACAATATAACCGAAAACTTCATGGAGTTTTGCCTACAGAACACCAAAAACCTCATAAAGCGTATCCTCGTGCGATTTAGATAAAGTGTTTGTGTATATTAAATAATTTACGTACCTTTGCAGCGTGAAGGGAGTAGTAAATCCCCTAGCAATAATTATGAAGATAGAACTATATAATATAAATAAAATAAAAAGTGCATCTGTTGATATAGGGGGACTTACTGTTATTGCAGGTAATAATGATACCGGAAAGAGTACTGTTGGAAAAATGCTTTTTTCTATTATTAAAGCAATATCTCGTCAAGGTGCGGATTTAGAGGAAAATATAGAGAGAGATGTCCTTCGAGAAATAGAAAATATCTACTTTACATTAATACCTAGAATACAGGGAGGCGATTTTAGCAAATTATTTTTGCCGCCTAGGTTTATTGCAGAATTAAAATTAATTGTTTCATTTGGTGAAAATCAATTCCTTACAAGCAAAGACGAATTAATAGATTTATTAAATACTAAAAAGGAATTTGTCAATAAAGTATTGCAGGTAGAGTCAGATAAAAAGAAGGTA
>JAWXTU010000131.1:0-5738 GCA_044433285.1 bacterium | reverse complement strand
TAATAGCTTCAGACCATGGTTTGTGGTTTGTCAAATTTAAGCAATATCTCTAATTTAGTAGATAATGGGTTCTTATACTAAATTTTGAGGCGTAAATATAGAAAATAGAACCCACCTTAAACTAAAACGATATGAATAATACAACTGAAATAGGAATTGCCCTTGCTAAATTGCAAGAGAGCTTAAAAGAGATAGACTCAGCTAGGGAACAAGTAAAAAAAATTGTAACTGCTTACGGTCAAACAGGTGAAGATATTTCAAACTACATCAATGAATTATCTGAAACACATGCTGAGATAGAAAAATTAATCAATTCAGAAAAAACAAACTTTGAAAGTGCTAAAGAATGCGTAACACAAATTTCTTCACAGTGTGATACAGTTATCCAAACCCTTAAAACAACGATTAACTCTCTACTTAAGCAAAATAGAGATCATATAAACTCCGTACAGAATAAATACGATGAACATTTATCTGCAAATGATGAAAAATTTAGTACTGTAGCAAAATCTTTAATTAAAAATAGTCAAGATTTAGTTGATACCCTACAAACACTTATTACAAATTTTTCTTCTATTCTTGCAGAACTCCGTGAGGCAATGAAGCCAATAGATACTACAATATCAAAAATTGATACACTATCTAGCGATTTAACAAAGTCTCACAATCAAATAATAACAGCTATTCAACAAATTGCAATAAATCAAGATAGCTTTGACAAGAAAAACAATGAACTTATTGGTTCGCTTCAAAAAAACAATAAAATATTTTCTATAATAACCATAATACTATTGTGTATCGTTATTGCATTAATAATAATCAAATAAACTAATAACTATGAACTTTTTTAACAACTTTTTAAAAGCAAAAAAATCCGATCAAGGAAATACAAAAAACAATTCATTCTCTCCATTCGTATTTAAATCAAATCAGCACCAAAGATATGAACAGGGCAATACTGTAGGAGATGAACAAAATTGTATCAGAACTGTTACTGTAGAAAAGAACACTAATGGGTGTAAAGGTTATAATTTAGAAGCAGGACGAGGTTATATCATCAAGATATACAATGATGAACTAGGCAAACCAAACATGTCTGATAAACCTATGGATTTAATAAGTTTATCAGAAGAAAAAGCTGTATTCAGAGGTTTTCCAATCGAGGCAATGGGTCCTTTTGGCTGGCAAGAGGTTGATTACAGAGACTATGGATTTACTGTGTATTACACAAATGGTGAAGTTTCTAAATGCATTCTACATATGCATGATAGGAATATTGATATAGAATATAAATTTAATACGTCTACTACAGCAACATCTAATAAAACGAATACAATAATTCCTGCAACAAAAGAAAGTATATTCAAAAGAAATATCTCATTTACAGCTAACCGATATGAAGAGTGGCAACAAGGTGTATGCACCTCTAGTGGTAAAATATCAACCACAATAACATCTGAGATTCAAGGTGAAAATATCAATTTTTCATTGGATGACATAGGTAGTATAAGGATGCATAAAGAGGCAACATATATTTTTGCTGCATCTACAATTCTAGACGATAATAGAATTCAATATACGACTTATTCTGATTTTAATCCTATTGCACCTATAATTTGTCAGATCTTCTTTGAGAAAGGGACAATATCATATATTCGTTTTGCAATGACTAATCCAGATCGAATAGTTGAGTTCTATGGTAAATTAAACAGTGTCTCTGAACCAGCAACAATAAATAATGCTAGTGTGACAAACAACCAAAGAGTATCAAAAGAACAAATTAATTCAATAATAGACATTATATCTCACATTCAAGAGAATTTCACTAGTATAGGAGAAGCAACTGGCAATACACTCCAGAGTTTTCAGTTAAATAAATTATTAGAGCAATTTAAGTTACCTTTATTTTTTGCTTGGCAACGATATAAATATGGATGGCATTCAGATTTTTGGAATGAAGGTGACTCTATGCTTGAATATATGTTATTTGAAACTGATGTTGAGAATAGTATAACTAAACTTCAAGATATACTAAATAACGATTCTCCTTTCATGTGTATAGAAAAGGATGGTACAATTACTAAGACGTTGTTGTCTATATATTACCAAATACTATCTGATCTTAAAAATAAGATAATTAAGGTTTAAACAGAAACTCCATATACCTAACATACGAACATAGAGTTCGATATTAGGTCGTACCTTCGCAGTGAAATTAGAAAAACAGTATTACAATAAATAAAACAATATAAAACTATGAATACAAAATTTGGAGTTAAAAATTTTAGAATTTTCAATAACAATGGAGTAGATATTGGATTGGCTCCAATAACTTTACTAACTGGGTGTAACAGCGCAGGTAAGAGTTCGTTTGTAAAAGCATTAATGCTTCTTTCTAAATGTCTACAACGAATAGATGCAGATATAAATCTTACAGAGGACTTCAAATTGGATGATTGCTATATTGATTTTACAGAACATCAAAACTTATCAATGGGTAGATTTGATAAGGTACTAAATAACAGCAATAAGGAAAATAATGAAATAACTTTCTCTTACACTATCCTTTCAAACTTTTTAGCAGAGGAGATTTCTGTTGAACTATCTTTTGTTGCCCATAAAAAAGACGAACTCAATAGAGGTTGGTTATCTTCTATTGTATTCAAAAACAGTCACGGAGATATTATTTTATCAGCAATAATAGATGATGAGAAAAACACTAAATTCAATATTAATCTTGCCATACTTAAAGACAACTTTTTTAATTGGCTAAAATATACAATTGGAGTACAACTACAAAATGAATTACACGACATTGATTATTTTGGATGGGATGGTATAAATAATAATTTTACAAGAGAAGAACGAGATTCTGCATTTCAGGAAATTAAAGCCTCTGTAAAAAATATTACACCTAATTCTAAAATATGTTATCTTAAAAACCAAGATATCAAACTCCCAGAACCGCTAGACATATGGAAAAGTTTAAAAATAAGTTCAGAATATGGATCAATATTATATATGCCAATATTAAACTCTTTAAAAGGTCTATCTAAAAATGGGAGCATTGAGTTTTTATCTCAAATAAAAATTAACGATTCAATACTACAACAGTTTACAGATAGAGTTATTGGTGATTTTAGAGATTCTAAATTTGAAAGTTTTATAGAATATTATCTTGATAAAGAGAATAATGCCCTTATTTTTTCCAAATCAATTAAGGGAGCATTTGATATCTTCAACTTATCGTTTAATGGAGGATTTTTTTTCAAACAATTAGCAGCGATAACACCTATAGAAGCATGTGAGGTTGGTCCCTATACTCCTGCCATTGGATGTTTTGGAGACAAAATAATTACGGATAAAGAAGAACTAGATAAATCAAATGAAGAAGAACTACAGAAATTACTCAAGGAATTTTCTTTTTATACATTCTATGAAACTTTACTACGCATAAATTCAATAAAATACCCAAACTGGGAGGAGGATTATATTACAAAAATAAACGATCCTGCAATTTATAACGAAAGACATCTCCAACAAGCTATGATCTGTATATACTTAAAATACATACTATCAGAAGTGATAGCACCTAATATTTTATCTAACACTCAGTACGTGGGATCAAATAGAATAAACGTACAAAGATTGTACTCATTTGATGAAGGGAACACTGATTTTAATAAATTACTTAAACGCTATTTCAATGCCAAAAGAGTGTATAAAGGTGATTATGTTCCAGATACTTTTACAAACAATTGGTTAAAGAAATTTGAAATTGGCGAATCACTGGATATTAAATTAACTCAAGAGGGTCTTGGGATAACAATATACCTAAATAAACTTAACGGCGACAGACACCTACTAGCTGATGAGGGTTACGGAATTTCTCAACTAATATCTATAATATTAGAGATTGAAACAAGTATACTTGAAGCAATAAAAATCACCTCCAGAAATAACAAAGGAGAAAAAGTAGATGTATATCAAGCAATTACAATTGCCATTGAAGAACCTGAAATACACCTTCATCCTAAGTATCAATCAATGCTTGCTGAAATGTTTATGGAAGCATATAAAGAATTCAACATACATTTTATTGTTGAAACTCACTCAGAATATTTAATTCGCAAGAGTCAGGTACTAGTGGCAAAAGAACAATATTCAGAGGATGAAATTCAAAAAAATAATATTTTCTCAACATACTATTTCAAATCTGATGGCATACCATATAGTATGCAGTATCGTACTGATGGTAAATTCGCTAACGAATTTGGAGAGGGATTTTTTAATGAAGCAAATAATCTAGTTTTTGAAATCTTATAATATTATGAACCTCTATATTGACAAAGAGAATATCATATCATTAGTAGAGTCTAGAAACAACGCTAAATATAGTGATTGCGAAAGGCTAATAAGGAATAATATGGATATTCATTATAACTTTTCAAAAGATGAGATCCAAAAAGATGAGAAATTAATTTTTTGGTTTAACAACTTTGCAACAGGAGTTAATGGTAGGCAAATTTTCTGTCCGCCAAGTATTGTTTATCCTTATAGAGAACTAAAAAGCAACTTCTACTCGACCGAAACCCCACCAGAAGAAAAACAACAAATGTCAAGTATATATCTACTTAATGACATAAACAAATGTAAAGTTATTGCAGAGAAATCATGTATAATGATAGGCTCTATAGGAGAGGAAATTTCTGTTATTGATAGGCTAATAATAAATGATACCGAAAGGCTTTGCTGTAATATAGATTGGGAAGATTATCTACAAAAACTCCCATTATCAGATATTATAATTTGCGATAACCATTATTTTAAAAATCTTCACACATATAAATCAAATGATAATGTTATAATTAAAACTCTGTCTTCTATACCAAAACAGTCTCCTGTAAATCTAATTATCATAGTTAAAGAAAGAGAAATATCACCCGATATAGATTTAGAAACAGAGTGTAATGAAATAAAGAAAATAATCAAAAAGGCTTCTGAAAGCAAAAAGTCAACTGTTACGATTTTAACTACAAATAGGGCTCATGATAGACATATCATAAGTAATTATTTCAGAGTTAAATGTGGCAGTTGTTTGCACATAAAAGATAATAGTCTCAAAAAGGATGTAACGGTTGAAACCAAAAGTCACGCATTAAAAAACAATTTGGAAATAACTTTAAAACTACTAGAAGAATTTCAAATTATCGCCAAAAATCCAGTAAAAGTATTTGGAGACAAGGTTAGTAATTTATTGCAGTTTTAAACAGTTATAAAAAACAATATACTACCACGTCTTATCAATAGAGGTAGTGTAGAACGCCAATATCCAGAAACGCCCAAACACCCACAACAAAAATTTAGAGCTACTTCTACAATTTATAATAATAGTGATAGTTAAGATCGCTAATAGTGATAGTAAAAGATGCTAATAGTGATAGTAAATAGTGATAGTAAAATTTCAATGATGATAGTTAAGTATAATAGAAAAAACTCAAATACAGATAGTTAATAGCAAAAACAACTATAACTAATAGTGATAGTTAAAGCCCCAAATAGTGATAGTAAAACCCAAACAGTGATAGTACCCCTCCCCCACCACCCCCACATTAAATTTTAATGAATTTTATCATTCTCAGATATTGTGTAGTTGAAAATATTGTAGTACCTTTGCACCAAAATAAAGCAGGATGTATTCTATCAAACAAAAACATAAGGTAAATTGCTCTGAGTCT
>JAWXTU010000130.1:0-5761 GCA_044433285.1 bacterium | reverse complement strand
CACCTTTTATATTAATTTTCTCCGTAGGCTTTGCCTCTGTATTTGTAGATTTATAGAATCGAGACATAGCAGGAGCTTGTTCCAAATTTAAATCTTCTTGAATTTGAAGTAAGAACATCCTGCGAAATGAGTCATTTGCATACTTCCAAGAATCATAGGTTATGAACTTAACTTTGTCATTCTCCGCCTCTATTTCCTGCTGTGCAGTTTTTATTATGGATGACTTTCCCGTACCCCAGCCACCAAATAGACCGATTGTGAATACTTCGTTTTGAGGGCTGTTGTTTATTATATCTTTCAGACTGTCAGCATAAACTTTAGTCTTTAATAGGTCGTTATCTTTATCTAATACGACCTCTCTATCTGGTATAAATTTAGCTCTCATATTATTTATTGTTTAGTTATAGCCTTGTTTGTATGTTAATGCCTTGATAAGCAACGGTACAAAAATTTGGGTTATGTATTTTTATTGCACTTACGCCAAGTTTATACCATAAATATCGCACAAAAATCTATTTATCTCGCACGATGCACTCAAGCCTTTTAGTTCATCCTTTTCCTCGTCTGTAAACTTGCAAACCCCAAAATGCTTGATATAATTCTTAGCATAAGAATAATATCCTGTGGAATAAGGCTTGCTTGTATGCTTGATGTAATAATCAAATATTGATGACTCTAACACTTTTTTTAGCAGAAGCATATCCTCAGTGTCACCACCATAGATAGCATATCCACAGTAAATCAGCATATTCTCATTGTCCGTATATACAGCGTATGGTTTGTCTGACATATATGGTATAAGCAACTTCTTTCCTCTATTATATAGAGCTTGTGTCCTTCCAAATGCAAACCACTCAGCATATTTGCCATTTCCCTTATCTCTTTTGTCAAGTACTGCCTTGTTGTCTACAAGATACTTATAAGCATATGGATACAGCGATGCAAAAGCATTCTCTTCGATTATCTTATTGTCGGAGTATGGGAATATAATTTTTTCTAATTTTTCAGACACCTCTTTCTCGTTCTTAACGATGTTAGGCTTTATGATGTCTTTACATACAGCCCTTTCAATTTTATACACGTCGTCGCCACTCTGGTGATAATAGTATTCGCTATCCTCAGATATAGGTTTAAATATATATATACCGTTTGCAAGAGTAGCCAATCCATTCTTTATATCATATAGCTCTCCTAGTGGAGTGCCGACTTGCTCTATTTTAGTTATATTACTGACTATATCGTACTCGTTAAGCATCCATCCTTTATGGGAGTCAAGTGAATTATAGTTTATCATATTGTACAAAACAGTTGAATCGTCACTTGCTAATTCTCGACTTGCAAGTTTTTTATATGACACACCACCTCGTTGTTGTTTACTTAGGAATGCAATACAAGTGTATGCTAACTTCTTTTCAAAGATAAGTTCTTGCCCAAAATCAATTATACTAACTTCATATTGATTACTTTGAAGATATTTTCTAAGAAGTCGAGCATTTACACTCTTAAAGAATGTGTTTACTGTAATATATCCTAAAACACCATTCGAGTTAATGCTATTCAGCCCAATTTCAAAAAATGGGATATATAGGTCTGCATTCCCTGATGAAACGCTCCATTTATTGAGGAGAGATTTTGTCGCTACATCTATGTTTTTTGACCTCACATATGGAGGATTACCCACGATTATATCATACCCATCAATGCCTAATGAAGATAGAGTGTCGCTAATCATACTATCGAGCGAGTTCCCAACATACAGATTGAAATCGTATGATTTTTCATCTTCGCCCTCTGAGATAGCTAACAATGATAATAATGCCTTTGCCCTGTTTATACTATTCGGGCATATGTCAAAACCATATATATACTTAAATATATGAGAATAATTTGAGTTTGTATGATGCTTGATCTTTTTGGCAAGAGTGTATAAAAATGCTCCACAGCCACAAGATATATCCGCACACATCCATTCCGAAATAGGTTTCTGTATTGTGTTTTGACCTTTAACAAACGATGAGTTTACAATATACTCCTTGATGAAATCGGGAGTATATACAGCTCCATTAACTATAACATCATCCTTCGGAATTGCCAACTCAAACATTTTTATTAAATCCTCGAATGTGAGAGTGTGTTTGAAATCATTAACAAAGTCGCTGTATTGTGAATCGTCGGGTATAATCATAGCTTTAATAAGCTCGTTGTTTTCCACAGAGAGCTTATTTGTTTTGACAAACAGTGAGACAATGACATTGTCAAGCATTGCTTCGTCATCTGTAAATTTATCTATAATTAGACTATATATTTGTTTCATAAATTATCTATCGTTTCTTGTCTCTGCGTAAAGCAGTTCTCTTTCATTTTCGTTTATTCCATATAGCTCATCACAAATAGAATCTATTTGTGTCCATATGTGAGCCACTGCGATCTTTAAGCTATCTTTTTCGGCTGGTGTAGTAACTCTTATTAGCTTATTATACTCCTCTATCTGTTTACCAAGATTTGCTAACCTAACAATCTCCTCTGCCTCACTCTCAAAAGCTAATTTCGGGAATGGAAGAGGGTTAAGAAATTGCTTATTGAATTTATAATATCCTCCTTGTTGTGGGTTTGCGATTGATCTTGCCAATGTGCTAAATATATTTGAGTTTACGATCGCTGCAAGCGCATACATCTTTACATCTGTTGATTCTGGAATATAAACAAAAAACATATTAGCATTGTCGCAATACACATTCTTATCATTCACAACAACAGCAGTTGGATGCTTTGCAGTCATAGGGATGCACACTTTCTCATAAGTTGCACCGTGATTTTGTACTCTGGTATACAAGTGCCAATATTCATTTGGATCAAGCCGTAGCTTTTTCTTTGGAAGTGTTTCAACGCTGTTTGTTATCGCCTCTTTGTGCTTATCAAGATATTCTCCTGCATTCGGATAATTATTGACGAAGTCAGTATATGGTATCGGTGTAACTTGGTTATCATCTATTCGGTATGGGAATATAGCATATGTACTATAAGAGCCAAAGCTAAAAGGTGCAATACCCTCATTGCATATAATAGGTTTACACGCACCTATCTCAATATTGACAGACTTGTCTATCCCGCTTTTTCCTGCAATATTCGTATCTGTCACTTTTGCTATTTTGATTTGATATGCTCTATCCCATAAAACTTGTATTCCAACCTTTATTTCTACAGTAGAGGCGATTGTTCCTAGTTGGCATAGTCTCATTCGTATATTTTGAAGTTCAAGATTGCTGAAGTCCCATGGAATCTCACTGAAATTTTGTGCAGGTATTTGTATTACATCTCGATTAGCAGAGTTGCAATATTTTACATCGCTATTCCTATCTGTATTGTTGTCACAAACAACTATCGCCACATATGTTATTCGACTTCTGAATATATTATTGTCTTGATAATCATAGATGGAATTTAACAGATTGTTAGTTGTGATATACTCTCTAACGCCTTTGCCATACTCGGTTTTAAAGAAGCGTTTTTGCACAATATATCCTAATCGCCCATTACCATTAAGTAAAGATAAACCCCTTTCGATAAATGGGATAGAAAGATCAATTTTGCCATTTTTAGATGTTGTATACGCTCTTTTAATATACTCAACCATCGTTGGCAAACCTTGATTATAATTTTTGACTTCAACATAAGGAGGATTCCCTATTACATAATCAAATCCACCATTGCTGAAAACATCGGCAAATGCCTCTTGCCAATTGAAAATCTTAATATTCTTTATCTCTGTTGCTTCGGATAATATTTGTGGGCATAGATCTAAAATATCATTAGAAACTAATGTGTTACCACATTTAATATTCTCGCCTATTCCATTTAGTATTTGATGCCCTAAAAGCCCAGTTGCTTGGAACAATGTAGGGGTACATGAGTCAACAACCTTTAATGACATAGACATTCTTGCAACCTCGACAGCCTCTTGATCTATATCTACTCCATATAAGCAGTTGTTAATTATAGTTCTCTTACCATCTATCGTTAAGAATATTTCATTACCCAACCTAAAAGCTATATTCTCATATGAATCTGTACTATCTTGAAGCTTTTCAATCAAAACAGAAGAGATATAATCATATAATTCAGCCAAAAACACACCACTTCCACATGCTGGATCAAGTATGGTCAACGATAATATTTCATCTATTGTTAATTTACTTATAATCGAATTGGGTATGGTCTGTTCTATTACTTTCTGCACAATATGTGTCGGGGTTACAACTGCACCTCGACTTACCCTATACTCGTCTTTTAATGTGTCGATAGCAACACTATTTTCAATTTTAAGTCTCCTGCCTAAAAATAGATCGTAGATATCGCTTATGCTCTTAACTGGCATTACGTCAAATCTATATGGATATGGGTAGTACAAGTAAGATAACATCTCTGCAAATATCTCATTGTCAATATTTAGGTTGTGAATAGTCTCTATGCGTGAGAAAATAGGACCATCATAATGCTCGTAAAAATCCAAATAAGAACTCTGTTTAAATGTTTTCCAGAAGTCAGACTCTGCAAATCTTAAAAGAAGCCCATCCTCTTCTAAGCCTCGTGATTCACATACTCGAATAAATAGAACCCTATTTATGATAATTTGCACCCATAAACCTATCAATAAAGGATCGCTATGATGTATGTTTGTGTCATTATGAGCCAATATAGAGTTAGCTAATTTTACTCTTATTGAGCATAAAAAGTCTGCGAATAATTCGTCTGGTGAATCTCCGCTGGGGCTTTGAATCTGAAATAAATTATCAATAACAGCCTCTCTATTTAGAAACGTATTGATTAAATCAAAGTTCTCTACAAACTCAGATATGGTGAAATAATGTAGTCTGGCAAAATTTGCAGGTTGTCCGCAAATTGGGTGTTGCGAGCAGTCATAAATAGCTAACTCCTCAAAGTTTGTAACAATTGAAAACTTAGTGCCTGCAGACCATCCATATGACCTAATTTGAAAAGCAACATCAGAATCAGATTCAATATTAACAGTTATATTCTTTGCATCAACAAAACACAGCTTTACACCCCCATTAACAAGAGTGTAATCGGGTCTTGTATTATGAGAGTTTATATTGCGTAGTTTCTCTCTTAAATCAGCCTCTAGTCTGCGCTCTTGTAGTACCTGCTTTGTATCTTGAACATTCCACCCAAAAATACTCAATAATTCATTGATCCAAGTTCGAACAGTCTCTTCGGTAGCATCTATCAGGCTGCCACTATTCTTAGCATCTGTATATCGCTGAATGATAGCCGAAAATTTATTATTTATGTCTGTCATCATTATTTGCTATTTATCAAATCTTTCACATCAACTCCTAAAATCCTAGCAATCTCAAATAGTTGTTCTAGGCTAGGTTGCCGTCTATTACACACATATGCATTAGTTTGGCTAAAACTTTTACCAATTTTTTCAGCCAACCAAGTTTGTTTCAACCCTTTCTTTTCGAGTATTTCTTTAATTCTATTCATAAAATCTACCTCTTTACGCATGTCTTCATTCACAAAGATATGAAATATTTTGCCATATCAATCTTGGATAGCTTTTTTTTACATCCATACTTACCCATTCACATTTGGTAGCGACCAGCATTTAACAATAAATCCAACCACTCAAGGGCTGTGCGTAGCGCAGTTTATATACTCTTGAATGGTTGGATTTGTTGTGATACCTTTGCGTACTAAGGGGTAGGGGTTACATTTTCGAGATTCTTAAAATCTTAAT
>JAWXTU010000129.1:0-5955 GCA_044433285.1 bacterium | reverse complement strand
CTCTATTCTCTTCCGCTTCTCCGCTTCAGTGAGAGTGTCTGTTTTAGGTGGTTGTGAATCAAAATTACGTGGGCGCATCAACTCTTTTGGGCGAACAATAGTATCTTGCTCTTCGGCAATACTATCATTATCTACCTCTACCTCATCAACCAATAGAACACCTAAATCTGAATACAATGTATCAGTCGCTATTGTATCAGTATCAATTATAAGCGAATCACTACTATTTTGAAGAACTAGAGTGGTGGTATCTAGCGATATAGAGTCGAGTGATTGCGCAAACAACCCCGATGTACTAGACGAAACAACCATCAGCACTACAACAAATAAATATACCACAACTCTATTTTTTTCTCTCATTAATTTAGGGAACCTCTAAAAACTCCTAGAATATAAAATTAAACAAATAAAATAGGAATGAAACTGTTTTTTGCTATATCTCTACTAAAATATTTGCAAAAACACTACTGTTAAATTCGATCAAACATTGACATCAACCTAAGCAAATCATCATCCCCATCAAACGGTATTGTGATTTTTCCTTTTCCCTTGTCATTGTATGTAAGTTTCACCTTTGAATTGAGACGATTCACCAATCCACTACACAACTCTTCATACTCTTTTGGTAAAAATTTAGTGTCCTTAGGTTTAGAGCTCTCACTCTTGCTAGCCGACGGACCAATTGAACGCACAATCTCTTCGGTACGGCGCACAGATGCTTCCTCGGTTAGCACCTGTTCATAAACAGCCAACTGTTTTTCAATATCCACCACACCAGCAATTGCACGAGCATGCCCCATCTCAATCTTACGATCTTTGAGTCCCATCTGTATCTCAGCAGGCAGTTTCAAAAGTCGCAAATAATTGGTAACAGTAGCGCGTTTTTTTCCAACTCTCTCCGCCAATGCCTCTTGTGTTAAGTTATTAGTTGTCAGAAGACTATTATAACTCAATGCAATTTCTATTGCATTTAAATCTTCACGTTGGATATTCTCGATAAGAGCCATCTGCATCACCTCTTTATCATCGGCAGCACGAATATATGCAGGGATACTATCCAACCCTACCAATTTCGACGCCCTATATCTACGCTCTCCTGCGATGATTTGATAATTATCCTCACTCACCTTACGGAGAGTAATTGGACTAATAATACCATTCACGCGAATAGATGTGGCTAACTCCTCTAGCGCCTCATCATTAAAATCCGTACGCGGCTGGTTTGGGTTTGGATGAATATACCCTATTTTTATCTCATTAAACTGCGTAGAGCCCACCGCTGCAACTGGTTCTGTATCTATTAAGGCACTCAATCCTCGCCCTAGTGCTTGTTTTTTCATTATTATTTATAGTATTAATTTTAGAGACATCTCAAAAACCGCTCTTTTATTAATTTTTTATGATACCGCCATTCTTCTCTATCAACTCTCTTGCCAAATCCATATGATTTTGAGCACCTTTAGAATCTGGCTCATATACAATCGCTGGCACACCGTATGATGTTGCTTCTGAGAGCTTTACATTACGCTGAATAATCGATTTGAATACCATATCTCCAAAGTGTTTACTCACCTCATCTGCCACTTGATTAGCATAACGTAAACGAGCATCGAACATAGTTAGCAAAAAACCCTCTATATTTAAAGACGGATTAAGACCTGATTTTATTATCTTAATGGTATTCAAAAGTTTACCAATACCTTCTAGGGCAAAATATTCACTCTGAACAGGAATAATTACCGAATCTGCTGCTGTTAGCGCATTAACAGTTATCAACCCGAGCGAAGGTGAACAGTCGATAATTATATAATCGTAATTTACTCGTTCAGATATCAACATATTTCGCATACATTTTTCACGATTTTCAATTGTGAGCATCTCAATCTCCGCCCCTACCAAATCTATATGAGACGGTACAATTTTAAGGTTTTCAATCTCTGTTTCAAATGTAGCATCAGAGACTTTTACCTCACCAATCATACACTCATAAACAGTTGTTTTTAAACCTTTTACATCTACACCTAAACCCGATGAGGCATTAGCCTGTGGATCGGCATCAATAATCAATACACTCTGACCTAATTTGGCAAGTGACGCTGCCAAATTTATACTAGTGGTGGTTTTACCGACACCACCCTTCTGATTTGCTATTGCTATAATTTTTCCCATAATTTTAGGATGTAATATTAATCTACTCGATTTTAAGAAAGCTTTTAAAATTCAAAATTATTTAGAGTGCAAAATTACTAATTATTTTTGAATGTTCCACGCTCTTTGTTGTTTATTTACCAACAAATTACAAACAAGCGTTGACTATATAGATGTAACAGATTAATCATCAATAAATTAAGTTTCATTCTATCAACTAAAAAAATAGTTCTACAAATCTTTAAGAAAAACGTTGCGTGGATACTAAAAAATATGTATCTTTGCAACGTAAGAAAAACACATAAAACACTTAACTATATATCATGAATAAACTAACTAATCGAGAAGAGATTTTCTCGCTACTAAGAGACGGTATGTCTATTATGGTAGGTGGATTTCTCGCTAATGGTACAGCCGAAACTGTCATTGACTACATATGTCAAAGCGACGTAAAAAATCTAACCGTAATAACCAACGATGGTGCTTTTCCTGACAAAGGAGTCGGCAAATTACTTGTATCTGGCAAGGTAAAAAAACTAATTGCATCGCATATCGGCACTAATCCCTATATTAACGAAAAGATGAATTGCGGCGAGATGGAGGTGGTATTTGTTCCACAAGGCACTCTTGCTGAGCGCATCAGATGTGGTGGCAACGGACTAGGTGGATTTTTAACCCTAGTTGGGCTTGGTACTATCATCGAAGAGGGCAAAGAAAAAATCACTGTGGAGGGCAAAGAATATCTACTGGAACTACCTTTGCGTGCAGATTTAGCTGTGATTGGCTCTAGCGTTTGCGACGAATCTGGAAATATTGTCTATCACGGTACATCTCAAAATTTTAATCCTCTTATGGCAATGGCTGCCGATGTGGTAGTTGCAGAGGCAAAAGAACTAGTGAAAATTGGTTCTATTGCTAAAGAGTCTATCCACGTGCCTAATATCTTAGTGGATAAAATTATCTTAACAAAATAACCTTTAAATATCTAATATTATGACTTCTACAATCAGATTAAGAATGAGTCTACACGATGCTCACTATGGTGGTAATTTGGTAGACGGCGCAAAAATGCTACAACTTTTTGGTGACGTAGCAACCGAACTATTAATCCTTAACGATGGTGATGAGGGGCTATTTAAGGCTTACACTATGGTGGAATTTATGGCTCCTGTATATGCAGGCGACTACATAGAGGCGGTAGGAGAAATTGTAAAAGTGGGTAACACCTCTAGAACGATGAATTTCGAAGCTCGCAAAGTAATAGTGGCTCGTCCTGATATCTCAGATTCTGCTTGCGATGTGCTCGACGAACCAATCGTGGTATGCAAAGCAACTGGTGTATGCGTAGTACCAAAAGAGTGCCAACGCAACAATAAGTAACTTAAGGATATGCGCCCCGAACATAAATAAAAGGGAGCGATAATATAAACCTAAAAAACACAACCTTAAACTATATGGAAAAACTGATTATTACTGCTGCCATCTGTGGCGCAGAAGTGCTAAAAGAACACAATCCGGCAGTGCCTTATACAATCGAAGAGTTGGTACGCGAAGCAGGATCTGCATACGAGGCAGGCGCCTCTGTTATTCACCTCCACGTGCGCTACGATGACGGAACTCCTACACAAGATAAAGCCCGATTTAAAGAGGCTATCGATGCTATCAAAGCAAAATATCCCGATGTAATTATACAACCTTCTACTGGTGGTGCGGTAGGTATGACTGATGATGAGCGATTGCAACCGACTGAGTTACTACCAGAAATGGCTACACTCGACTGTGGAACACTCAATTTCGGAGGCGATGAAATCTTTGTGAACACTGAAAATACTATCAAAAATTTCGGTACTCGTATGATTGAATTAGGGATTAAACCAGAGTTGGAATGTTTTGATAAAAGTATGGTGGAGATGGCTTTACGCCTAGAGAAAAAAGGTTTCATCAAACGTCCTATGCACTTTGATTTTGTACTTGGTGTGAATGGCGGTCTTGGCGGTACGTTAAAAGATTTCCAATTTATGCGCGATGCAATACCTTCTGATGCAACTTACACAGTGGCAGGTGTAGGTAGATTTGAATTTCCTCTTGCTGTTGCTGCTATCATAGATGGCGGACACGTGCGCGTGGGTTTTGAGGATAATGTATATCTATCAAAGGGTGTGCTTGCAAAAAGCAATGGCGAATTGGTAGAAAAGGTGGTGCGCTTGGCAAAAGAGTTGGGTCGTGAAATTGCAACTCCAGCTGAAGCAAGAAAAATTTTAAATCTTTAAGAGGGATATATAAAGGGCTTATGATTATAAAGGGCTTATGATTATAGAATGAACTTATGGGGATTTCTAAAAACTCCCCGATTAAAAAATTAAATTAATAATATGAGACTCTAAAAACCCTACAAAGAAAAATCCTAAAAAAAATAGACTGAATAAAATGAAAAAAGGAAATAAATATGGCATTCATCGTGTAATTGAACCTGCACTTAGTCTGCCTCAACCAGCTCTGAAAATTGATAACACAATGGAGCTATACGACAACGAACTTCTTATCGAAGTATCTACTCTTAATATCGACTCGGCTAGTTTTACTCAAATAAAAGAGGCTTGCAAAGGCGATGCTATCGCAATTGAAAAGATGATTTTTGATATCGTAGGCGAACGCGGAAAAATGCAAAATCCTGTTACTGGTTCAGGCGGTATGCTCATTGGTAGTGTTAAGGCTATCGGAGAGAGATTCCCTGATAAATCATTAAAAGTGGGAGATAAAATTGCAACTTTAGTTTCTTTATCCCTTACTCCGCTAAAAATAGATAAAATAAAAAGTATTGCTATTGATAAAGAACAAGTTGATATTGACGGACAAGCGATACTATTTGAGAGTGGTATATATGCAACTCTACCAAATGATATACCAGAAAAATTGGCTCTTGCAGCACTCGACGTGGCTGGTGCTCCTGCACAGGTAAACAAATTGGTAAAACCAGGTAACAGTGTTTGTATCATCGGTGGAGGTGGTAAATCTGGTATTTTATGTTGCTATCAAGCTATGAAAAATGCTGGCAAAGATGGTCGTGTTATCGTGGTGGAATATAGCGAAAAAAATGCGGAGCGCATTAAAGAACTTGGACTTGCCACAGATGTAATTGTTGGTGATGCAACAAATAGTATAGATATCTACAACCGCGTATCGGCTATCGTGGGCGAGGAGGGTTGTGATGTGGTAATTAATAATGTAAATGTGCCTAATACCGAGATGTCTTCTATTATGATTACAAAAGACGAAGGTACTGTATATTTCTTCTCGATGGCTACATCTTTTACAAAAGCAGCACTTGGGGCTGAGGGCATTGGCAAAGATGTGAATATGATGGTAGGTAATGGATACACCAAAGGGCATGGCGATTTGACTCTAAATATTTTCCGCGAGGACAAACGATTGATGGATTTATTTGAAAAAATCTACGTATAAAACCTTATAATACACACTAATACACTAACTAAAAATACTATGAAAACAGACAGAAGAAATGAACTATTCCCTAACGTTACCGATGAACAATGGAACGACTGGAAATGGCAGGTAAAAAATAGAATAGAGACTCTTGATGAGCTAAAAAAATATGTCACCCTAAGTAAAGAAGAGGAGGATGGAGTGCGCCTTTCTCTTAAAACTTTACGTATGGCTATCACCCCATATTATCTAGCTCTAATCGACCCAAATAACCCTCACTGTCCGATACGAAAACAATCAATACCAACAGGTTACGAGGTTATTCAAACTGAGGCAGATATGCTCGACCCTCTACATGAAGAT
>JAWXTU010000128.1:0-6084 GCA_044433285.1 bacterium | reverse complement strand
GCATTTGTACGCCATCTTGATAATGACGAGCAGGTGGAGTTGTACTCCGTTTCAGGACAAAGAGGACTGAGAAAAAGAATCAAACTCCCCAGAAATTTGGTAACGTACGAATAGTTAGATACAATTTTCAAACAGAATTTAGTTGCATTTGCAAGTTGAACTTAGCAATACAAATTTAAATAATACACAATATGAAACTTATTTTTAAAACAGTTATTGGCGCGGTAGCGACAATACTTATCGCATCATCATGTGCAGCACCTTTAAATTACTATCAACTCGGGACGGTCTCTCCTGCTGATAATTCAGTTAAACCAACTAACGATTATCTAACCTATTCGGATGATAATATTGCGGTTATGTATGATTTTTGGAGTACGAATGGCAAAGTTAGTTGTATTATACATAATTTAAGCGATAAAGATATAACTATCCATTTAGATAAATCATTCCTCATCAAAAATGGCTACGCATTTGATTATTTTACCAATTCGGTATATACGCATAATGAGACAAATACATATAGTAAAAGTTCGGGTGTTGCTCTCTCTGGTGTAAATGTTTATGGCAAAATAAATGCGGCTTCTGCCTTAGGAGTTGCATCTAGTAAAACCAACACATACACCAATAGTGATACACAACATAGCGTAGAGACTGTGTCTATTACAGTGCCTGCGCACACAAGAAAAGTCATTCAAAAGTTTAATTATCTTATCGGTATGTTTAGAGATTGTGATATGTTTCTATTCAATTTCAAAAAGCAGACAGATATGGAGTTTTCGATGGAGACAACACCCCTAATTTTTGAAAATAGATTTGTTTATACAGTAGATGGAGATGAGGAACGTAGAAATGTAAATAATAAATTCTATATCTCTAAAGTTTCAAACCACAAAGAATCTGAGTTCAAACGAGAGAAAGTGTCGTCGTTATGCGACGATGAGAAAATGACTAGTAGTTCTACCGTTCATATTAGTAAACAGCGACCTATTAATGCAGGAACGTATTATGAATATGATGAATCTGAAACTACGTCTAAAAGAAAAAAAGAGGCTACAGAAATTGTAGTAACTGGAGGTAAAAATCAATACTATATAAGATATACATCAAAAGATTTTGACAGTAATATAAAACATTAATAATATGATTATTAAACATCGATATAAAATAACACAAGGTGTAATATTGAAAAACGAACTGAAGAAATTATTGCCATATTTTCTAAAGAAAACGATTCGTTTTACCTACATAGTGTTGCTGATCTTTGTACTAAAAGTGGCGGTGGTTCAAACCTACAAAAGTATGGTACGTGCTAAGTTTGATGTGTACAAAGAGTGTTCTAAGGAATATAATAGGTATTTAGATGAATATGATGAATCTTATGGTTTTCATGATTTCTATGATAATTGGTAGAGGCTGAATTTCTCCAAAAACTCCCTAAAAACCAACATATAACTCCAAAAATGGCTCAATTTTGGCTATTTTTGGAGTTATATGCAATAAATTGTTGCGTTTAACTTTGTGGTTTCAGAAATTTCGCTTATCTTTGCAGTGTGAAAAACTTAATAAAAATGAGCTATGAATATAAATAGTTTAATAGTAGATGGATATGCAAATATCGAAAGGGTTGAACTGACCCTGAATGGGCTAAATGCGTTAGTAGCTTTTAATAATTATGGTAAATCTAATGTATTGAAAGCTATTGAATTTGGATTGGCTTTTATTAAAAGTACACCTACACAAAAGTCTGCTCTTATGAATCAGACAGGAGTAATACCAATAAACAATAAGATTGCAGGTTTACCTTTCTCGTTTGAGATAAACGCTACTTTTCCTAATAGCATAGGTGTCTATATGGATGTGAATTATTCTTTTTCATTCGAATGGAAACGTAATACTCAAAATACTAGGATTATAAGTGAGCGACTGAGAGTAAAACAGGCTGGAAGTGTAAGAGCAAAATATACGCAATATATTAATCGGACAGAAGATAAGGCATTTTATCTTGTTAATGCTAAGGGTAGATGCGATAAGTCAATAACAATTGACGCGGATAATCTTGTGATAAACAAAATTGCAAACTTGGATGAATTGTTTTATCTAGATATTATCAAACGTATTTTGACAATAGATATTCTTTTGATAAATACAATGCAAGACCCTGAGTTGTATTTCAATACAGTTTCGAACCAATCTATTCGTGCGGAGTATTCGTTGGATATGACACGTAATATCGACCCGCCATTCTTTGTATATAGTTTGATGAAGATGGCACCAGATAGTTATGAATTATTGAAAAGTGCAATATTATCGCTTTTGCCTGCAATTGAGGATGTAGAACCAATTGAGATTGATTTGAAAGAATTGTCTTTAGGTAATGATAATTCAGCACCCTTTTCTCGTCCAGAGAAATTTTATGATATTAGGGTTAAAGAGCGATATAATAATCAACAAACAAGTATAAGAAGTATTTCTGCTGGGTCAAAAAAGATTATTTACACCTTGGCAATGGCAATAGGGGCTGATATAAATAGAGTGCCACTAATTATGTTTGAAGAGCTAGAGAACTCTATTCATCCTGCGCTTTTTCAATCGTTGTTGATGACTTTTGATGCAATTTGTCCCAATACTAAAATTATTCTAACGAGTCATTCACCATATCTTATCAAATATTTAAGTGCTGAGAAAATAAAGATAGGTGTGCCCAATAGTGAGGGGTTGGCAATGTTTAAAGAGATAAAACCATCAAAGGAGAAACGAATTTTAGCTCTTGCTTCGGAGGAGGGTGTAACTCTTGGAGATTATATTTTCTCTGTAATGTATGATGCTCAGCAAGGCGATGTTGAATTTCTCAATGATATATGTGTATGAAAATAAATATGTGGTGATATTAGTTGAGGGGGAGACTGATCGTGTTTTTTATAAGGCATTAATTGATTATTATAGAGCAAATTCAGTCGCAGAGATAATAGGATGTGAAGTTTATTCTGTTGGTGGGTTTGGTAACTTTGCAGGTAAAGCGATTTCAAAATTGAAGAACGGAATAAAACCTAAGATTGAAAAATCAGAAGGGGAGGTGGTTGCAGTTGCGTGTGCTTATGATACAGATGTATTTGAATATGCAGCAATACCTCCGATTGACTGGATAAAGGTAAAACGAGGGGTGAAAGATTTGGGTGTAGATAGCTTTATTGAGATTAAAGCTAAACAGATGATTGAAGATTGGTTTCTGAAAGATATTGAGGGTTTATGCTCATTTCTTAAGATTAAATACGACGGAAAATCGGTTGTAGGAAAAGATGGAGCAAAGAAGATGCAAACTCTCTTTAAACAAGCTAACAAAGTTTACCAGAAAGGGCGTTATAGTCAAAAGTTTATAGACTATCTTAATATTGGGAAGATTAGAATGACAATATTAGATGAGTTGTCAGAACTTGAAAAGGTTTTGAATGTCAAAATAATATCTGATGAGAGGGGTAATAATAGGCAAAACAAGTAGTATTTCGGCTGTTTTTGGAGTTATATGCAATAAATTGTTGCGTTTAACTTTGTGGTTTTGGAATTTTTACATATCTTTGCATTGTGAAATGATTAAATGCTGTAAGTGATAGCCGTAATTTGCTTTTATTGTTTTTATTAATCTGATATTCAATATTATATAGCTTGCAAACAATATTTTATTACTATCTTTTTGTGTGGTAATTATAAGACATTTGTATTCTAAAAAGATAAGGTATACAGTAAATAAAAAGAAAAACACCAAATTATTGCAGGTATATCGTAAATAATTACTACCTTTGCGCATTATTAAATGTATAACCTAATATAGCTATGACTAAATTACCAAAAATACTATATAGCCGAAAAGTCTATATCGACAGAATCAAGCCATTTATGCGTACACCGATTGTTAAGGTTATGGTGGGGCATAGGCGTTCAGGAAAAAGTTACTTGCTTTATCAATTGATAGATATAATTCGCAAGGAGGATGCTGATGCAAATATTATCTATGTTAATCGGGAGAATATAGAGTTTATTGATATAGTCTCTCACAAAGAACTGAATGAGTATATTTCTCCAAGGTTGTGCGATGATAAGCGCAATTATATCTTCATAGATGAAATTCAAGAGATAGAGAATTTCAAAGCCGTAGTGCGTTCACTTGCTCTTGATGATAACAATGATATTTACATCACGGGGAGCAACTCGCAGATGTTTTCAAGCGATCTGGCAAATGAGCTCGGAGGTAGATACGTGGAGTTCAAGATATATAGTCTGTCGTATATTGAGTTCCTCGATTTTCATAAATTAGAGGATAACGATTCGTCATTAGATAAGTATATTCATTTTGGTGGTCTTCCATATCTCATACACATTCCTATGGAGGAGGCTGTTGTGATGGAGTATATTAAAAGTATATATTCCACGATTATACTTCGTGATGTAGTTGAGCGTAATAAGATACGTAATGTTGCTTTTCTGGATCAACTTATTCGGTTCTTGGCAGGAAATATAGGTAGTCTTTTTTCATCAAAGAGCATTAGTGATTTCCTCAAAAGTCAAAATGTGAAGATGTCTGCAGTACTTGTGTCTGAGTATGCGGACTCTCTTGCCGATGCATTTGTTGTAAGCAAGGCAGCGAGATATGATATTATTGGCAAGCGTCTTTTTGAGAGAGGAGAAAAATATTACTTTGAGAATATGGGTATCCGCAATTTAATTGTGGGTTACAGCCCAGCAGATAGAGCTAAACGATTAGAAAACATTGTTTACAACCATCTTCTATTCTGTGGCTATGATGTAAAAGTTGGTGCGCTTACTACCGAAGAGATTGATTTTGTCTGCACTCGTGCTGGCGAGACTATTTATGTTCAGGTAGCTGTCGAGTTAAGATCTGAGAGTACGATTAAACGTGAGTTTGGTAATTTATTACGTATAAAAGATAACTATCCAAAAATTGTAATCTCTGCTGAACAAACATTTGAGAATACCTACGAAGGGATAGAACATATCTATATACGTGATTTTCTAACATCTTCTGTTACTCCAAAAATATTGTAATTATTTTTAGTCCTATTAAAAAATCAAATATTATGCAAACCTCTACCTTTTTCAAATTTAAAACAACGCTTTTTATCAGTTGTTTCGCGCTTATGTTCTTATCATCTCAAGCTGCTTTTGCCGATGAGATTTATTGTGCTGTTTGTGGTAATTATATTGAGGGTGAGTATTTCTCTGACGACTCTGGTACTGCGATTTGTCCGTCGCATATGCATAATGGCGAAGTGGCATTCTGTAATACGTGCGGATTGTTTTCTACCAACTTTTTACATATGGAAAATGGCAGTAATATCTGTTATAACTGCTACGAAAACGCTGATATATGCCATATATGTAAAGGTATAATCACAGGTGAGTATTTCTTTGATATGTACGATAATAAAGTTTGCGCCTCGCATATACAAAGCGGAGATGTAGACAAATGTTTCAACTGTCAAGAATATATCCTAAAAGAGGTGGTTTTTGATGATGGTAGAATAATATGCAACACCTGTTTGGCTACGGCTGTTAAAGTCGGTGATGATGTTAATGGTATTTTTGGTGAGGTGGTAAGTGTGATGAAAGGTTTCGGGTTTGATGTCTCTCAATATGATGTCTCTATAGTAGTGTTGAATGCTAAGTATTTGGCAGAATATACCGAACAAGATGTTAGTGAAACTCGATTGGGTACTGCTAACACTGTAACCGAAGAGGAGCAGTTGCCATCAGGCGAAGTTAGAATTACCCGCAAACATACTATTTATCTGCTTGATTATCAGCCTAGATTGAGATTTGCCTCTACATTGGCGCACGAACTTATGCACGTGTGGCAAGAGGAAAATGGCGTAACTCCCGAACTCAAATATTGTGAAGGGCTATCTAACTTCTCGGAGTATCTGTATCTATCAAGGATTAATGATGTGGAAGCTAATAAGCAGATAGCTTTATTGATGGCAGATGAGGATGCAATATATGGCGATGGTTTCAGAGCAGTATACAACGCCAGCCGTACTCAAGGATTTGATAAATTAATTAGGTCTTATT